>JAEYZX010000197.1 GCA_023427845.1 Bacteroidota bacterium
GTGTTACTTTATGGATGGGGAAAATAAGTGGAATGTGAAAATATACGAAGCAAAAATCAGGTTCGAAGACCACGGCGAATCCATCGGCAAAATTGGAGCAACCAAAAAAGCCATTGAAATTGCGGTGAAGGGCGGCTATCTTGAAATTATAAACCTGCAACTGCCGGGAAAAAAAATAATGTCGGCTGCCGAATTGCTAAATGGCATGACATTTTCAGCAAACTCGAAGGCGATATAAGCCCTTGCAAGTACTGATTTGAAAGGGAAATCGACAAAAACAAGAAGCTTTATCAACAAAAGTTTCAAGTTATCAACAAATAGCCCGAAAACACGCGAAAAGGCTTGCACGGTAAGGATTTCCCATTAAATTTGTTATTATTAACATCATGTTTAACCAACAATAAATAACTATTATTATGAACAAATCAGAATTAATTGATGCTATTGCTGCAGATGCAGGAATTTCTAAAGGTGCTGCAAAATCGGCATTGGAATCATTTTTAGGAAACGTAAGCAAAACTTTGAAAAGTGGCGGCCGAGTTTCTTTGGTAGGTTTTGGGTCATGGTCAGTATCTAACAGAGCTGCTAGAGACGGTAGAAATCCTCAGACAGGTAAAACGATAAAAATCGCTTCTAAAAATGTTGTGAAATTCAAAGCTGGAGCAGATTTGGAAGGATCAGTTAATTAGAACTGTTTAGATAAATTAAGAAAAATAAGCTTTCCTGTTCGGAGAGCTTTTTTTTTAAATTTTCGTCATTTTTTTTACTGCCATAAAATAAAAATGGCTAAATTTAATTAAAATTGCAGCAAAATGATTTCGGAAAAACTCAAGAAAGGACATTTGCTAATCGCTGAACCCTCAATAATTGGTGATATTTCATTCAACAGATCGGTAATACTTTTAGCAGACCATAACAGCGAAGGATCGGTGGGGTTCATTATAAACAAACCGCTGAAATATACCATTAATGATTTGGTTCCGGATGTCGAGGCTTCGTTTAAAATTTACAACGGTGGGCCTGTGGAACAGGACAACCTCTACTTTATCCACAACATTCCCGATTTGATAACCAACAGTATAGAAATTTCAAATGGCATATTCTGGGGCGGCGATTTCGACCTGACCAAAAAACTCATCAACGAAGGCAGGATCAAAAAGGACAACATCCGTTTTTTTCTTGGATATACCGGTTGGGACGCCCAGCAACTTGAAGACGAAATGCAGTCCAATTCGTGGATCGTAACTGAGAATGGCTATCAGAATAAAATTATAGGAAAATCGACTGCCGACTTCTGGAAAGAAAAAATACTTGAACTTGGAGGTGATTATCTGATCTGGTCAAATGCTCCTGAAAATCCGCTTCTTAACTAATACAACCTGATTTTTGCGTTCAGCTTTCCTAAAATTCGTTTGCTGAAATCGGCTGAATACTCCTTTTTTCGATATCGCGTAATTGGCTGGATTCCGATAATCACATTCGTTATAAAAATTTCGTCCGCTTTCTGAAGATCAAAAGGCGATACGGTCTCTTCCGAAAATTCGATGTTCTCCTCGCGTTTTATTATCTCAATTATCTGTTTCCGCATCACACCATTCAAACAACCTTCAGATAATGGCGGAGTTATAACTTTATTACCGAAAACCATAAACAGATTCCCGTTCAGTGCCTCTACAATATTTTTTTGCTCGTTCATTAAAAGGCAATTCTGTAAATCGTTCTCCGCGGCATAAATGCTACCAGTAACATTGATGATTCGGTTTGTCGATTTTATTGTGGAAAGCAATTGACGGGTTACATAAAAATCTTTGTACAAATCTACCTCATACCGCCCAGGTTCGATTGCATACACTTTTTGCTCAATCGAAGTTGATGTTATGACATACGATACTTCTCGCGACAGCGGCAGATAATTTCCGCCGGCATTCCTAAAAACGGTCATCCTGAGACGTGCTGAATCAGCGCATCCCGACGCATTGGCGGTATCTAATAGTTGGCTTTCCATAAATTCCATAGTAAATGACATCGGGATTTCCATACGGATTATGCGCATGGCCGACATCAATCGGAAGTAATGATCTTCAAGAAAAAGAACTTTCCCATCCAATACCTTTAGGGTTTCGAAAACGCTGTCACCATATAAAAATCCCCGATTAAAAGCTATTGAATCCGCTTGAGAGGCAGTAAGAGTACCGTTGAAATTAAACATAAAAAAAGCCCTGATAAATTCAGGGCAAATATAGTTTTAAAAATCCGTTTATCAGACGGAACCAATCACGTGCTTCAAATCGGAAATTTGATTTTCCCAAAGCCTGCGCGCTTCTTCCACTTCATCTTCATCAGCATAATCAATCACCATAAGAGATACGTCTTTCGTAATTTCATCCTCAAGGATTCGGAGTTCAAAATATAAATCGGTATCCTTATCATGTTCGTCAATCCAACGAAATTTAACTTTCTCACCCGACTTTTTTGATGTCAGTCGTGCTTTCTCCTGCGAGCCGTTCCACATGAACGTAAAATATTCCCCTCTTGAGTTTACGTTATCGGCAAACCATTCAGACAATCCCGAAGGCGTCGAAATATATTGGTAAAGCAACTGTGGTGAAGAGTTGACGGGGAATTCTAATTCATATCGTACTTTTACATCCATACTCGTATTTTTCGGGAAATATATAGAATTAAATCAAAAAAATGGGGTTTTATAAAAATATTTTTTTTCTCTAAAATAATATTTGCAACCTCTCGATTTAGTTTTATATTTGCACCCGCGTTAACACAGCATTTAATCAACATTTCTGGCGAGGTAGCTCAGTTGGTTAGAGCGCAGGATTCATAACCCTGAGGTCGAGAGTTCAAATCTCTCTCTCGCTACTTATCCCTGATCCAATTCATATTGGTTCGGGGATTTTTTTTACGTTTACTTTAACATTGTCGACTCAATTTCGCACGACATCGCGACTTCCAATAGCAAAAAATCAATATAAAAATTACGATTTTATAAGATTTATCCGACGCAATTGAACGATTTTATGCATTTCATCCTATTTTTATGCAGTTTATCGATTAATTATTTTTTTTTTAGGAAAATTAAAATTAGTTTTGAAATGCATTAGAAATTATTAACAAAATATTGTGGATAAAATTCGGTTGCTACGTCAAATACCAATAATGAAAATTTTAATTGTCCTGGACCTAAAACTATAATGACCTATAATTTGAGCTTATGGAAATTATTACCCTATTAAAGAAGAGATTTCTTTTTAGTTTTTTAACACTACTGTTCTCGCTATTTGGAATCGCGCAGTCTATAACCTACAACACAGCCGGAAACGCAACGTTTACGGTACCTCCCGGCGTTACATCTTTGACGGTGGAAGCTTGGGGCGCGGGTGGCCGTGGCGCTTCAAGATCAACTACCGGTGAAGGCGGTGGAGGCGGTGGAGGCGCATATGTGCAATCCGTGATTTCGGTGACCCCAGGTCAGAACATATCCTTAAGAGTGGGTGCGGGAAGCAACAACAATAATAATGACGGTGGCGATACCTGGTTTGTTAACGCATCCACACTCCTTGCAAAAGGAGGACGGACTGCTGCCAACAATCAAACAAGCGGGGCCAACGGCGGTTCTGCTGCCGCTTCAATCGGAGATATAAAATACAGTGGAGGTGATGGAGCCGATGGGATTAGTTTCCTATGGTTTATTTATGCCGGTGGTGGTGGTTCCTCAGCAGGACCTTCAGGCAATGGCGCAAACGGTAGCGGTGATAACGGTGGAGTTGCACCTGCCGGTGGCGGAAATGGTGGAAATGGCCAAACCGGCAACGGCAATGGTAGTCCGGGCCAGACACCTGGCGGAGGCGGTGGAGGTGCCCGACGCACCAGCGGTACCCGAACAGGAGGCAATGGGGCCAATGGCCGTGTGATTGTCTCATGGACGGTGGCGTCGCAGGAAATCAACATCCAGGGTAATTCGCAAAATATTGCCGACGGTGATACTACACCAACTACAGCCGATTTCACCGATTTCGGATCTACCGATATAACATTAGGTTCCGTAACCCATACATTTACAATTCAAAACACAGGGGATTCAAACCTGACTATCGGCGCGATTACTTTTAGCGGCGCCCATCCAACGAATTTCACGGTTACATCCGCACCGGCAAGTACAGTAGCAGGAGGATCAAGTACTACTTTTAATGTGACTTTCAATCCGAGTGCCGTGGGAATCCGAACTGCGATGATCTCAATAGCAAATAATGACGCAAATGAAAATCCTTATAATTTCAATCTCCAGGGCATCGGAATCATCGCAAATGGCGAAATCAATGTCCAAGGAAATGGAAACAATATCGCCAGTGGGGATAATACTCCTTCAACAACAGATTTCACCGACTTTGGAAGCGTACATATCCTCAACGGAACGGCCACAAGCACATTCCGTATTCAAAACCTTTCCAGCGCAACAACGCCATTGTCTATTGGTGCTATAACAATTACCGGTGCAAACGCCAGTGATTTTAGTGTCACAACAGCGCCAGCTTCAAGTATTCCGGTGAATCAATTTTCGGATTTTGTCATCACTTTCAACCCCAGCGCGACAGGTGTCCGCAATGCGATGGTCAGCATTCAGAATGATGATGCGAATGAAAACCCTTATACGTTCGCAATACGTGGAAACGGTGCAGAACCCGAAATCATCGTCAGCGGAAATGGTATCGTGATCGCAGTTGGCGATGCAACTCCAAATGCAACCGACAACACCGATTTCGGATCAACAAACGTCACGAACGGCACCATTGCAAGTACTTTTGTTATTCGGAACAGTAACGCCGCTTCATTACCACTAACTATTGGCGCAATCACAATAACCGGCGCAAATGCCGGAGACTTTACCGTTACTACTCTTCCTTCGTCACCGGTCGGCATAAATATGACTACCACTTTTGTAATTACTTTTAATCCGTCGGCTACAGGTGTCAGAAATGCTACCGTCAATATCGTAAATGACGATATAAGCGAAAACCCATTCACCTTCGCCATCCGTGGTACAGGATCTAATCCTGAAATGAATGTGGTTGGTAATTTTATTTCAATTGAGGATAACGATAACTCGCCATGGGTATCCGATCAGACGGATTTTGGATCAGTATCGGTCGATGGCGGTTCAACTACCGTAATCTATACCATTCAGAATACGGGTATCGGAAACCTGAATATTGGAGCCGTGACCTTTACGGGTTCCGGCGCATCAAGCTTCGCAGTTGTAACCCCGCCGGCAGCAGTCTTGGCCTCCGGTTCATCTACTCAATTGATTGTAAAATTCCAACCTACGACCGTCGGGGTCAAGAATGCTGTACTTTACATAGCAAACGACGACAGTAACGAAAGTCCTTACAACTTTTCCATTACAGGTCTCGGTGTGCGCACCTATCCCGATACCGATGGCGACGGGGTCAGCGATAATATCGATATAGATGATGATAACGACGGAATCATCGATATCTACGAACAATCCAATTGCACCTCATCGTCGTCGAGTACTGTCGAGTATTTGTTTCTAAATGAAACATTTGGTGCCGGAACGACTAAAGGACATATCAATATCAACATTCCGGGAGCAACCTGTACGTATTGTTATGAAGATGGTGTCGTCGGACCAAATTCGGGTTCATGCGACATGCAAAACGACTGGAGCCTTAACGATGGCGAATATACAGTGACGCACAAAATCAGTGGCCCATCAGGCGATCCGGGAAATCTTGCCACGTGGTCACATACAAACTGGACTGCGCAGGAAGATCATACGATTGGCGATACCAATGGAAGGATGGCCGTATTTAATGCTTCCTATACGCCACAAGTTTTTTACGAAACCACCATATCGGGAATACTTCCGAACGTTCCGATTACGTATACGTTTTGGGCAATGAATATCATGAGCCAGACTGCTTATAACGGTACCATATTGCCAAACATTACGGTCGAATTCCGCGATTTGTCAAACAACCTATTATCTACATTTAATACCGGAAACCTCGGACGCTGCAACGGATCGACAACATCAAACTCCTGCGCGCTTTCGGTATGGAAAGAGTTTACCACGAGCGTGAACCTAGGAAACGTTACTGCATTTACAATCCGCTTCAGGAACAATGCAAGTGGCGGAAGTGGAAATGACCTTGCACTCGATGATATTTCAATAAAGCAATCTTATTGCGATTGGGAAGGTGACCTCGTTGCAAATATCTTTGACCTTGACAGTGATAACGACGGAATTCCGGATATCGAAGAAGCAGGTTTCAAACACCTGAGCGGAGGAAAAGGATTTATGGATCCTGCCGATGCCTTATGGGTCGATGCCAATGGAAACGGACTACACGACGACATCGATGCGATGATTGCAGGCGGAACTTACCTAAACCCGGATTCAGATGGCGACGGAGTTCATAATTTCCTTGATCTTGACAGTGATAATGATTCCCTTTTTGATGTTGATGAAGCCGGACTTCTTAATGGTGATGGGGACGTGGATTGTGATGGGATTGGTGATGGTGGAGATACCGATCGTGACGGATTCCTCAATGTTTTCGATAATTATGTCGGATACGGAACCTTGGTGCGACCGTTTGCAACCGACACCGATTCAAATTCGATTCCGGATTACCTGCAGATAGACTCGAACAGCGATGGCATAATGGATATAGCCGGAGGTCTATTCAGTGCTTTGGATGCAAACAACAATGGAATCATAGACGGTAATGCCGATGCAGATAAGGACGGTATTCTGGATTCGTTCGATACCGATCCCACTACTTTCGGTTCACCACGAGATCTTGAAAGGAAGCTCTATATCGAATTTGATGGCCGTAACGATTATGCCGAAGGAAGTCAGTTGCTAAGTGGCCTTCCCGAAGCAACGATAATGGGTTGGATAAAACTTCCTTCAAACTACAATGCGATCGGGGCTGCATTCGGACAGGAATTCTTCCACGTACGTGTCACCGCCGAAAGATTAGTAAGGATCAATGCCAACAGCATTAACCTACACTCGAGCTTCGCGCTTGAAACCGACAGATGGTACCACATAGCTGCTGTCTATAAAGGAAATGATCCTTCCCAAAAACTGAAGTTATATGTAAATGGCCGTCAGGTATCGCAGTCTGCAGGTGGAACGGCGGCGCTGAACGCTACCACCTCTAAGTTCACAATTGGCAAATTTGCAACATCGGCAACCTATTTCTTTAATGGTGGCATAGACGAAGTCCGCGTATTCAATCAGGCGTTGACAACCGATCAGGTTCAGAAAATGGTTTATCAGGAAATTGACCGAAACGGCACTGCAATCCGTGGTGTAATCATACCTAAAGATGTCGAATCATCGACCTGGGCATCCCTTCTCGCCTACTACCGATTAGACAATTATAAAGATGATGTCATCGACGACTTCACAACTACTGCAATCGATGCGGGCACAAGTACCTCGCTGGCGCGAGTATACAACGCGAAGACACTGCGATATCAATTGGCGCCAATGCCATTTGTTACGACACAGGCAAGCGCACTCGATCTTGCGGTAAGCCAAAATAACTTTGTACGCGGTATGGATGTTTTCGATAACCCATGGTCAATACTGCACATGCGACACAATATGACACTGAGTTCAAATCTTGAAAATCTTGGTTTGCTGATCGATCCGGGAATAAACGTGATCCTCGACAACGACAATCAGTTGAGAAACTCATGGTTCCTGAGATTGCACGGCCGTATTGATCTCAAAGGTAAGTCACAATTGGTGCAAACGCTTTATAGTGACCTGGATCCTGCGAGTTCCGGATTTATAGAACGCGACCAGCAAGGAGCTGTGAATCCATTCAATTATAACTATTGGTCGTCGCCGGTTGGCGCCATGAACACCACGACCAACAACAATAATTATACGGTTGCAGGAGTCATGAAAGACGCGACAGATCCGGACAATATTACCGACATAACATGGACCAGCGGATTTACGGCACCGGGAACCAGCCCAATCACATTGAGCGGATACTGGATATACAAATTCCAGAATCTTAGCAATGCATACGCCAACTGGACTGCGGTGGGCCCAACCGGGGCATTGCTTCCGGGACAGGGATATACTCTGAAAGGCAGCGGCGCGCTGAGCGAAAGCCAGAACTATACGTTCATCGGCAAGCCATTCAACGGCGCGATAACAAGTACGATTGCACCTAACAATATCAACCTTGCCGGAAACCCGTATGCGTCCGCACTCGATGCGAATGTATTCATCACCGATAACGCGGCCACCACAACCGGTACATTGTATTTCTGGGAACATTTTACCACAAATGATACGCATGTTTACGCCGATTATCAAGGTGGCTATGCAATTAGAAACCTGGTTGGCGGAACACCGCCTGTCTCTCCTGCAGATATCAGCGGACTAGGAAGCAGTAGCAAAACACCGGGACGGTTTGTCCCTGTAGGCCAGGGATTCTTTATGGTCGGAAGTGCCACAGGCGGGACTATAACATTCAACAATGGTCAGCGTGCATTCATAAAAGAAGACAATACACAGTCCAATACTGTTTTCAGGACGGCTACCGAACAGACACCATCTGCCGGGAACAATGCTGAGGACGAAGTCGAGCCGGATGGTTTCCCTAAAATCAGGCTCGGTTTCATCTCAGAAAATAATTTCCACAGGCAGATCCTGATCGGATTCATGAATGAATTCGCGACAAGCGGAATCGACCCTGGCTACGATGCGATCCATATCGATGCACAGCCAAATGACATGTGCTTTATCAATAACGGAACACTGCTCAACATTCAGGGCGAAAGCTACTTCAACGCAAACAGCATATATCCGCTGCAGGTTAAGATAGCCAACGCAGGTCAGGTGCAGTTTAAACTTGATGGAACCGAGAATTTCGATCCTGAAGTGCCCATCTATATTCACGATAATGTGACCGATATCTATCACGACCTCCGTGAGGGAATTATGAGTATCACGTTGCCGGTAGGGACAACCGATGACCGCTTCTCGTTACGGTTTACATCGAGCGCACTTTCAGTCGACGATAATGAACTTAGCAATCAGATGGTCGTATTGTTTACGCAAAACGATGAAACGCTTAACATCAAAAACAACCTTTCCGATGTGACTGCGCATACCGTAACTCTTTACAACATACTCGGACAACGTCTTGCGGTTTTCGATACAGAAGATTCCGACCAGTCGCATATCAAAATTCCGGTCAAAGATTACAGCACCGGAACCTATGTTGTCCAGTTAAAAACCAGCAATGGAACTATCAGTAAGAAATTCCTGATCAACTAAACTAAAAAAGCTTCCCATGTGGAAGCTTTTTTTTTATTGGGCGTGTCCCCTTGGCCTTGCTTTCGCCGTCCCGAAGGGGTCAGGCTTTCCGCTGTATCTCGCTGTCCTGGCGGAACAGCGAGGATGCCGCTGCAATCCTTCACGCGATTTGGCCTACGAAGATAATTTTTCTTTCAATTGATCGAATGCGACAGTTTGCTGCTCACCTGAAAAAAGGTCCTTAATCGAATAGGTACCCGCTGCCATTTCCGCATCACCTGCAATTACCGCGTATGGAATATTCCGTTTATCGGCATGCCCAAACTGCTTGGCGACCTTCACATTGTCGGGGTAAAGCTCGGCAGAAATCCCATTCGCGCGAAGCTGCTTGATGGCCTTCATCGCATAAAGCGCTTCCTTTTCGCCATAATTTATAAAAAGCGCCGTAGTCGATATTGCAACCGTCTCGGGAAACAATCCCAGTTCCTCGATAACGAGATAAATACGGTCAAGGCCAAATGATATCCCGACACCGCTTATATTCTTCAATCCGAATATTCCCGTTAGGTCATCATATCTTCCGCCCCCGCCTATCGAGCCCATCGAAACCGAATCCGGAGGGGCGACTTCCAGAATCGCACCCGTATAATAGTTGAGTCCGCGTGCCAGCGTGACATCCAAATCCAAAACCGAATCCTGCAAACCAAGCTCGAGGACATTTTTACAAATAAACCGCAGCTCCTCGACACCTTTGAGTCCCTCGTGCGAAGATGCCAGCAAACTTTCAAGTTTGTCGAGTTTCTCATTGACGGTTCCGCTAAAGTGAAACAGCGGTTCCAGTTTCACAATCGCCTGATCCGAAATTCCCTTTTCGAGCATCTCTTTACGAACGCCCTCTGCTCCTACTTTGTCAAGTTTATCGAGCGCTACGGTAAAATCGATCAGTTTATCCGACGCACCGATAACCTCAGCAATTCCCGATAATATTTTCCTGTTGTTGATTTTTATCTTGACGCCGCTGAGTTTCAGTTCCGAAAAAACCGCATCGTACAGCTGCACCAATTCGACTTCCTGCCAAAGCGATTTTGAACCTACAACATCGGCATCACATTGATAAAACTCGCGGAAACGGCCCTTCTGCGGACGGTCGGCGCGCCAAACCGGCTGTATCTGGTAACGTTTGAACGGGAATTCGATGTCATTTTGATGCTGCACCACATACCGTGCAAACGGAACGGTAAGATCGTAACGAAGTGCTTTTTCGGAAATTTGCGGAGTGAGCTTGAGGCTTTCTTTTGCATCCAACAATTTCTGGTCTGCTTTGGCCAGGTAGTCGCCCGAATTCAAAATTTTGAAAATCAGCCGGTCGCCTTCCTCGCCGTACTTTCCCATCAGTGTCTCACTGTTTTCGAACGACGGGGTTTCAATTGGCTGATAACCGAATTTCTCAAAATTCCGCTTTATGATTTGAGTGATGTACTGCCGCTTTGCAACCTCCGAAGGTGAGAAGTCCCTCGTACCTTTCGGAATGCCTGGTTTTTGTGCCATTAGGTGGATGTTTGCGCAAATATCGACAAATTTGAACACAATAAAAACTTAAAACCCAAAACGGCAATGCTCAAAAATAGTCGTATTTTAGACCCGTCAAAATCTCCGTATGTTTAAGCTTTTAAAAGAAAATATCAGGATTGCGCTTGGCTCGATCCGCACGCAAATGCTTCGCACGACTTTAACCGTATTTATTATCGGAATCGGGATTTGGGCATTGGTGATGATCCTGACGGTGGTTTCGGCACTCGAAAATCAATTGTCGGCCGACTTCGCGTCGATGGGTTCGAACACTTTTAACGTCGAACAGTACGACATCTCACAACAAATCGATGCCGATGGAGAAAACAAGATTCACCCGATAATTTCGTATACCCAGGCAAAAGCATTCAAAGATTCTTATAAATATCCTTTTACGAATACGTCGCTTTCATTCACTGCAACACAAAATGCCGAGGTAAAATTCGAATCGGAAAAAACCGAACCTGAAATTCAGGTCGTGGGCGTCGATGAACATTTTCTTGTCAATTCAGGACTGGAAGTTACGATGGGCCGAAACTTCACTCCGTTCGACATCCAGAACAATGCGTATGTCTGCGTTGTGGGATCTGATTTTGAAAAAGGACTTTTGAAAGACGTCAATCCAATCGATAAAGTGATCTCGGTTCGCGGCGCAAAATTCCGTGTTATTGGCGTACTGAAAGAAAAAGGTTCAACATTTGGCAACAGCCAGGATTTACGGGTGCTTATCCCGATTCAGGTCGCGCGTTCACTGTTTACCGCCCCCAACATCAATTACCGGGTCAGTGTAATGGTTGGCAATAATGAGCTTCTGGATGAGGCGGTTGATGAAGCGACACTGACGATGCGCCGAATCAGAAAGTTAAGCCCTGTACAGGAAAGCAATTTCGGGATTTCACGAAGTGATGATCTTATCAACAGAATTCTTTCAATAACACAATATCTCGAAGTCGCGGCCTGGGTTATTGGCGTTATTACGATTTTCGGATCATCGATTGCATTGATGAACATCATGCTGGTGTCGGTCACCGAACGTACCCGCGAGATCGGCGTACGTAAAGCGCTTGGTGCCAATAGAAAGACCATTGCGATGCAGTTCTTCATCGAAACGCTTGTTATTGGCCAGTTGGGCGGACTCATAGGTATGCTGCTCGGGATTCTTTCCGGCTACGGTGTGGCGTCGCTTATGAATTTCGGATTTGTGGTTCCGTGGGAAGCAATGTTTGCCGCGATAATCACAACCTTTGTAGTTGCAGTGGTTTCAGGTTCTTATCCTGCGTTAAAGGCGTCGAAACTCGATCCGATCGAGGCGCTGCGGTACGAATAACTATTTTTTTACAGCTTTCAACATTCGGTCGTTGCCATAAATATCCTTCCGCAATTCAACATCCTTAAATCCCGATTGTTCCAGCAAGGCAATCATTTCAGCGCCAAGGTATTGATTGATCTCAAAATATAATTTTCCGTCACGCGGTAACGATTCGACTGCAAGCGCCGCAATTTTCCGATAAAACAGCAACGGATCTTCATCGGTCACGAACAAGGCGAGATGTGGCTCATGATCGTGGACGTTCTTTTTAATTTCAGCTTTTTCCAACTCTCGCACATAGGGCGGATTTGAAACAATAACATCATATTTTTCAATGGCGTTGGCCTTTAGAATGTCCTGCTGCAAAAAAGTAATTTCCACATCATTGCGGACGGCATTTTTTTGCGCAACCGCTAGTGCATTCGTTGACACATCCAGTGCCGACAACAGGCTATCGGGTAAATTTTTCGCCAACGAAATTGCAATGCATCCGCTTCCCGATCCGATGTCGAGGATGCGGATCGCGCCTGCAAACTCATTATCGGAAATTATCCAATGTACCAGCTCTTCGGTCTCAGGCCGTGGAATCAGAACATTTTCATCTACAATAAATTCAAGGCCATAAAAACTGGTTTTGCCCAATATATATTGCACCGGAACTTCGTTTAGCAATCGGTCTAATACTGCATCCCATTTGGCCGTTTCATCGCCGGTGAATGCCAGTGTATGGT
>JAEYZX010000035.1 GCA_023427845.1 Bacteroidota bacterium
GCTCGACAATGAAACCGATCCCGAGAAAATATTTACGGGACTTGAATCGTTTGAGGATATTGCCGTTGGTTCGGGTTTCGGACTGCGGTATGATTTTAACTTCTTTGTGGTCCGCCTCGACATGGGATTCAAAACCTACAACCCTGCTGAAGATTCAGGAAAGAAGTGGTTCCGGGATTACAATTTCTCGAACTCTGTCCTAAATATCGGTATTAATTACCCGTTCTAGTTTTTAAATTATTAATTTTGTAGTCTTCAATTTAAATTCAATCCAATGGCGCATAATATAAAACCAGGCGTGGCAACAGGTGATCAGGTACAGGAAATTTTCCGGTACGCAAAGGAAAAAGGCTTTGCACTTCCGGCGGTCAATGTTACCGGATCGAGTACTATAAATGGCGTGCTTGAAACCGCAGCCAAATTGAAGTCGCCGGTAATCATCCAATTTTCAAATGGTGGCGCTGCATTCAATGCTGGCAAAGGTTTGTCTAACGAAAATGAAAAAGCGGCCATCGCGGGTGGAATCGCCGGTGCCAAGCACATTCATACTTTAGCCGAGGTTTACGGCGCAACGGTAATTTTGCACACCGACCATTGCGCAAAGAAATTACTCCCTTGGCTTGACGGACTTCTAGATGCATCCGAAAAGCATTTTGCCGAGACCGGAAAGCCTTTGTACAGTTCGCATATGATCGATTTGTCGGAAGAACCGATTGAAGAAAATATCGAAATCTGCAAAAAGTATCTTGAGCGGATGAGCAAAATGGGGATGACGCTCGAAATCGAACTCGGGATCACGGGTGGCGAAGAAGACGGCGTAGACAATACCGATGTCGATAACTCGAAATTATATACGCAACCCGAAGAAGTGGCTTATGCGTATGAGGAATTACTTAAGGTGAGTCCGCGTTTCACAATTGCAGCCGCATTCGGAAACGTTCACGGGGTTTACAAACCGGGAAATGTGAAACTCACTCCGATCATCCTTAAAAATTCGCAGGAATACGTACAGCAGAAATTTGGTACCGGTCACAATCCGATCGATTTTGTGTTCCATGGCGGATCGGGATCGACGGTTGAGGAAATCCGCGAGGCCATCGGTTATGGCGTCATCAAGATGAACATCGATACCGATTTGCAGTTTGCGTTTACCGAAGGCATCCGCGATTACATCGTCTCAAAAGTCGACTATCTAAAAACACAGATCGGAAGTCCGGATGGAGAAGATTCTCCTAATAAAAAGCATTACGACCCGCGAAAATGGATACGCGAAGGCGAGCTGACCTTCAACAAAAGGCTTGAACAGGCTTTCGCCGATTTGAATAACGTAAACACACTTTAATTGACGATGAAAATCGATAATGGATAATTTCCGTTGTCGTTTCATTGTTGATTTTAATTATCAATTCTCAATTAGCTTATGGCTTGGTTTAAAAGAACGCAAAAAGGAATACAGACTGCGACCGAAGATAAAAAAGATGTTCCTAAAGGTTTGTGGTACAAATCCCCGACCGGAAAAATAATCGATGCGGAAGAACTCGCACGGAATTTATATGTGAGTCCTGAAGATGATTTTCATGTGCGCATTGGCAGCAAGGAATACTTTGAAATATTGTTCGATAATAACGAATTCGAAGAACTTGATAAAAACATCACTTCAAAAGACCCACTGAATTTTGAGGATACTAAAAAATATTCCGATCGTTTAAAAGAAGCGATGGACAAAACGCAGTTGAAAGATGCGGTGCGTACAGGAGTCGGAAAATCGAAAGGAAAGGAAATCGTGATCTGTTGTATGGATTTTGCGTTTATCGGCGGATCGATGGGAGCCGTTGTGGGCGAGAAAATTGCGCGCGGAATTGACTATTCGATCAAAAATAATGTGCCATTCTTAATGATTTCAAAATCGGGTGGCGCCAGGATGATGGAGGCGGCCTATTCACTGATGCAGCTAGCGAAAACATCGGCAAAACTCGCGCAGCTTTCGGATGCGAAGATCCCGTATATTTCACTTTGTACCGATCCTACTACGGGCGGAACCACCGCTTCGTATGCGATGTTGGGCGACATCAATATTTCGGAACCAGGCGCTTTGATTGGATTTGCAGGTCCCCGCGTTGTAAAAGATACAACCGGAAAAGACTTACCGAAAGGATTCCAGACAGCCGAGTTTGTACTCGAACACGGATTTTTGGATTTTATTACGCCCCGTAAAGAACTCAAAAACAAGATAAATTTATATCTCGACCTGATCACAAACAGTCCGATACGATAATACTTGATTTTTTTATTAGCGGTCACTGATTTCAGTGGCCGTTTTTTTTGTGCTGAATTATTGTCGAATTGCGACATTTTGTATCGGAATATATCTAAGAACCTGCGAAGTCTTAGACCTCCGAGGTTTAAAAGATAAAAAATCAGTAAACATTACACTACAGAAAAACCATCCCAATAGTTAAATCGGTGTTTTCTAAATGATCACAAACTAACGTAATGGCACCTTAGTATCAGGGATGAACCGGCGGGTGAGGAAAGCGAGTTGCCTAAAATCATTCATCGGCGAAATATAGAAGAAAAGTGTATTGTCAGGCCTGCAGCTAGTGGCCCAAATCACATTCCTGTCCGAATGGCTTCAACGGGATCGAGTCGCGATGCCGAGATTGCCGGCAGGATACCCGAAATTAGTCCGATGAAGGCAGCCAATGAAGTCCCGAAAATGATATTGCCCGCACTCAGTACAAACTCAAAATCGAGCAGGTTGGTCATCATATAGGCAATAATCCAAACCAACAATATCCCAACCGCGCCGCCAAGCACACAAAGGATTACGGCTTCAAAAAGGAATTGAAAAAGTATAAAACGGTTTTTGGCGCCAAGCGATTTCTGGATTCCGATGAGATTCGTCCGTTCCTTGACCGATACGAACATGATATTCGCAATCCCGAATCCGCCCACGAGCAGTGAAAACCCGCTGATGATCCAGCCTACAAAATTCATCTGCCCGATCAAGCCATCAATTAAATCGGTCAATCCGGAAAATACATTGATGAAAAAATTACTGTCATCATCGCTTTTGATTCCGCGGAAACTTTTGAGCTTTTGGGTAAGTTCGGCTTTGAATGCTTCCATATCGACACCTTTCTCAGGTTTGATAATGATCACGGGCGTCATTGAGTCATTATTGTCGCCGTAAAGCCGACGCAAAAAATTTACCGGAATGAAAACCGAGGTATCGTGGCTGTCTCCAAACATTCCGCTACCCTGCTTTTTGACAACGCCAATAACCGTGAGTCTTTGGCCATACATCCTGACTTTTTTGTCGATCGGATTACTGTCGCCAAACAAATTTTTGGCAACCTCATGCCCGATTACGATTACGGGCGCGCCTGAGTGCGATTCCGATTCGTTGTAAAACCTTCCCTGGTCGAATTCGAGTCCCTGAATATCGATGAATTCGTACGATACAGGAACGACATTAAGATCGGTCACGGTTTCAGATTCGAATTTTATTGACTCCCGTTGAACGAATAACTGAAATCCCATGCTTTGAACATCGTTCATCGAATTTTTTAAATGTTCGTATTCTTCGTAGGTAACATCTGGAAATTGCTCGCGTTTCCAAAGTGGGATATCGGTTGGCCCAAATGAAAACCGCATCAGGTAGATCGTGTTTTTATCGAGGCTGCTCAGGTCTTTCTGAATTTTCTTGTCGAGCGAATCGACAGCAGCAAGTACGGCAATTATCGAAAAAATCCCAATCGTGACGCCAAGCAATGACAGTAAAGTACGCAGCTTATTGTTGCGCAATGCATTCATAGCAAAACCGAAACTCTCCTTAAGAAGCCGAAAGTATAGAAGCATAAACGGGAATTAGATCGTAAAAATCTTAATTTTTTCGGCAATATCCTAGATAAACAAGACCACTATGTACATAAATTTTCACGAATTTCTTTCTTACTGCATAATATGAGGCATGTTGTTGCCGCGAACCGTAATCACATTTACAATTCTGTACCGAACTGCGTATTTCATCCGGAAAATAATACGAAAATTAAAGCCCGTTAATTATTCACATACCCCCGCTTGGACACTCATAAATAAATTCGTGAAATTTGTGTAATTCGTGGCTGATTTCTCCCATCAAATACATCCAAAAACTTACTTTTGCAACTTATACACAACTACAATGAACACACAAAAACCTATCAAATCGGCGCTGATTTCAGTCTTTTCAAAAGAAGGTCTTGAGCCAATCGTTCGCAAACTACACGACCAAAATGTTACCTTTTACTCCACCGGCGGGACGCAGGAATTTATCGAAAGCCTCGGAATTCCGGTTGTTGCGGTCGAAGATGTTACGTCGTATCCTTCAATCCTGGGCGGACGCGTAAAAACGCTTCATCCAAAAATTTTCGGCGGAATTTTAAACCGCCAGGATCACGAGGGTGATGTGCAGCAAATGACCGAATATGACCTACCACAGATTGATCTGGTGATTGTCGATTTGTATCCGTTCGAAAAAACGGTCGCATCGGGCGCGAATGAAGCAGACATCATCGAAAAAATCGACATCGGCGGAATTTCATTGATCCGTGCCGCCGCGAAAAATTTCAAGGATACCGTAATCGTGCCGTCGGTGCACCAATATTCAAAACTGCTGAATCTGATCACCGAACAAAACGGCGCAACGACATTGGCCGACCGTAGATCGTTTGCGACACAGGCGTTCCACGTTTCTTCTCATTATGATACCGCGATATTCAATTACTTCAATAATGACGATACGTATTACAAACAAAGCATCAGCAACGGCCAGGTCTTGCGTTATGGCGAAAACCCGCACCAAAAAGGCTTTTTCTTTGGCGATTTTGATGCGATGTTCAAAAAACTGAACGGAAAAGAGCTTTCATACAATAACTTGCTTGATGTGGATGCGGCGGTCAATTTGATGTGCGATTTCAAGCATGATGATCCCACGTTTGCGATCTTGAAGCACAACAATGCATGCGGACTAGCAACACGCGGCACGATGAAAGAAGCGTATCTCGATGCTTTGGCAGCCGATCCGACCTCGGCTTTTGGAGGAGTATTGATTGCGAATGGCACTATAGACAAGGAAACTGCGACCGAAATCAGTACGCTTTTTTGCGAAGTAGTGATAGCGCCGTCATTTGACGATGACGCTGTTACAATCTTAAGCGAAAAGAAAAACCGGATTATTTTGGCCCAAAATGATGTGGCGTTGCCTGAAACCCAGGTCCGCACTTGTTTGAATGGAATTCTGGTTCAGGATAAAAACAACATAGTCGACAATAAGGAGCATTTAAAGACCGTTACAGTTACTTCGCCAACTGAGGACGAGGTTGCCGATTTGCTGTTTGCCTCCCGGATTTGCAAGCACACAAAATCGAATACGATTGTATTTGCAAAAAACCGTCAATTGATTGCTTCGGGCACTGGTCAGACCTCACGTGTAGATGCCTTGAAACAGGCAATTGAAAAGGCAATAAATTTTGGGTTCGATTTGAACGGAGCGGTTATGGCAAGCGATGCATTTTTCCCATTCCCTGACTGTGTTGAAATCGCAAAAAACGCAGGGATTACGGCTGTTATTCAGCCCGGTGGATCGATAAAGGACGAACTCAGCATCGAATATTGCAACCAAAATAAAGTTGCGATGGTATTTACCGGCACACGTCATTTCAAACATTAATTTGTTTAACTTTGTGGCTAACATTTTTTTAACTATTTAAACCCCTAAAAAACTTATGGGATTTTTTGATTTCATGACCGAGGATATCGCTATAGACCTTGGTACGGCTAACACGCTGATCATCCACAATGACAAAGTTGTCATCGACAGTCCGTCGATTGTTGCCCGTGACAGGGTGTCTGGTAAGATAATCGCCGTCGGAAAGGAAGCGAATATGATGCAGGGAAAAACCCATGAAAACATAAAAACCATAAGACCGTTGAAAGACGGTGTCATTGCTGATTTTGACGCATCTGAAAAGATGATCAGTCTTTTCATAAAGAGCATTCCGGCGTTGAAAAAAAGAATGTTTACGCCTGCGTTGCGAATGGTGGTTTGCATACCATCGGGCATTACCGAAGTGGAGATGCGTGCGGTAAAAGAATCGTGTGAGCGCGTAAACGGAAAGGAAGTTTATCTTATCCACGAACCAATGGCAGCGGCTATCGGAATCGGAATCGACATCATGCAGCCTAAAGGTAACATGATTGTTGATATCGGTGGTGGTACGACAGAAATTGCGGTTATCGCTTTGGGCGGAATCGTATGCGACAAGTCGGTGAAGATTGCAGGAGACGTTTTCACGAACGACATCGTATATTATATGCGTACGCAGCACAACCTTTTCGTTGGTGAAAGTACAGCAGAAAAAATCAAGATTTCAATTGGGGCAGCACTTGAGGAACTTGAAACTCCGCCAGATGACATGTCGGTTCAGGGTCGTGATTTGTTGACAGGGAAACCCAAACAGGTCGATGTTTCGTATCGCGAGATTGCAAAAGCGCTCGACAAATCGATTCAGCGAATAGAGGATGCCGTAATGGAAACCTTATCGCAGACTCCGCCTGAACTTGCTGCCGATATCTACAACACCGGAATTTATCTCGCGGGCGGTGGATCGATGCTTCGCGGTCTCGACAAACGAATTTCACAAAAAACCGACCTTCCCGTTTACATTGCCGAAGATCCGCTGCGTGCAGTTGTTCGCGGAACCGGAATGGCGCTCAAGAACATCCCGAAATTCAGAAGCATACTTATAAAATAAAATTCCAAAAATGAAATTCCAAATTCCAAATCCGCCGCGGAGTTCACTTTGGAGTTTGGAATTTTTGAATTTTAATATTTTCCCAAACGATGCAGCAGATATTTAATTTCATCTTTAAAAACAGCCACAAGTTGCTGTTTTTGCTGCTTTTAGGAATTTCGTTGGCATTAACGATACAGGCACATTCCTTCCATAGAAGTAAGGTCATCAGTTCGGCGAATTTCTTGACGGGCGGCGTCTATGACCAACTTAACAATGTAAACGAATACTTCGGATTAAAAACCCAGAATGAGGTACTTGCAATCGAGAACGCAAATCTGCGAAGCATGCTTTTCAACATTCAGGATACCAGCGCACTTCCGGAAATCGACACAATAAAAGGCATCCGTAAAACCAACATCATCGTTGCCAAAGTCATCCATAATTCCTATAACGTTCACGAAAATTACCTTACGATAAAACCTGGCGCTGCTGAAGGAATCAAGCCCGACATGGGAGTGATGAACAGTCTGGGAATTGTTGGGATCGTAGATAAGGTTTCAAAGAACTACGCAACGGTGATCAGCATACTGAACACCAAATCACAGATAAATGCGAAGATCAAGAAGTCGAATCATTTTGGCTCTTTGACCTGGAATGGTAAAAGCACGGGATTTGTCCAGCTGATCGATGTACCGCGTCTTGCGGCGATACGAAAAGGCGACACCGTAGTTACTGGCGGACAATCGGTTATCTTTCCGGAGAACATCAACATTGGCGTAATCGATAAAATTTTTACCGATGAGCACACCAACTATTACACATTAGACATCAGGCTGTTCAATGACATGACCAATCTGGGCCATGTGTACGTGATCAAAAGCAAGGATAGGGAAGAAATTATTAACCTTGAAAAGCAATCTAAAGGTGAATAGTGCCGTAATCGTAAATATCATCAGATTTATTTTGCTGATTGCAGCGCAGGTGATTATTTTCAACAATATCAACTTCAACGGGTACATAAATCCGTATCCGTACATATTGTTTATCATTTTATATCCGGTAAATGCGAACCGTTCGGGACTACTTGTTGCCAGTTTTTTCCTCGGAATCATCATGGACATGTTTTCGAATTCAGGCGGGGTCCATGCTGCGGCGTGCATCGTACTCGCCTACTTTCGCCCCTATATTTTTAAATTCTCATTCGGATTGAGTTATGAATATCAGACCGTGCGCCTTAACGATGTACTAACACCTGAACGATTTTCGTTTATTCTTATAGCTGTCGCAATCCACCATCTGACGTTGTTCGTACTCGAGATTTTCCGTTGGAATTTCTTATGGGATGTTGTGGTACGGACATTCTTCAGCACAATATTCTCGATAGTAATTTGCATCATCCTGATCTATTTATTTAAGCCGAACAGAAGATGAGAAAAATAATGCTTCCTGCACTCATAATTATCACGTCGGTACTGATAATTATGCGATTGTTTTATTTACAGGTCATCGACGAAACCCTCAAGCTAAAGTCGGATAACAACGCGATCAAAATTCAATACGATTATCCCGAACGCGGTTACATTTATGACCGAAACGGAAAATTGTTGGTCGCGAATCAACCCTCATACGACATTATGGTGATTCCGCGTGAGCTGAAAAACATCGACACCACCGAGTTCTGCGGCCTGCTCAACATCACAAAAGAAGATTTTATAAATAAAATAACGAAAGCCACAGTTTATAGTCCGCGGCTTCCCTCTGTTTTCCTTCCGCAACTCAACAAGCGTGAATATGCTGCGTTTCAGGAGAAAGTCCGCAAGTTCGAAGGATTTTACATTCAAAAGCGATCACTCCGCGATTATCAGGTGTCGGTTGGCGCAAACGTATTCGGATTCATCACGCAGGTCAATGAGGCAATTATAAAAGAAAATCCATACTACAACAGTGGCGATCTGATCGGAAAACAGGGAGTTGAGCAGAGCTATGAAAATGTGTTACGCGGAGTAAAAGGCGTGAAGTACATTCAGAAAGACAAATTCAACCGCGACATCGGGTCGTACAAGGATGGAAAATTTGACACGATTGCGGTTCAGGGCGAGGACATTCATTTGTCGCTTGATATCGAACTGCAGAAATACGGCGAAGAGCTGATGATCAACAAGCGCGGCGGAATTGTCGCCATCGAACCCGCGTCTGGCGAAATCCTGGCATTGGTAACAGCTCCTTCGTACGATCCTGCAATATTGGTGGGCCGTGAACGATCGGCCAATTATACCAAGCTATACCGTGATTCAATCGCAAAACCTTTGTATGACCGCGGGTTGCTTGCAGAATACCCACCGGGCTCACCATTTAAAATTCTGACCGGTTTGATTGCACTTCAGGAAAATGTGATCAATACTGAAACGTCTTTTATGTGCCACCATGGATTCAGTTATGCGCGTGGCCGCTTCATGAAATGCCACGATTCGGGAATTTCAAAACTGCACAACGGAATTTACAATTCGTGCAACACCTATTTTGCGAGCGTGTACATGAAAACGATAAACAAATACTTAAAACCCGCAACAGGCGTCGATGTCTGGAGCAACCATCTAAAAAGTTTCGGACTTGGCGAATTCATGGGTTACGATCTTCCGACCGGCCGAAAAGGGCTGCGTCCAAGTTCCAAACTTTATAAACGCATCTATCCAAACGGTGGCTGGCGAAGCACTGCAATTGTCTCAAACGCGATTGGTCAGGGTGAAGTTTTGATGACTCCAATCCAGCTTGCGAACATGATGGCGGCAGTCGCAAACCGTGGACATTACTATACTCCGCATATCATCAAAAAAATCGAAGGTCAGCCTATTGATAAAAAGTACACGACAAAGCATCAGACGACAATTGACCGCAAACATTTTGAACCCGTTATCGAAGGATTGTTTGATGTTTACAATCTTGGCACCGCAAGAAGTCTTCGCGTTGAAGGAATTGAGATTTGCGGTAAAACCGGAACGGCCGAAAACTATACTAAAATCAACGGCCAGCGCGTCAAACTTCAGGATCACTCGATATTTGTTGCCTTTGCACCCAAAGACAATCCGAAAATTGCAATCGCGGTATTTGTCGAAAACGGTTATTGGGGCGCTCGATGGGCAGGGCCGATGG
>JAEYZX010000039.1 GCA_023427845.1 Bacteroidota bacterium
CCTCCGTAAACTGTTCCGCGTTTGCCATATTCAAAACCTATATTGATGTTTGAAAAGGTACCGCCAACCGGCAATCCGACACCGAGGGAAAATCCGGCATCATCAATCGACTTGTTGTTGATTACAAGACCGGTTTCTTCATATTTAAGTCCGGCGCGATACGTTACACGGCTCAAATAACTGGTAAAGGAATTGTATTTCGGGATAAAATACCCGCCAACGCTGTATCGCATTCCATTTTCGAACGACACATTACCGATGTCGTTAAATCTGTTGTTTTGACCGCCACTCTGCAAATGTGAAACTTCGGCACCGATCATCCATTTTTGATTTTCACCCAACCCTGCACCAAACGTCAATTTGGAAGGAACTTTGAGCGTAGTATCGTCAACATCTACATTCTCCTGATCAACAACTCCGTGGCCGCCAGTCGTAAAAATTTGGACCACTGCAACTTCACGTTCGTTCTGTGATCTTAGGTTTCCCTGAGTTGCGTAGGAAAGTCCGCTGAAAAAATTAAGCTTTTCGTTGAATTTCCCCTGATACATCATTCCGGCAGTAAAACTAAAACCACCTATGTCCGAAACATTTATTTCGCGTGACCCGAGTTGAACGCCGTCTATTGTCTGAAGGCTTTGCGTTTCGATGCGTCCAAAATTATAAGCTGCTTCGGCACCAACGCTGAATTTCTTCGAAAGCTGGTAAGAAATTCCCAGAAAAGCTTTGTTGATCCCGCCTGTACCCGTAAACTGGTGATTCGACGGCAAACCTGTAACCGTGCTTTCCGACCTTACTTTATAGCCAACAGACGAATACGGAAGCAATCCGAAGGCGGCAGCCAGTTTTCCCATTGGAAGGCCAACCGCAAAATACTCCAAACTTGCGCGGTCTGCATTTTCTTTCTGTGTTTCGGTTTCGAGAGTTGTCGACGACAAGCTGCCACCTATTGTGAACGTTGTATATTGAAGGGCGGCGTATGAAGCCGGGTTCTGTATGTTTAAGTGAATGCTGTCGGGAAACATCGTAACGCCTCCCATAGAGCGGATTTCTGCTGTTCCTTTGAATTTGACATCGCCAATCCCGTAAAATGAATAAGGTGATGAAGTTCCTTCTTGTGCAAAATTAACCAGAGCAAAAAGTAAACAGACGCTTACCGCAATTTTTTTAATCATTTGTTTGATTGATATTGAAATGTTTGGTTCAAACTCTCCACAAGAAAATTTGAATTGGCAAATATGGTATTTTTTAATCGGTTAGCCAAAAATTCTCCATCGCCGCCAGTTAAAATTATTATAAAGTTTGGATAATCTGAACGATACGAATTGATGAAACCGTCGATTTCCAAAGCCGCTCCATTCACTACTCCCGAGTGAATCGAATCATGTGTCGAATCGCCAATGATGTGCTTCGGATCTTCTCTTTCCAACAACGGCAATTTTGCCGTAAAGTTGTGCAGCGATTCATACCGGAGTCGAAGTCCCGGCGAAATCGCACCACCACGATAAACATTTCCGGCATCGATAAAATCATAGGTAATGCAGGTTCCCGCATCAATCACCAATCTGTTTTGGCCCGGATACCGAAGGACCGCACCACTTGCAAGCACCATACGGTCGATTCCCAACGTTTGCGGAGTCTGGTATTCGTTCGTAAATGGAAAAGCCGAATTCTGATCGATAAACGAAACCGCGATCCGCGAATCAAGAAAACCAAAGTCGGCCACCGCCGGGTTTACAACCGACGCAATCACCAAATCGGTAACTTCGGGATAACTATGCAGTATATCGGAAATATTTTTTTTTAGCAAACTGTTCCCGAATGAAAAAAGCGCGACAAAGTTAGATTGCTCAAAGACAGCCGCTTTAATCCGGGTATTGCCAATATCGATTGCTAAGACCATCTTTTGTGATTGTGTTGGCGAAGTTACGAATTGATTTTTTTTATTATTTGTTTTGCTTAATTTAAAAATCATCCTATATTTGCACCCGCTTAACACCGGTACCTTAGCTCAGATGGTAGAGCAATGGACTGAAAATCCATGTGTCCCTGGTTCGATCCCTGGAGGTACCACGAAACCCGAATAGAAATATTCGGGTTTTTTGTTTTTGGGCGTGCCGGCGGATCGTGCCGTCGTTTCCAAAACCGGATTGTCGCCGCCGTCGGGTTTTCGGCTGCACGCGGTGCCTGCCTCTACCCCTCACGCAGTACCCAGTCATTGACAAAACTTTCTCCCCGGAAATTTTAAAAAAATCACAATTCCGCATCTATTCGCAGGATAATATTTACATTTAATAGATAAAGTCAATTATGTCGCTGCTCAAAAAAATACTTATCGGAATTGCAGCATTGCTGGGCATCCTGATCATTGCGAACATCGGGCTGAATATATGGATCGAGAAAAAGCTGCCTTCGATAATCAACGAAGAAAACGATTCGCCCTATTATATCACGTACAAAGACATCGATGTTTCGCTGTTCAGCAGCAGCATTGTGGCAAACGGAATTGTAGTTGTCCCGAAAACTTCCTTGACAAACACGGCTGCAAAGGCGGGGTTCTATGCCAACATCAGTTCGGTTCAAGTCAACCAATTCAATGCATGGAACCTGATTTTCAGCAATAAACTCGGTGCCCGGAGCATCCGCGTGATCAAGCCGGAAGTAATCCTGTACAAAACAAAGGAAAAGGTTCAAAAAGACCGAAGGCAACTTCATGAAGAAGTGGTTGAACCTTTTACGAAGATCGTGTTGGTCTCGGATATTTATCTCGAAAGTGGCGATTTCAAGGTCATGGATGCAGCCAACGTAAAACCGGTAATGCGCGTCTCAAATATAAATGCGAACCTGGAAGGCATCCTGATTACCGATGAAATACTGGAAAGGAAAATTCCGTTTGAATTTGACAAATACGCCGTCAGCTACGACAGCCTGTTCTATCGCCCGAATGCATTCTACGACATCCGTACCAAAAATTTCAGTGCGAAGCATGACAGTATATCGATTACAGATATAGAATATATTCCCCGGCTCTCGCGTGAAGCCTTTGTCAAAGCGATTCCAAAAGAAAAAGATCTATATGCCATAAAAGCGGCAAATCTGCTGATTCGCGACATGAAATGGGGCTACAGGGGCAAAGACTTCTTTTTTCATACAAATGCTATAAACCTCGAATCGGTTCACGCGAACATTTATCGCCCTAAAATGCCACCCGATGATTTAAGCAAAAAGCCACTTTACAACAAGCTGCTTCGCGAAATCCCGTTTGATCTGAAAGTCGACACCTTGATAGTTCGGAATTCAATATTGGAATATGAGGAGGAAAAAACATTTGAAAAAGGCGCCGGGTTATTGTCGTTCCGGAGATTCAACATGTACGTTCGAAACATAGCAAGCGGATTCAGGAAAAAGAAAATGGAAGATGTAAAAATCCACATCGATTGCCATTTTATGAATGTATCGCCAATGGAGGTCGATTGGACTTTAAACATACTCGACAAATCGGACGGATTCAATATTAAGGGAAGCATATTGAATTTCCCTGCAAACAAACTTGAGCCTTTTACAAAACCATACATGAATATATCCGCAGAAGGCATGCTCGACAAGGTCTATTTTAATTTTACAGGAAACGACCATATCTCAAAAGGTGATTTTGCAATCGATTATGAAGATTTGAAATTTACCGTCTACCGCAAAAAAGACAAGGAAAAGAAAAACAAACTCTTATCGGCCGTCGTGAATCTATTCGTCAAAAAAGACACAAAGGAAAAGGTAAAAAATGCCGAAATCGAAGTCGAGCGCATTCACGAAAAATCATTCTTTAACTTCCTGTGGCGCAGCATTGCCGAAGGACTAAAGAAAATACTGATATAAAAAAAGCCTTTCCTCGCACGGAAAGGCTTTTCTACCTAAACTAACTAAACCCAAAAATTATTTTTTTATAAGTTTCATCGTTTTTGTGTGATTGGCATCATCGGTAATCTTTACGATGTATACGCCGCTGTTCAAATCGGCTATATTGAATTCAAAGCCTTCGATTTGCGCATCAAAGCTTTTGACCAACTGTCCTGTGATTGAATAAATCTGCAATTTGGAGGTGTTAACATTTACCGAGAAGAAACTGCTCGACGGATTTGGAAACAACGAAATGGCACTAATTTCGAAATCATTGTTACCCAAATTTGGAGCCTTATTGCCAAATACCCTGAAACCGTCAACTTCGATCGGAATCGTCATGTTGACATCGGTCACCTCAAACGAAGTGTCATCCATCAAATTATACCAAGTCCCCGTAAAAGGAAAACCTCCCGCGGCGTTATATGCCGTGTTGGTTGCATTGGTCAATACCATTACATAGCTTAGGTCGGCCGATTGCGAGGTGCTTGTCCACACATCCAGTCTTGGACGGCCCATTTGTGAAAAATTCCACCCATGCGATCCATTTTCAAAAACCGGTTCCTGAGTTTTAAGCGCGTTCATTCTGGCCCAGTCGTCATAGATCGTCCTGCGATCCGGATTGCCCAGCCAGTTCTCGGCCCATTGTGGTTGCGGTTTAGTATCGAGTTTGCAATCGCCCGGCGTCCCATCTGACGGAGAATTGACTGTTCCGTTGTTACAGGTAAAAATCGACAGGTTCCAACCCAGATCGCCAAAGTGATAGATCATTTTCGGACCCGGCACCAACAAATGCACTGCACCCATGGCCGACATCCGGTCGAGGATTTTAGGCAGATTTCCCGTAGTCTGACCTGCCTCTGTAAACGCTTTATATGCGACGCGTTCTTCGTCATGACTTTCGGCATAACCTATGAATCGGTCGGTTGCATCGGCCACACCGGCCAGGTTCGTACTGTTCCCTTTAAGGAAATTTGCATACGGGTCGGTCATTTTTCTCCATTGAAGGATACCTTTTGAAATACCGTCGGCATCGCCTGTTTTACGATAATTTGCCCATTCTACCTCTTCGTTATAAGACCCACCATTTCCGAGATGTTCGAAAATGATATGAAAATTTGGATCAAGTGCCCACTGCATGTCGGCATACGCTTTCAGTTTTGCAACCCTGTCGGCCTGATAATTATTGGTACAGGCATCCTGAGCCGAACCGCTTCCGGTAAAAGGACACGATTGCGTGAACCCTTTGGTAAGATCCCATCTGAAACCATCGATCTTGTATTCGGTGATCCAGTGTTCGATTGTGCGCTGAACGTAAGTGCCGGTAATGTTGTCAGGCCTGAAGTGGTGCAAATCGGTTCCAACGTTATACGAATGCATTGCCGTGCTGTTTGCATACGGATTTTCAGCGGTAACGCCATTGCCCCAGCCATCGTTGTTCGTATCAAGCATCCACATACGTTCAAGCGGCGAGCGCCCAAACACATGATTCAACGCAATGTCTAGTATGACTGCAATCCCATTTTGGTGACACAAATCGATGAACTCCTTTAACTTTGCCGGCGGACCGTAACGCTTGTCTAAAGCCATGTGGAAAACCGTATTGTAGCCCCAGCTTTCATTGCCTTCAAATTCCATGACAGGCATCAGCTGAATCGCATTGATATTTAAATTCTTAAAATAATCGATCCGGTTTATCAGGTCCTGATAGCTACGCTGCGAATCAAAATCGCGCACCAGCACCTCATAAATAACAAGGTCCTTTTTTGATGGTTTTACAAAATTAATAGACGCATCGCTCCAGGCATAGTCATTAAACGAACTTGGGCCGGTTTGAAGCAATGTAACTTCACGCTCCTGACCTGCGGGATATGCCGGCAAGT
The DNA here is from genome assembly GCA_023427845.1 of Bacteroidota bacterium. Lineage (GTDB taxonomy): Bacteria > Bacteroidota > Bacteroidia > Flavobacteriales > Flavobacteriaceae > Flavobacterium. The sequence goes on from JAEYZX010000039.1 coordinate 5,775, forward strand.
TTGGAAATACACCTAAAGAATGAATTTCGGGGTCGTCAAACGGACTCAATACCAAAGTCGAAAATGGATCCGCGGTTTTTACCAGCGCGGGCGAATTAGCAGGAAGATTGGTTTGATCGCCAACCCAGTACTGATAGGAGTAAGGAGTTCCCGCTGTCAATCCTGTGATTTCAAGCCAGAACTTTCCTGAAACCGGGTCTTTTTTCATTGCGTGTGCCGATGAAGGCTGCCAATCATTGAAAGTCCCCGCAACGTAAACAAAATCCTTAAAAGGCGCGTTTAAAACCAATGTAGCAGTTGTAGGATCGGAAGAATAGTTTATGCCGTCGCGAAGTCCCGGCAACATGGCTTCGGAGATTGATCCAGGATTTACAACCACACTAAATGATCTAGTGATGGTTGAAGTCCCTTGTACCACCTGAAGCACATAATTTTGGTTCGAGGTAATTCCGCTATGAGTAAACGTATAATTTGAAGTCGACGCATTTGAGTGGATTGTCACACCATTGGCGATAAGCGTATAACTGGCATTTCCTCCGGTGTTGTTTGCGGAAATGTTAAAATTACTGCCACTTGAAAGGATAGTAGTACTATTTGCAGCAGGCGCCGTGAGGTTTAACTGAAATGAACCCACCGGCCAGTATTCCTGTGCCGGATTTGTCGGCCATTGAAGAGTTCCCGCTGCATTTCTAAATACAACACAGATCTGCGTAATGGTGCTTGAGGTGGGAACACCAAAATAGGTATATAAATCAGGAGTCAGTTCCAGCTTATAGGTAGTGCCCGACACGAATGTTAGCGCTGGCTGCGAAGCGTTGTTGCCCCATGATCCGATTACATTCGACCATTGGACGCCATCGACGGTAAGACCAATATGCGCGTAAATTGTTCCGGAATATGCAGCAAGCGGAGTTCCGGCTTTGTTAAAATTAATTGTAACCGGTCCTTCTGCAATTGCAGGGGATGGCACCGTGGTTACTTGAGAAAACCCGATAAAACTAAAAAGTAAAAAAAGATAGGTAATTTTTTTCATGGCAATGTAAATAAAAAAAGCTGCCTGATTTTCAGGCAGCTTTGTGGCATTTTTTATTATAATCCTGTAACCGTGGCTTCGCCTACAAGGTTTAACGACAAGGTAATATTGTGGGGTCCTCCGGTAATCTGGAAGTTAGGCGCGCCTGGATTGTAAGTTACCATTGGATCGCTGTCGCCTACATTGAATTTCCAATCTTCACCTGAAATAAACTGGCCTGTATTTGCTGAACGGAACTTTAATTCTCCATCAGCTAATACAGTTGAAATTGAGTAGGTGTTTGTGGCAAAATCGTAGGTCATTGGAGTTTCGCTATCCCAGCCGCCTGGTGTAGCGTTGCCGATGATTCCCCAATTCATTTTAACTGCTTTATACTCTAGATTATCGATGTCGACCCAAACGTAATATAGACCGTCGCCATCATTTGCAACAAAAATATCCGAACTTCCGCCGCCATTTTCCAAATTTCCATCCTGCACACCGCCGATGGTACCATAATTTCCATTGTCCCAGGTACCTTGCTCACCAATGAACTTAAAACCCTGACCAACACCTACTTTTACATAAGCCTCATATACTCGGGTAACGCCATCACCAATATAACGC
>JAEYZX010000100.1 GCA_023427845.1 Bacteroidota bacterium
CCCATATGGAACCTCGCTGTCCTTTACCTTTTAACTGGCGCTGTGCAGTGACGGTTGTATAATTTTCAACCCGTTGATCAGCTGCCAATTCCTTGAGGAAATCATTGGTGGAATTAATGGCATCGAGTTTGATTAACAGCATTTACGGAATTTGTGTTGGGGATTTAATCTTTTGTTAAGGTTCAAATTTAAACACAAAAAATGGTAACTTTGTGAACTATATAAAATTATTAAATGGCTAAAAAAACAGTGAATAATGATGTCTTACTGGCTAACATTATCAAAGGGATTGAAGAAGTAAAAGGTAACGACATAGATATTCTTGATTTAAGGGAAATAGACAATTCCGCATGCGATTACTTCATCATCTGCAACGGAAGTTCAAATACACAGGTTAATGCAATCGTTAACTCAGTCCAAAAAACGGTATCGAAAGAATTAAAAGACAAACCATGGCACGTTGAAGGCGCAGAAAATGCCGAATGGGTGCTGATGGATTATGTCAATATTGTCGTGCACGTTTTCCAAAAACACATCAGGGAATATTATAATATTGAAAGCCTTTGGGGTGATGCAAAAATCACCACTATCCAGAATAAATACTAAAACTGACTAAACGTTAATGTCAAAAGATAATAATCCAAACCCGAACAAACTGAAAATCAGTCCATGGTTCATTTACGGAGCCGTTGCGATGATTTTTATTATTATAAGCCTTGCGAATTCTTCTTTCAAGGATCCGATTAAAATCAGTCCGCCGAAATTTGATGCCTTCCTTGAAAAAGGCCAGGTTGAACGCGTGATCGTGTATAACAAAACTGAGGGTGAAGTCTACCTAAAACCCGACGCATTGAAGGACCCGGCGCACAAGAATGTCGCAAAAGACATGCTTGACCGCGTCAATAAAGGGCCGCACTACATTTTCGATATTGGTAACGATGAGATTTTTCAGAAAAAACTTGAAGTCGCCATCGACGAAGGCAAACTCAAGGATTTTAATTTTCAGCCAAAAAGTAATTGGACCGATCTTTTAATGACGTTACTTCCGTTTATCTTCATAATCGGATTATGGCTGTTCCTGATGCGGAGAATGTCGGGTGGTGCTGCAGGCGGTGGTGGCGGACAATTATTCAATATCGGAAAATCCAAAGCGAAATTATTCGACGAAAAGAACGATATCAAAACCACATTTAAGGACGTTGCCGGACTGGAAGGCGCAAAGGAAGAAATTCAGGAAATAGTGGAGTTTCTTAAAAATCCCGAAAAATATACCACTTTAGGTGGTAAGATCCCAAAAGGGGCATTGTTGGTAGGGCCTCCGGGAACAGGTAAGACGCTCTTGGCAAAAGCCGTCGCCGGCGAAGCCAAAGTTCCGTTTTTCTCGTTGTCGGGATCTGATTTCGTTGAGATGTTTGTGGGTGTAGGAGCATCACGTGTTCGTGACCTATTCAAGCAGGCTAAAGAAAAATCACCTGCGATTATTTTTATCGACGAGATTGACGCCGTTGGTCGTGCTCGTGGAAAAAACAACTTTTCAGGTTCAAATGACGAGAGGGAAAATACTCTTAACCAACTACTTACCGAAATGGATGGTTTCGGTACAAATTCGAATGTAATTGTTTTGGCCGCTACCAACCGTGCCGATGTACTCGATAAAGCACTTATGCGGGCAGGACGTTTTGACCGTCAGATTTTCGTAGACTTGCCGGATATTCGCGAGCGTAAAGAGATTTTTGAAGTCCACCTCGCGCCATTAAAAAAAGTAGAAGATCTCGACACCGATTTCCTTGCGAAACAAACTCCGGGTTTTTCAGGAGCTGATATAGCAAATGTCTGTAATGAAGCAGCGTTAATTGCCGCCCGTAATGACAAAAAAGCGGTCGACAGGCAGGATTTCCTTGATGCAGTTGATCGCATAGTTGGAGGTTTGGAAAAGAAAAACAAAATAGTAACTCCTGAGGAAAAGAAAGCAATCGCGATTCACGAAGCAGGGCATGCTACAGTGAGCTGGATGCTCGAACACGCAGCACCGCTTGTAAAAGTGACTATTGTGCCCCGTGGACAAAGTCTTGGCGCAGCATGGTATCTTCCTGAAGAACGCCTTATTGTAAGACCCGATCAGATGCTTGATGAAATGTGTGCCACTATGGGCGGACGTGCTGCCGAGAAAGTAACATTCGACCGTATATCGACCGGTGCCTTAAGCGATCTCGAAAAAGTCACAAAACAAGCTCGTGCGATGGTCACGATATATGGACTGAACGATAAACTTGGAAACATAACGTATTATGATTCTTCCGGTCAAAGTGAATATAATTTCTCAAAACCTTATTCAGAAGATACCGCGAAAACAATTGACCGTGAAATTTCGATATTGATTGAAAGCCAATATCAGCGGGCAATCGCAATTCTTGAAGAGAACAAAGACAAGCTCAACCAGCTGGCCGACATACTGATAGAAAAGGAAGTCATATTTAAAGACGACCTTGAATCAATCTTTGGTAAACGGCCGTTTGACAAGAATTTACAGGAAGAAACTTCTTTGTAAGATCGGTCGGTTGCAAATTTTTAAAAATCTTAATTCAAAAACGCTTTTGAATTAAGATTTTTTTATCTTTGGATGAATTCAGTTTACAAATCCAGTACTTACGCGCTATGAGCCTTTTCAGAAAAATTTTTGGGACCGGGAATGATTCTTCGCAAAGTGAAGAAAGAGAAAGCGAGTACCGCCGGTCGGAAGTCACAACTCCGGTTGATGAATTGTTTACTTTCAATTTTAAAAAAAATGGAGGCAAATTCCTGTATTGCGAGAATTTAACTGAAGTCAAAGAGCAGTTTGAAAATATTCTTGAAGAGAACGACTGGTTTGAGTCGGATGCGGTATGTTTCGAGCCTAAGTTATTCAGCATGCTCGAGGAGAACAAACTGAATTACACGAATCCAACCGATCCTAAATTCCTGCTTGCATCTTGCGAAAACCTGATAGCAGATGAAGGATCTGTATTGTTTTCATCGAACCAAATCAAACAAAACAAACCAAACGATCTTCCTTCAAATATCGTGATCCTGGCAACTACAAGCCAGATTCTTGAAACTAAAAGCGATGGCCTTCGCACAATCAAGAAGAAATACGAAAAAGATTATCCGACTAACATCACCACCATCAAATATTTTGAAAAAGCCAAGGAAGAAGATTTTCTGCAATATGGCAGTGCAGCCAAAAACCTGTACCTACTGCTTTTAGAAGATCTTTAAAATGAAAGAATCGCTTACGAGATTACTCTCGGGTATTGTTTATATAATCCTGTTAATTGCGGCGACGTCTTTCTCCTTCAATACTTTCCTTGTTTTATTTGGCCTTTTCCTGGTTTGTTGCGTATTGGAATTTTGCAAACTGCTACAGCTAAACAAGCTGCTTCCTTTGGTAATTGCCAATGCATCGTATTGCCTGTTCTCATTTTTCCACACGTCGGCCGTAACCGAATTGCTGCTGCTCGCGGCAACGCTGTTCGTTATGGCAAAATGCATAATCTTCCTGTTCAACCATAAAAAGCCGACGGATACATTATCAAAATACGTCTACTTAATCGGATACGTCATCCTGCCATTTATTCTGATAACCAAACTGCCGCTTGGAAAAATCGGTTACAATCCAAAAATAATCATCAGTATCTTTATACTTATTTGGACAAATGATACCTTTGCATATATAGTCGGAAAATCGTTTGGCAGGCGGAAACTATTCGAAAGGATATCGCCTAAAAAAACAATGGAAGGTTTTGTGGGCGGAATCCTGTTTACAATGCTCGCCGGTTATTTGATTGCCGAACATTATGTTATGCAGTCGGCTTTCCTCTGGATCGCGATAGCTGTAATAGCATCGATATTCGGGACATTGGGCGATCTTATCGAATCCAAATTCAAAAGGATAGCCGGAGTAAAAGACAGTGGTGCAATAATGCCGGGGCACGGCGGAATTTTAGACAGGCTGGACAGCGTAATTTTCGCGGTTCCGATTATTTTTTTATTATTTCAAATCATAAATTATGTTTCATAAAGAAGGCGGAAAAATTATCTTAATAGCAACAGCAGTGGCGGTTGCGGTATTGCTGCTGACCGATTCCTATCTAGAAAATTTTTGGCTGCAAAAAGGTTTGCAGGTCGGTGCGCTGGTCTTTCTCATTTTGATACTTCAGTTTTTTAGAAACCCGAAACGGTTTACCGATATTTCCGATGACAATGTGATTGCACCTGTTGATGGTAAAGTCGTAGTCATTGAAGAGGTTTTCGAACCCGAATATTTCAAAGACCAACGTCTTCAGGTCTCAATTTTCATGTCGCCCATCAACGTACACGTGACCCGTTATCCTGTAAGTGGAATCGTAAAATACAGCAAATACCATCCGGGAAAATACCTTGTTGCGTGGCATCCGAAAGCCAGTACCGAAAATGAACGAACAACCGTTGTTGTTGAAAACCCTGAATTCGGGGAAATTCTTTACAGGCAGATAGCCGGTGCGCTCGCAAGACGTATTGTCAATTACGCAAAAGAAGGCATGGAGGTTGTTCAGGGATCAGACGCAGGATTCATAAAGTTCGGCTCCCGTGTCGATTTATTTTTCCCTATTGGGACAGAAGTGGATGTTAAACTCGGACAAAAAGCCATAGGCGGAAAAACAATCATTGCAGTTAAGAAATAGTAATGTCAGAAGAATATTTAGATACCCGTTTCCGCGAAGCTGTTGAAAGGGCTTCGAAAATGTCGCAGGCAGATTTACCACAGGACGTGCAACTTCGACTATATGCGTACTATAAGCAGGCAACTTTCGGAACGCCTGAAACCAATTACAGCAATAATTTTGACCTGCGAAATGCGTTCAAAACCAACGCCTGGATGCAGATCAGCCACCTTACGCCCGACGAAGCCAAACAACATTATATTGACGCCATAAACGAATTATCAGATAAATAATTATGAATAAGGGAATACTTTTACTGATTTTTTCATTGCTTTTTACGTTACAATCCTGTAATCAGAAAAAATTAAAGGAGGTCGTTGAAGTCCCATTACCTGCCGCGGAGGAAAAAAGAACGCTCGGTCATCCCGACGCTGTCAAGGCAGACCCAGGAGCCTTTTCCATAGCGAAACTGAATTATACCTACGATGAGCTAGCGCCACACATCGATGCGCTGACAATGGAAACGCATTACTCGAAGCATTATTTGACCTACACCAATAACCTGAACCGCGCCCTTGCAGGTACAGATCTTGAAAGCTTGCCGTTGGTGAATATTCTGGAACGAATGGATATATCAAATGCCGACCTTCGCAACAATGCGGGCGGATATTACAACCACACTTTGTTTTGGGAAATTATGGGTCCGAAAGGCGGTGGCATCCCAAAAGATACTTTAGCATCGGCAATTAACCGTGATTTCGGAACGTTTGATAATTTCAAAACTGAATTTGAAAGTGTCGCAAACCGCCAATTCGGATCCGGATGGGCATGGCTGGTCGTGGATCGGTCAGGAAAATTAAAAGTAACCGCTACACCCAATCAGGATAATCCGCTAATGCCACAAGCAGCGATACCGGGAACACCGATTCTTGCATTGGATGTATGGGAACATGCCTACTACCTTGGCTATCAATATCAGCGCACTAAGTACATACGCGCATTTTTCAATGTCATCAATTGGGATAAAGTGTCGGAAAAATATGAAGACGCCATCCGGAAAAAATACTAACACTTTTCGATTGCGGGTTCGCGTGAGGGATGGAAGCGATATCCTTTTGCATTTAAATTAAATCGGGCACCGCCGGCTGGAGCAAGATTCGTTTGTATTGGCGGATACCTATTTATGAAGCAAAAGATAAAGCGTACAGCCCGACAGCACCGCAGCCTGCGTAGGTGATGGCACGCCAAAAAAAAACCCGGACAATGCCGGGATATTTTATTTTAGGGAAGCAAGGCTTTGTTCGATCGTTTCAATTTTCGCCAAAGCATCGGCTTCTTTTTTGCGTTCCATTTCAAGCACTTTCTCCGGTGCTCCCGATACAAAACGCTCATTTGCGAGTTTTGCCTGCACCGATTTCAGGAAGCCTTTTGTGTAATTGAGTTCTTCGGAAAGTTTTGCGAGTTCCTCCTCAACATTAACAGCACCCGAAACAGGGATGAAATATTCGTTTGAATTTACGCGGAACGACAACGCACCGTCGACTTTATCGGCAACATACTCAAACGTACTTATGTTTCCGAGCTTTGTGATGACCGCATCAAAGTAGGTAGAGGTATTTTCGCGGTTGATCGCTTTAAGCTCTATTGAATCACGGAAAGGAATGTTTTTTTCCTTTCGGATTGTACGGATAGCGGAAATTACCGACGATGAATTTTCAAAATAATCGATAAGATTCTGGTCGAATGCTTTGGTTTCGGGCCAGTTGGAGATTATCAATGCTTCTTTATCTGTACGCTCCGCTATATGCTGCCAAATTTCCTCGGTAAGGAATGGCATGAACGGATGCAGCAGTTTAAGGTTGCTTTCGAGCATTTCGATTGTTTTGTCGAATGTTGCGCGGTCTATTGGCTGTTGGTAAGCAGGCTTGATCATTTCGAGAAACCACGAACAGAAATCGTCCCAAACCAATTTGTAGATTGCCATCAGTGCGTCCGAAATGCGGTATTTCTCAAAGTGATCTTCAATTTCGGCCAGGGTTTTCTGCAGTTTAGCTTCATACCATTCGATAGCGATGCGCGATGAATCGGGTTGCGGAATGTTGGCTACCTCCCACCCTTTTACAAGCCGGAATGCATTCCATATTTTGTGTGAAAATGCGCGGCCCTGGCTGCAAAGTTCCTCGTCGAACATAATATCGTTCCCTGCCGAAGCGCTCAGCAGCAAACCAACGCGGACACCATCGGCTCCAAATTGGTCAATCAATCCGAGTGGATCGGGCGAATTTCCGAGTGATTTTGACATTTTGCGGCGTTGTTTATCGCGCACAAGCCCGGTCAGATAAACATTTGTAAACGGTTTGGTGCCTGTATATTCATATCCTGCGATTATCATCCGGGCAACCCAGAAAAACAGGATGTCCGGGCCGGTAACCAAATCGTTTGTCGGATAATAATATTTAAAGTCTTTGTTTTCGGGATCCATAATTCCGCCGAAGACTGCCATTGGCCATAGCCATGATGAAAACCACGTATCGAGTGCATCGGAATCCTGGGTTAGATCATCTGCGGTAAGCTGTTGATTACCAGTGCGATGTTTAGCAATATTGACGGCCTCATCAATATTTTCAGCAACAACAAAATCTTCTTTATCGTCGCCGTAATAATAGGCCGGGATTTGCTGGCCCCACCAAAGCTGACGTGAAATATTCCAGTCGCGGATGTTCTCCATCCAATGGCGATAAGTGTTCTCGAATTTCTTTGGATAGAGCTTTACCTCGTCGTCTTCAAGCACCGCTTTGATTGCAGGTTTAACGAGATCTTCCATTTTTAGGAACCACTGGTCGGATAATCTTGGTTCAATGACGGCTTTGGTCCGTTCAGAAGTGCCGACTTTATTTAAATGCGTTTCAACCTTCGCAAGGCTTCCGTTTGCTTCGAGTTCCTTTGCGATTTCGTCGCGTACAACAAATCGGTCTTTTCCTGCGTAATGGAGTCCGTGACTGTTGAGCGTCGCATCGTCATTGAAAATATCAATGATTTCAAGGTTGTGCTTTTCGCCAAGTGCCTTATCGTTCATGTCGTGCGCAGGTGTCACCTTAAGGCAACCTGTACCGAATTCAATATCGACATATTCATCCTCGATAATCGGAATGACGCGATTGCAGATTGGCACAATCGCTTTTTTGCCCTTTAGGTGCGAATAGCGGTCATCGTTCGGATTGATGCAGATGGCAGTATCGCCCAAAATCGTTTCAGGGCGTGTGGTTGCGATGGTCAGATAATCTTCGGAGCCTTCGATTTTATATCTTAGAAAGTACAGTTTTCCTTGCTGTTCTTCATAAATGACTTCTTCGTCGGAAAGCGTGGTTTTGGCTTCAGGATCCCAGTTCACCATTCGGTAGCCGCGATAAATCAGCCCTTTGTTGTATAGGTCGACAAATGATTTAATTACTGACGCCGACATATCGGGATCCATAGTGAATTTCGTCCGGTCCCAATCGCATGAAGCGCCAAGTTTTTTTAGTTGTTCAAGAATGACCCCACCATACTTGTCGGTCCATTCCCAAGCATGTTTTAAAAATTCGTCGCGTGTAAGCTCGTTCTTATTTATTCCTTCGGCCTTAAGTTTTGCGACCACCTTTGCTTCGGTAGCAATCGACGCGTGGTCGGTTCCCGGAACCCAACAGGCATTAAAGCCTTTTAAACGCGCACGTCGGATCAAAACATCCTGTATGGTATTGTTGAGCATGTGTCCCATATGAAGCACGCCGGTCACGTTTGGCGGTGGTATTACAATCGTATAAGGCGTACGGTGGTCGGGCTCCGAATGAAAGTAGTTGTTTTTCATCCAGTAGGCGTACCATTTATCTTCTATTGTCTTGGCGTCAAAATGCGTTGGAATGCTCATAAATCAAAGTAAAATTTAGAAGGCGAAGTTTGGTCTGATTCTTGTAATATCGCCAGCGTACAAAAATAGCCAATATGAGCAGGATAAAAAATTAAGATTTAAATATTTGCTCTTATTGGAAAAGAATTTAAATTTACAAACAACATAAACCTAACTATGAAAAAATTAGTACTATTATTTGTTGCATCAGCCCTTAGTGCAACAGCTTTCGCACAATCAGGTCCAAAAATCGAATTTATGGCCAAAGACAACACAATCGATTATGGAGTTGTCTACAAAGAGTCGGATAACGGTTTGCGGACATTCGAATTTAAAAATACCGGCGACGCACCATTGATCATTACAAATGTGCAGTCAACCTGCGGATGTACCGTTCCGTCAAAACCGACAGAACCCATTATGCCGGGCAAGACCGGAAAGATCGACATCAAATATAATATGGCTCCCGGCCCTATCCGCAAGACAGTGACAGTCGAATCAAATGCAGTTAATTATGAAGGCGGAAGGATTGCGCTCAAAATAAAAGGAGAAGTTGCAGTCAAGCCGGTGGTCAATCTTCTTGAGAAAAAGAAATCAAGTCCGATGCAATAATATCAAGCCTTTCGAAAGAGAGGCTTTTTTTATAAAATACGCTGAAGCTGAAATTTAAAATCCAAAACCTTATTTTCGCGTTCGACCCGTATCTCGATCATTTTTCCTTCCTCTGACTTCAACAACGAATTTATCTGTTGAAGCGAATAACGATATGCATTCGTATTATTGATCGATAGCAATATGTCGCCAACCTGAAGACCGGCAAGTTCGGCAGGTGAACCCGGACGAATTGCGAAAATACTATAGACGGGCTTTAGCGCAAATTTGTACTTGAAACTTCGGGCCTGATCCGATTTTATGTCGTAGGATGAAACAATTTGTGATGTACTCAACTGGACCGTCTCCTTCACCCATTGCAAGCCGTCATGGCGTAATTCGATTCCGCTCATATTGTAATTAAACGGATCATCGAAATGCGTTCCTTTCTTCAGATATAAAAATCCCGTTTTATAGTCGAATACAATTTTAAATCGACGGAGGATTTCCCCGCCCACTGAGCCAACACGGTTATCTACCATTTTAATATTGCTGATGGAAACCGAGTCCGGAAATGCTGCCAGAAGGTCATCAAACTCAAAATCCTTAATGCGGAACTTCGGAATCCGCGCTCTTTTTCCGTTGATGTCGCCGCTGAAACCCCGACCCAGAAAATCATCAAAATTCGATTCGGGAAGTGAAATCAAATCAGATTGCTGTCTGAAAATCCATAATGCATCACTGCTGCCGGTATCAATTAGCAATTTTGCGTTGACAGTATCACGTTGCTGAATGATTTGCGTCATTAAATAAGGCTTTTGCAACTCCAACGAAATTGGAATGGCAGTGAACTGCCGTTTTATGCGTTTTTGAATTTTTCGCGCATCTTTATAAACGATAATTTTTTTTCGGTCGTAATTTATTTCTACAAAATAATCCTTAAAAAAGTGATGGCCGATAATTCCGTTTACCGGAATCCCGATGTTCGACGAAAAATTGAAATCCTGCTCAAGAATTATATATATGACGTGATCTTCTGCGAATAGCCCGGGAAGTTCGAGCTTATTGTTCGATGACTTAAGACCTTGCACGTAATCTTTATTACCCAAACCCCGCAGTCGGATGGACTGTACGTTCTCGAAACTTATGTCATCGGAATCGTCTAAACTGAAAAGGATCGTTTCTTCGATTCCGGAGTCAAGCATGAAATTTAATTTGACACCATTTACGTGAACCGGAATAAAAATAAGGTTATTGATGAGTTCAAATGGAATTACAGTCTTACTTTTCCCCGATTCAAATTTGAATGAATTTTGGGCAAAGGATGGCAAGACAAAGACAGTTATTAAAGATAGCACTGCCAGACATTTCATAATCAATCTTTTGCTAAAGTTAAAAAAAACAATCGTCTGGTATAATTGCACTTTAGTTAACAATGGCGTTAGAAAGGTTGGCACTTTTAATATTTGCTTTGACCGAGGTGTTCCAAAACTGCAGTTAGCTCTTCAGGTTTGTTGGTTCCAATTAACAATCTTTTTTTACTTAGAAGTTCAAGTTGCAATCCTTTATCACCTGAAACGTTATACGCATTTCCATTCCCTGTCAAACTTATTCTCAATCCCCAACCACCATATTCCCTCACCGGTGAATAGTGACGGACAAAACATTTTGATAAACTATTCCAGGCGTAATATTTAAATTTAAAATGAAAAGGGAAAAAGCGAAAATAAATACCCTCTTGTGTTATTCTTGTTTCTAATCTACAGTTGAGTAATAACATTGTTGAAATAGCAACCATCAGAATTCCTGCTATCAGGACATTATCAGTCGTTTTATTTTTACCCCACTGCCCATCAGCTATGAATAGATTTATGCTGAATAAAAAACTTATGTTGACTAAGGCGATAATAAGCAATATCCACCATTGCCTAAATTTCTGATTTTCGGTAAATAATACTTTTTTATCCATATCACGTAATATTTCATCTTAGGTTTGTCAACCATCGGTGCTAACTTATTGATATATCTTCAAAAAAGTCGCAAATTTGCATCTTAAAAAATATATCATGCCAAAAATATCAAACAAAGGCCATCAGATGCCGGAATCTCCAATCCGAAAATTGGTTCCGTATGCTGAAATTGCCAAGAAAAAAGGAAATAAAGTATATCATTTAAATATAGGACAACCCGATATCAAAACCCCGGAGGCTGCAATGAACTCAATTAAAAATCTTGACATCGAGGTTTTGGAGTACAGCCATTCTGCAGGTTTTGAAAGCTATAGGACAAAATTGTCGCAGTATTACAAATCTCACGGATTGCCGATTGATGTGGCTGATATCATCATAACCACAGGTGGTTCCGAAGCACTTTTGTTCGCGATGGGAAGCACTATGGATCAAGGCGACGAAGTTATAATACCTGAGCCGTTTTATGCGAATTATAACGGATTTGCCACCGCTTCAGGTGTAAAGGTCGTTCCGGTAATTTCATCAATCGATACAGGGTTTGCATTACCTCCTATTTCCGAATTCGAAAAACTCATCACCTCGCGGACAAAAGCAATCGTCATCTGTAACCCGGGAAATCCAACCGGGTATCTTTATTCTCATGACGAAATTTTACAACTGGCCGACCTGGTAAAAAAACATGACTTATTTCTGATTGCAGACGAAGTATATCGTGAGTTTACATACGATGGGGCGGTTCATCATTCAGTAATGAATGTTCCCGGTATCGAGGATCATGCGATCATGATTGATTCTGTTTCAAAAAGATATAGTATGTGTGGCGCACGTATAGGATGTATTGTCTCGAAAAATAAGGAACTGATGGCAACTGCGATGAAATTCGCACAAGCGCGTTTGAGTCCGCCTACTTTTGCACAGATTGCAAGTGAAGCCGCTCTTGATACGCCTCAATCCTATTTTGACGAAGTCATTACCGAATATCGTGAACGTCGCAATATTTTAATCAGTGAATTAAAAAAAATAGAAGGAGTAAAAGTGGCAGTGCCAAATGGTGCATTTTACTGTATCGCACAATTGCCAGTCGAAAACGCTGATGTATTTGCCCAATGGCTTTTGGAAAGCTTCGACTTAAACGGCGAAACAGTAATGGTGGCGCCTGCCGCCGGTTTTTATTCGACTCCCGGTGTCGGACTCAATGAAGTACGGATCGCTTACGTTTTAAAAGAAGAAGATCTGGTACGATCGGTCAGGATTCTGGGGGAAGCACTGAAAGTGTATAAATCAAAGTAATTATAATCCAATAAAAAAGGCTTCCAAATGGAAGCCTTTTTTTATATAGATAATTTATCGTTTTAATGAGAAATGAGCTTTAAATTCCCTGCTTGTCCCGTTGTCGTTGAACATTAC
>JAEYZX010000155.1 GCA_023427845.1 Bacteroidota bacterium
GCTCGGAGATGTGTATAACAGCCAGGGCATGGCTGTAGTGTTATCCCATTCATTAAGTCCGTAGTGTCCTTGCGGACTTCCCACTAAGAATAACGGCGGTACTACAGAAACATAAGGAGTGACTGAAATGGTTACTGTGTTGCTGTACATCGATTCGAAAGTATCGTTGACCGATGCCCGAACACGCACTTCAAACTGGTCTTCAACAAAAGCCTCGCCGCCTACAAGTAATGCAGCGCCATTCAACGACTCAACTGAAACGGATAAATTGTTGTCACCTGTTACCGATCCTAATGATTGCGGATTTGCAAACTCATTCCCAAGCAAATCGATTTCGACAGTATAGATAATCGCGACATCCTGGTCAAAGTTTGCCGGTGTCCAAACAAATCGCTCCGCCTGCGCCGACGCGTTTTCGATAGCCAGCACGTAGGCACCTCCATCGGGTGCTGTCAATGTTGGCGCATCCGTAGCAGTTATAACCGGACGATCTTCCACATCATCGCTACAAGATGCCAAAGTCAGCATCCCAAATAATACAAACAGTGTGTTTTTTATATTTTTCATCTTATGATAGTTTAAAATTAGTTGTAACCTATATTTTGTTCAAGTGCTGGGTTTGCCGATCGTGCACGGTCAGGAATCGGGAATAACTTCAGATGCTCGGCTATTGGCGCGCCGTTTAACGAGTTTCCTTTCCATTGCCACAGGTACGAACCACCGGTGAATTTGCCGAAACGGATCAAGTCCTGTCTTCTGTGACATTCCCAATAAAGTTCACGCGCCCTTTCGTCAAGAATAAAATCCAATGTTAGGTTCCCCTGACCGATGGTAGGAGCATTTGCACGGGTTCTAAGCGCGTTGACGTAATTGACCGCCTCATCCAATGAACCATGTCCGCGGACCGCCAACTCGGCATACATCAGATATGCATCTGCAAGACGGAACATCGGAAAGTCGGTATCTACAAAAACTCCTGTCGGATTGGAACCATTATCGCCATTCGATTTTTTATTGGTCCATTTCCGGATCCCATAACCTTGGGCCTCTTGTGCAATGTTCATAATATCGAGAGTCTGGCCCTCGGTATGGAACATTGCCCTATTGTCGGTCGCACCGGTAACATCGGTAAATTTCTGAACGAATTCCCTTCGTGTGCGAAGCCCTTTCCAGCCACCTTCAACACCGAAATCACTTGCATCCATCGTGCTCAACACAGCGGCATGTACCAAGTAGTTTGTGCCGCCACTTGTAGTGTACTGTCCATCGAAACGTACAGGGAAAATGAACTCGTTCTGTGCGCCATTCGTATCGTTGTCGGCCATGAACAGGTAGCTGTACGGTACCTGCGCGATCTGATACGATGAATTTAACACCGGTTGTAAAGCCTGCAATGCATCGGCATAATGATTAACACCAATGTAAACCTCGGCATTCAGGTACAACTTGGCCAGCAACATTTTCGCGGCAATCTTATCGACGCGACCATATTCGTTCGCCTGTGATTCCTTAAGATCGGCATCGATTGCAATCAGCTCATCTTTGATAAAGTTGAAAACCTCGAGCTTTTCATTTTGTTCAGGATAGTAAAAACCAACGGCATCCTCTTCGGTAATAATTGGCACGCGTCCAAACAAATCAAGTGCATGATAAAGCGACAATGCGCGAAGAAAACGAGCTTCGGCGCGGTATGATGCCATATCGTTGACGATTTCAGGTGCCACGTTACGAGATGCCACGCGATCGGGCGTAGACTGGCGCAAAAATTCATTTGCAAGGCTCATCTGATAGAACGTCCGCGAATACATGACATAAATGAACTCGTTATTACTTGTCCAAGTATGTGTATTCATCGATGGCAGATTACCGTCTTGCCAAGCTATGACCGACTCATCTGTAGGCAGCTGCTGTAAGGTGTAGAACGCGCGCAAATACGGACTAAAATCATTTCGTATACCGCCAATGTCTTCACCACCATCTCCTTCACCATTACCTGCTTTTGCCAAACCGAGATACAGTTTCGCCAAAAACATGCGATAGGCATTAGGATTTTCGTAGAATTTCTCCGCAGTGAAATCGTCATCATCCTCAGGAACAACATTCAAGTCATCCGTACAGGAATAACCCAGGGCCAATACCAACAGCAACAGTATCGTCTTCCTTCCTAAACTATACATATTTTTCATTTTAATTTTTTTTAAAAGTCTAAATTAAATCCAATCATATACATTCTCGCACGCGGGTAGATCGTTTTGTCTATACCGCCGAAAACCTCAGGATCAAGCCCGTCGTAATCAGTAATGGTAAGCACGTTCTGCATTCCAAGGAAAATTCGTAATCTGGATGAATCGTTGAATGGATTCTCAAAATTATATCCCAGCGTAACATTATCAAGTTTCACGAACGACGCGTCCTGCACATAGTAATCGGAAAAGACCCTGTTGTTGCCTTCGAGAAGGAAACCGGTATTTTGGAAATCGGAATTGATGTTGCTCAACACGTCCGGATAACGGATACCGGCCTGAAGTACGCCTCCCAGCGATGCCGTATTGTTGTAGTTGTAATTGCCAACGCTTGCGCGCCATGCCATTGAAAAGTCCCAATTTTTATAATTCATATTGGTCATGAAGCCAAAAATGAAATCGGCATATGGCTTTTTGTAGCGATATTGGTCTTCGGTTGAAATTACGCCATCCTGATTTCGGTCGACGTAAACACCTTCAACCGGACGGCCGTTTGAATCGTATACCTGCTCGTAAACATAGAATGCATTCGGACTGTAACCGATAGAGTTGATTTGGATGCGATTACCGCCACCGCCGTCGATATCGCCTACATAGTTATCGGTGCCGTTTGCGAGACCTGTGATTTCCTGATCGTTATAAGCTACATTGAAATTGGCTCTCCAATTGAAAGAATCTTTCTTAACGATATGCGCATCAAGGCTGAACTCGATACCTTCAGAAGTAAAATCACCAAAGTTGGCCCAAAATTCATTTGTCAGGTTCGTTCCGTCAGGGAATGGGATTCGCGCCAATAAATCGTTTGATTCTTTTCGGTACAAATCAAGCGACGCGGTAAGCCTGTTGTTGAAAAATCCGAAATCGACACCAAGATTCAATGTCGTTGTTTCTTCCCATTTTAAGTTCTCATTATATCCTTCAGGACGTCCTACCGGAACGAAAATGTCGCCAAACTGGTATTGCGCCTGAGTGGTTCCGGTTGTGTAACGCGGAATATACCCATATGCTGCTGCAATGTCCTGCTGCCCGGTGATACCCCAACCTGCGCGAATTTTTAATTCAGAAATTGTTTTGTGGTCCTTCAAGAAGTCTTCCTGCGAAACCCTCCAGGCAAACGCCGCACCCGGAAAATCTCCCCATCGGTTTTGTTCAGAGAAACGCGACGTTCCGTCACGTCGGTAGTTCAATGTCAATAAATATCGGTCTTTGAAGTTCAAGTTCATTCTTGCGAAATACGACTGCAGGTTCACATCGGCTTTTGTATCAACATCTGGCTGCGCGTTCGGGTCGTAAATGTTTCCGGTAGAGAAACTTTCGCCTTCAAACAGCTGATACGAATAACCTCCTGTCACATCCAGGTTTAAATTTCCGATTTCTTTTGCATATACCAAGTAAGCATCCAATAATGAGTTCTTTCTCTCGTCCCAGAACGTCGCGCGCGAACCAAAATTCTGATACGTGCCCGGAACGCTGTAATTGCCCACCTGGTAACCCGCAGGACTAAATGGCTGCAGTGTATTGCTTCCGCTTCCTTCGGCCGAGTCAAGCCCGAGATTCAGGACCGCCCGCAAATCTTCAAAGAAATGCAGCTTATAATCGAGTTGGATGTTTCCGTAAATCCTTCTGTTTTCGGTAACGTTCCTACGCTGCTCGAGCAATGAAACAGGATTGTGCTGCGCTCCGGTCACCACACGGTCACCGTCGGCTTCAAGCCATTCAAAATAGCCTCCGAAATACGACGTAGGATCGTAAACCGGCTGTGTAGGATCGAAACGGATTGCATTTCCAATTGCACCTTCATCGGCAAAGCGGTTGTCCTGCCAAGCCACGTTAGCGTTAACGTTGATCTTAAGATGATCGTCAAAAAAAGATGGATTCAACGCAAGTGAAGTTGTAGTCCTTTTAAATTCCGATGTCTTTAGCAATCCCGGAACTTCCGTATAGCCAACCGACAATCTTGACGGCATGGTTTTTAAAAGATTTCCTCGTATTGATACATTATTATCGACTGTGATCGTACTGTGGAAGATTTCGTTCTGCCAATCGGTGCTCGCATCTCCCAGCAACGCCAATTGCGCCGCAGTGGCAATTCCCGGGGTATTGGCAAGGGCGCGGAACTCGCTAGCAGACAGCACATCGACTTTTCGTGCAAGGGTATTGAGCGTGGTAACCGAATTGAACGACACTTGCATGTCGCCCTTGCTTCCTTTTTTGGTCGTGATGATGATGACGCCATTGGCAGCCCTTGAACCGTAAATGGCTGTGGCCGACGCATCTTTCAGGATGGAAAAAGAGTCGATGTCGTTTGGGTTGATTGACGAGATGATACTTGTAGCGCCACCCGGCACATCATTGCTCATCGGAAGTCCGTCAACAACTATCAAAGGATCATTTGAAGCGTTCAAGGAAGAACCTCCACGGATTCGGATTGTGGATCCGGAGCCCGGGGCACCGCCGGTAACGATCTGCAGACCTGCCACGCGGCCGTTAAGCAGGTTTTCAACCGTGATATTGTTACCGCGATTGAATTCGTCGCTGCTCAACACTTCAACGGCACCGGTCGCGTCCTGACGGCGAACCGAACCGTATCCGACCTGAACCACGACTTCAGCCAACTGATTGGCGTCTTCCGACATGCTGATCGAAAGGGTCTGTTGTCCTGTATAATTAATCACAACGTCCTTGTAACCAATATACGAGAAAACGATAGAACTACCGCTGCTGACATTCGTCAGGGTGAAATTCCCCTCGAAATCGGTCGAAGTACCGTTGGCAGTACCTTCAATCACAACGTTCACTCCCGGAAGTGGCTGCCCCGAGGATTCTTCAAGAACCCTTCCGGATACTGTGCTTTGTGCAAACACACTAAACGGGAGAAGAAGCAATAATAATAACAACTTATTGTAAATTGTTTTCATACATTTTGTTTAGGGTTAAAACTGAGTTAATTTGCTCATACTTTACTTCGAATGTTAAATTTAAGTAAATATTTCAACAGTTATAAAAGTGTCCTGTTAATTAGCTTTCGAAAACGTTTTCGTGTTGACAACTTTTAATTATCCGTATCAATTCGATGTAAGAATTGTCATTCCTAAAATTAAAATTATCTTTATTGTCAATTCAGCAAAACTGCGATTCCGGATATGAGAAGAAAAGTTACATTAAAACAAATTGCGCGGGAACTCGATGTGTCTATCTCTACAGTTTCAAAATCGCTGCGGAACAGTCCAGAAATCAGCGAGGATACACGACAAAAAGTGCAGGCCTTCGCAAAGCTTTATAATTACAAACCCAATAACATAGCACTTAGCCTCAAGAATCGAAAAACGAAGACCATCGGAATTATCATCCCTGAAATTGTCCATCATTTTTTTGCGACGGTCATCAGCGGAATCGAACAGGTTGCAAACGAGTGTGGATACAGCGTAATCATTTGCCTTTCGGACGAGTCATTCGATAAAGAAGTGATCAACATGGAGATGCTGGCAAACGGAAGCATCGACGGATTCATCATGTCACTGTCGAAAGAAACGCAATTTAAACGCGATCACCATCATATCACGGAAGTCATTAATCAGGGAATGCCGGTTGTTCTATTCGACCGCGTTTCGAATGAAATCCTATGCGATAAAGTCATCATCAACGATCAACTCGCGGCATACGAAGCAGTGCAAAGCCTCATCGATAAAGGAAAGCAAAAAATCGCGCTCGTAACTACCGTCGATTATGTGAGTGTAGGCAAATTACGCACCGATGGTTATACGAAAGCGCTTCTCGATAACGAACTTCCGTTCAATGAAAAACTGATCATAAAGGTTGAAGATGTCGATACCTGTGAGGAAGTAATCGGAAAACTGCTTGAAGACCGTGCTATAGATGCAGTATTTGCCGTCAATGAATTGTTTGCGGTCATCATCATCAAAACGGCTAACCGGCTCGGATTACGCGTTCCCGAAGATGTTTCGGTGATCGCCTTTACCGACGGTATCATTTCAAAATATTCAACTCCAACAATCACGACGGTTAGTCAGGACGGAAACGAAATGGGCCAAAAAGCGGCGAAGATGTTGATTGCGCGAATCGAATCGGAAGAAGAGGAAGAAGAGCATTATCGTACCGAAATCATCGAAACCCATCTTATCCACAGAGAATCTACTCAAACGTAATAGTTGACGGCAAACATTTGACAATCAGTAATCTAAAATTCAAAATGACCGGTCGCTTAAAGTGTTAAATAATTGGAGGAAAGAATCCTAAAAGAAAAATATTCTATATTTACCGCCAATATCAAAGCTTATACTTTACTTCGAAAATAAAATAAGTTTTGATAAGCATCCGCTTATCGTACCGTAAAATCAAATGCGATAATGGAAAAGCGTAAATTAGGTTTCTGGGAAATTTGGAACATGAGTTTTGGATTTCTCGGGATACAGTTCGGATTTGCCCTTCAGGGAGGATTCATGTCGAGAATCTTCCAGACTTTGGGAGCCGACAAAGATGCAATCCCACTACTTTGGATAGCAGCACCACTTACAGGCTTGCTCGTACAGCCGATCATCGGATATTTGTCTGACAACACCTGGCATCCAAAACTTGGCCGCCGCAAACCCTATTTTTTAATCGGCGCAATCTTAAGTTCACTTGCGCTCTTCGTTGTGCCGCATTCTCCTGCACTTTGGATTGCAGCCGGGCTTTTATGGGTTCTCGATGCGTCGATCAATATTTCGATGGAGCCATTTCGTGCTTTGGTGGCCGACAAGCTGCCGAATTCTCAACGTTCGTACGGATTTGTGATGCAAACGCTGATCATTGGGATCGGGACATGGATCGCGAGTAATTTGCCTTGGATCGTAAACCAGCTCGGGGTAAGCAACGATGCCGAAGCGGGAGTCGTTCCAATGTCGGTTAAGGTCGCGTTCGGGATTGGCGCCTTGGTATTCCTGCTAAGCATTCTCTATACGATTTTCACCACAAAAGAATATCCTCCCGAGAATCTTGAAGAATTCCAGGCCGAGAAAAAAGAATCGCGGTTTTTTAAAGACACTTTTACCGCGATTGGCGAAATGCCGTCAACAATGAGAAAGCTTGGCGTGATCCAGTTCTTTAGCTGGTTTGCATTTTTTACGATGTGGAGCATGGCAACACCGGCTTTGACTGAACATGTATATAAGGCGCCTGCCCCTGTCGAAAAAAACTACAACCTGGATCTGGCCGAAGATTCTGAAACCTTCCGCGCAGCAAACCTAAAATATCAGGATGCCGCAAATCTGGTTGGTTCTGCAATGGGAATCTACGGACTTTCATCGATGGCTTTTGCGCTATTGCTGACCTTCTACACATCGAAATACAAAATTAACCGGAAATACATTCATCTGGTATCTTTGATCCTCGGCGGAATCGGATTCATTTCGATGTATGTCGCCACTCCCCAAACGCTGATGTTCTGTTTTGTGCTGATCGGAATTTCATGGGGAAGCATACTCTCGATGCCCTATGCAATGTTGTCGGGCGCAGTCAATCCAAAGAAAATGGGAATGATGATGGGGCTTTTCAATATGTTCATCGTTTTGCCGCAGATTGTTGCCGCACTGGGCGGAATCAACATCCTGTATAAACTTATCGGACCGGAAACAATATTCGCAATGACACTTGCGGGAATAGCACTAATAATTGCAGGACTGGGTAATTTTTTGATTACCGACAAAAATGCGATAGCAGATTAATTATGACAAAAAAAGCATTCATATTCGACCTCG
Source organism: Bacteroidota bacterium (assembly GCA_023427845.1). Taxonomy (GTDB): domain Bacteria; phylum Bacteroidota; class Bacteroidia; order Flavobacteriales; family Flavobacteriaceae; genus Flavobacterium. Next base: position 8,000 of record JAEYZX010000155.1, read on the forward strand.
ACGGCGTAATTGTCGATACAGCGAGGTATCATTTTTTAGCATGGCAGAAAATTGCCGAAAGCATCGGAATCGAATTCACGCCCGAACACAATGAGGAACTGAAAGGCGTGAGCCGAAATCGTTCGCTCGATATAATACTTCGGATTGGACGGCATCAGGCCTCGGAAGCCGACAAAAAAACATGGCTCGACAAAAAGAACAAAGATTATCTGTCGTATATCGAAAAGATGGATGCAGGTGAAATCCTTCCGGGTGTGACAATTGTACTTGACTATCTAAAAAAACAGGGACAAAGCATTGCGCTGGGATCGGCCAGCAAGAATGCGAGACCAATTCTCTCGAAAGTTGGCATTCTGCATTATTTCGATGCGATTGTCGACGGCAATGACATCACAAACGCAAAACCGGATCCCGAAGTTTTTTTACAGGCGGCAAAATTAGTGGGCGCAACTGCATCGAATTCGATTGTTTTTGAAGATTCGGTTGCAGGCATACAGGCAGCAAATCTTGCGAAGATGACAAGCGTCGGAATCGGTGATGCTTCGATTTTGCATGAAGCACAGTACATTTTCCCCGATTTTACACATATCGACCTGAGCTTCATCGACACATTAATCACAAAATAAATTTTTAAAGTACGCTTTAAATCAAATAAATGAATCAGGATTATATACAACCAGACAACTGGTCAATAATAGAAGAGGGTTTTGATCCCGAGCGCGTCAAATCGTCCGAAAGCCTTTTCAGCATTGGCAACGGTGCAATGGGACAACGCGCGAATTTTGAAGAGCACTACACTGGCGAAACGTTTCAGGGAAGTTACATCGCAGGAATCTATTACCCCGACAAAACAAAAGTCGGATGGTGGAAAAACGGTTATCCCGAATATTTTGCTAAGGTGCTCAATGCACCGAATTGGATCGGGATCGACATTGAAATCAATGGCGAACGATTGGACCTTGCAAACTGTAAATCGGTTGATAATTTTCGCCGTGAGCTCAACATGCGCGAAGGTTGGTACAATCGGTCGTTTGAGGCGACATTGCAGAACGGAACCGAAATTTCGGTGAATGTGCGCCGATTTTTGTCGCTCGAACTTGACGAGGTCGGATTCATAAACTACGAAATCACGCCGCTGAACCAAAACGCGATTATCCATTTTTACCCGTATATAGATGCCGGCATCCATAATGAAGACGCGAACTGGGACGAGAAATTCTGGGAACCAATTGAAATCAAATACTCCGAAACGGAAGCTTTCGTAACTGCACGCACATTCAAAACCCATTTCACCGTTGCGACTTTTATGAACAACTCGATAGCCATTGATGGAAAGCCAACCGGTTTATTATCGGAAAGCATCGAGAAATCAGGTGACAGCGTAAAGCTCAATTTTAAGGTGAATGTAAAGCAAAACCAAAAAGCTTCGATCCAAAAAATAGGCGGTTATACGGTTTCACTCAACCATGAGGCATCAGATTTGATTCCGGCTGCGCAAAAGGTAATCGCAAACGCAAGTGAAAAAGGATATGATCAATTACTTAAGGAACAGGCCGATGCATGGGCAGCGATATGGGAAATGTCGGATATCTCAATTGAAGGCGATGTTAAGGCGCAACAGGGAATCCGGTTCAATATTTTTCAGTTGAACCAGACGTATCTCGGAAAGGATTCAAGATTGAATATTGGCCCGAAAGGTTTTACAGGCGAAAAGTATGGCGGATCGACGTATTGGGATACCGAGGCGTATTGCATCCCGTTTTACATGGCGACCAAAGATCAGCAGGTGGCGCGGAACCTGTTGACGTACCGGTACAATCATTTGGAAAAAGCGATCGAAAATGCAGCCAAGCTCGGATTCAAAAACGGTGCAGCATTGTATCCGATGGTGACGATGAACGGCGAGGAATGCCATAATGAATGGGAAATTACGTTTGAAGAAATTCATCGAAACGGCGCTATTGCATTTGCGATTTTCAACTATCACCGATATACAGGCGATTATAGCTACATTCCTGAAAAAGGCCTTGAAGTGCTGATCGCAATCGCAAGGTTCTGGCATCAGCGCGCGACTTATTCGAAGCAAAAAAATCGGTACGTAATTCTCGGGGTGACCGGTCCGAACGAATATGAGAACAACGTCAACAACAATTTTTACACAAATTATCTTGCGAAGTGGTGCATCAACTACACCATAGGACAAATTGAGAAATGTAAATCGGAATACAATGCTGACTATTCACGCGTAATCTCAAAAACAAAACTTGATGCCAACGAAATCTCGAAATGGAAAGAAGTTGCCGATGGCATGTACTTTCCGTATTCAGAGGAACATCAGGTCTATCTTCAGCAAGATGGATTTCTTGACAAGGAACTTGTAAAAGTGGACGAGCTCGATAAATCGCAGCGGCCAATCAACCAGAAATGGTCATGGGACCGGATATTGCGATCGCCGTATATCAAACAAGCCGATGTACTTCAGGGGTTTTATTTCTTTGAAGATCAGTTCTCAACCGAAGAGCTCGAGCGGCATTTCAATTTTTACGAACCATTCACAGTTCATGAATCGTCATTGTCACCTTGCGTGCATTCGATTCAGGCAGCGGCACTTGATAAAATCGACATGGCGTATAAATTTTACCTGCGCACCAGCCGACTCGATCTTGACGATTACAACAAGGAAGTTGAGGAAGGCTGTCACATCACTTCGATGGCGGGCACCTGGATGAGCATTGTGGAAGGTTTTGGCGGAATGCGGGTAAAAGACGATACACTGCATTTCACTCCGCGTATCCCGAAACAATGGAAAGGATATTCGTTTAAAATCAATTTTAGGAATCAGATAATAAAGGTCACGGTGCATCGGGATCAAACAAACTTTGAGCTTGAACGAATTGCGGGATCAGGCCGGACTGGGCAACCACATCAAATTGATATAGTTGTCAACGGTAAAAATGTGATCATTAAACCGGATGGTTTGGTAACGGTTTAAGAAAATAGACAGTAAATCCGTCGAACCCCAAAGGGCATCGAGGCTATATTCGCATATGGAAAAACTCGAAAAACTTTGTGCCGGGAAAATATTTAAGATTGTTCAATATTCCAACGGCGACGATTATTTGTTCTTTGAATCAGAGAACCGACTCTATTTTAAAAGGCTGATGAAGCGGCATCTGGCTCCGGTAGGTGATGTGACAAATATTGGTTTCTCGCCTGACAAAATAGAATTGGTTATACAATTTCACGATGAAACGCGAATTCCGGAAAAATATCGGGAGCGGCTCTACCAGCCATTGTCTAATTTATTCAACAGCTACGCCAAAGCAATAAACAGTCGCTATAACCGAAGAGGCAGCCTTTTTACAACCCGATTTCAACGCCAGGAAATTTTAACATAAGCTATGGAAAAACTATTTTGGAAAACCATGATTATTAATACTAAACCTTGGAGGTCTTGTAAACCTTCAAGGTCTTGTAAACCTGCGAGGTTTAACGCAAAATCCACTGTCAATTCACGACCCGCCGTACTCCTGCTCCTGCTCCTGCTCACCGCCGGTCTCAACGCCCAAATCCAACGCACGGAACCTCCGTTCTGGTATTCCGAAATGAAAAACCCGGAGCTACAGATCCTGTTCTACGGTAAAAATATCGCAAAATACCAGCCTTCGGTCTCCCATGATATTGTGATCAACAACGTCGTTCGGACCGAAAATCCAAATTATCTGTTCGTAACGATCAACACACATAACATTCCCGCTGGCGATTACACCTTTTCCTTTTCCGAAGGCAAAAAAACGGCTTTCACCAAAACCTACACACTTAAATCACGACGCGACGATTCGGCTAACCGCAAAGGTTTTGACGCCTCTGATATGATTTACCTTATAATGCCCGATCGGATTGCCAACGGTAATCCTTCGAACGATTCGACTCCCGATACGCATGAAAAAGCCGACCGCACCAAACCCGGTTCACGCCATGGCGGCGATATCCAAGGCATAATCGACAATCTCGACTACATTCATTCGCTTGGCGCCACCGCAATCTGGAGCACGCCGCTTTGCGAAGACAACGACCCGCGCGGTTCCTACCATGGCTATGGGCAGTCCGATGTTTACAGGATCGATCCTCGGTTTGGCACCAATGAAGATTATGTCCAGCTGTCTTCCGAACTTCATAAACGCGGAATGAAACTCATCAAAGATTATGTAACCAACCACTGGGGCGCCGAACACTGGATGATCAAAGACCTTCCGGCATACGATTTCATCCATCAATTTCCCGGATTTGCACAATCAAATTACCGGATGACAACACAATTCGACCCGAACGCTTCTGCAATCGATGCCAAAATGTGCATGGACGGCTGGTTCGTAAAGTCGATGCCCGACTTGAACCAGACGAATCCGCTGGTGCTGAACTACCTGATCCAAAATGCAATCTGGTGGATTGAATACGCCGACCTTGACGGATTCCGCGTCGATACGTATTCGTACTGCGACAAATTTGCAATTGCAAAATGGACAAAGGCCATAATGGACGAATATCCGAACTTCAACATTGTCGGCGAAGTCTGGATGAACGATCAGGCGCAAATGGCCTATTGGCAAAAAGACAGTAAAATCGGTGCGATCCAAAGTTACAATTCAAACCTGCCAAGCGTTATGGATTTCACGCTGCACAATGCAATCGAAAATGTTTTTCATGAAGAAAAGGCCGAATGGAACAAAGGCATGATCAAGGTTTACGACAACTTCACCAACGATTTCCTGTATCCGAACATCGACAATTTGCTCGTATTCGCCGAAAACCACGACACACAGCGCATCAACCAACACTATCCCGATTTTGAAGATTATCGCCTGGCAATGACGCTTGTGGCAACCGTTCGCGGCATTCCGCAAGTTTATTATGGTAGTGAAATCGGGATGAAAGGCAATAAAGCCAATGGCGATCCTGATATCCGCCACGATTTTCCCGGTGGCTGGAGCGGCGATGCGAACAATGCATTTAATGCAACCGGACGTAATGCCGAGCAACAAAAATATTTCGATTTCACTTCCAAGCTGTTCAATTGGCGAAAATCGAATCCGGCGGTGCATTTCGGAAAAATGACGCACTACCTACCCGAGAACAATGTTTACGTCTATTTCCGGCAACTTGGCGAAAACATTGTGATGGTCGCAATAAATAACAGTACTGAAACACAAAAAATCAATACGTCCCGTTTCGCTGAGAGCATCAAAAACCGTTTCTCTGCAAAAGAAGCGCTGACCGGAAAAAGCTATGATTTAAAAAATGAACTGACTATCGATTCAAAAGCGGCATTAATTTTAGAATTGCAATAGCTCGCAAAGACGCAAAAGGCGCAAAGACAGCAATCTAATGAAAGTTTACAGCGAAAATGAAATAGCGAAGATAATAGTTGATTGCTGTTATCAAATTCACACAAAGCTTGGCCCAGGGTTACTTGAGAGCGTCTATGAAACCATCCTTTGCTTTGAATTAATACAAAACGGACTTAAAGTAGAGTGCCAAAAACCGATACCTGTCCTATGGGATAATTTAAAAATGGACATTGGGTTTCGCTGCGACATGATTGTCGAAGATATTGTAATCGTCGAAATCAAATCTGTTGAAAAAATTGCCGCCGTACACCCAAAACAACTGCTGACTTATCTACGGATTACAAATAAAAAACTAGGATTACTAATCAATTTTAATGAACCTTTAATTAAGAATGGAATCGTCCGCATCGTAAATAACCTCTAAGAATTGTGCCACAATTGCGCTTCTTGTCTTTGCGTCTCTGCGGCTTTGCGAGAAATTCGATTTTAAACTTCGACCAATGAACAAAGTCATATTAATATTTTTTCTCCTCCCGATTTATGCGTTTTCGCAGAACGCTAACCGAAAATTCATCAGCCATTCCCAATCCGGAAACCGGTTCAACATCGAGACCTCCGACGGGAGTTATCGCATCCTTTTTTACACACCTGAAATCGTCGAAACTTCGTTCATCCCAACAGGCGAGACTTTCAATTCCGAATCGCATGCGGTCGTACTCGAGCCTTCAACCACACAAATAACATTTTCCGAAACCGAAGCCGCAATCAAGCTGCTTTCCAACGGGATTACCGTCGAAATCGGCAAATCGCCGTTCCAGATCACGTATTTTCACAACGGCCAAAAACTAGTTTCCGAGAAAGCCGGTTACTCCAAATCTGAATCAGGCGAACAAATAAATTTCAATCTCGACACCAGCGAAGCGCTTTTCGGCGGAGGCGCACGCGTACTCGGGATGAACCGCCGAGGCAACCGGCTCCAACTCTACAACCGCGCGCATTACGGATACGGAACACGATCAGAGTTGATGAACTTCACGATTCCGATGGTACTTTCCTCAAAAATTTACGCAATCCATTTCGACAATGCGCCAATTGGCTACCTTGACCTCGACAGCAAAAACAACAACACGCTGACCTACGAAACCATCTCCGGACGAAAAACCTACCAGGTTATCGCTGGCAATACATGGGACAACCTGATCGAAAACTATACACTCCTAACAGGCCGCCAGCCGCTTCCGCCGCGTTGGGCTTTTGGAAATTTTGCGAGCCGCTTTGGCTATCATTCCGAACGTGAAGTACGAGAAACCGTCGCCAAATTCAAAGCCGATAAAATTCCGCTTGACGCCATAATCCTCGATTTGTACTGGTTCGGAAAAGAAGTCAAAGGCACAATGGGCAACCTTGCGTTCGACCGTGACAGCTTCCCTAATCCCGAAGCAATGATGGCCGATTTCAGTAAACATGGCATAAAAACGGTGCTGGTCACCGAGCCGTTTATCTTAACCACATCCAACCGATGGAA
>JAEYZX010000187.1 GCA_023427845.1 Bacteroidota bacterium
TTTCATGTAACACCGACGATGATTCCCAAACCGCGCTCGGGAGTTATGATAACGGTATCCTGGTGCTGAATGAGGGCGGGCTGGGAGAGGTGTCCTACATCAGCAACGATCTGTCGATTGTGCAAAACGATATTTTTAATACCGTAAATGGCGACATGCATGATTTGGGTAGTTATGCCCAAACAATATTTTTTAACGGCGACCGTGCGTACATCATTTCAAATGGTTCAAATAAAATTACTGTAGTGAACCGGTATTCTTTTGAATACATCGCCACGATCTCGACCGGAATGCAGGTGCCCCGGTATGGTGCGGTTTACAACGGAAAGGCGTATATCACCAACATGGGCGATTATATGAGCGATACCGACGATTTTGTAACGGTGATCAATCTGGCCGATTTTTCTGTTGAAACCCCTATTCCGATAAATACACGCGCCGAACGGATTATAGCGGCAGGCGGCAAGCTGTATGTTTCGGGAGGATCCTTTGGCATGGGCGATAAAATCACGATCGTAAATCCCGATACCAAAGCTATTGATGATGTGCTGGATGTTGGCGTTTCTCCAAATTCGCTTGAGGAAAGAAGCGGAAATTTATATGTGCTCTGCGGAAGCCTGGATCAGAACAGCAAGCTGGTCAAAATTGATGTGTCCAGTAATGCGATCGTTGACGAAATTCATTTTCCGGCGTCGATGGCAAACGCGCAAAATCTTGACATTGAAGGTAATGCAGTCTATTTTTCAGTGGGAAGCAAAGTGTACAAATACGATTTGGATTCGGATCAGGTTGCCGATACGCCATTATTTGATGTTCCGGCGCAGTCACCTTATATCGGTTATGGTTTTGCCGTGAATGGCGGACGTGTATATATCAGCGAAGCTGCTGCTGATTTTTCATCTTCGGGCAAGGTTTTCATTTATTCGACAAGTGGTGAATATATTGATGAAATCACGGTGGGCCTCGGGCCGAATGGTTTTTATTTCAATTAAAAAAGAAAGGCTTTCATTTGAAAGCCTTTTTTTATAGTTCGGATATGAATTCGAGGATCGTTTTTGCGATTTTCTCCTGTTCCTGTTCGTTGGTAAGGTACTTGAAGTCTTCCGGATTCGTTATGAAGCCGAGTTCTAAAGTGATTGCCGGTGCCTTCGAGTTCTTCAAAATAAAGAAAGGTGCTGTTTTTTGTCCGCGTATTTTTAGCTGGTTTTTTGTTTCAAGTGCGCTGCCCAGTTTTTTGGCAAGCTCGGCCGAGCGCGCTGCGTTCGCGCCTTCAACGGCGGTGAAAAGGTCAACGCCTCTTGCTTCCGGTCGCGGATTGGCGGTTACATGAAGGGAAAGTACAAGATCAGGTTTGATTTCGTTGATGAATGCGGTTCGTGCCGCAAGATCCATAGCGCTGTCGTCAGATCGCGTAAAGTGGAGTACGATATTTTGATTTGAATTCAGCGCGGCAATTCTTTTGGAAATTTGTGCCGTGATGTCTTTCTCGAGATGTTCATTGTGCTTTGCGCCAAAATCGTGTCCGCCGTGACCGGCATCGATTACGACATTGATTTTTCGTGAATCGGTAGTGTTGTTGATAAATGCGAACGAAATAATCGCAGCAATAATCAGCAGGATTTGAATTGGTTTTTTCATGGTTGGGTTATTTTGTTAAGATTATTTAACGAGAAAAAGGCTGATAATATTATAAAGATATTCTTTATTTCGACTTACGGCTGCATTTGAGAATACATTTGGTTGCGCAGGTTATCGGCCGATTTTGAGTCGGTTAGCATTTTGGTAGCCGATTTATTTACTTTAATCAGCCTGCCATTAGCTGTGATTTGGCCAACGGCGGTACTCAACAACGGATCCGACATGGTGCCCAATGTCCCAAGATTCGATAAGTCTTCCAATAATAAATAATCCGCTGGCAGCCCGTTCTGCTGATAATCGCCATAACCGTTTTTGTTTACGACTTTCAGTACAATTGGCTGCATCGCGTAATAGTGATTTGGATTTCGGTCGCGTTTACCAAAAGCGGGCGAATCGTACAACGTAACCGAACCGACGTTTTTGCCCGTGGTATTATCGCCAATCTGAACCACATTGATATAAGGTTCGAGGCCATTGATAACGAGTTCGCTTGCCGATGCCGTACTTTTTGAGGTGAGTACATAAACGGTCGACAATTGTAAATCATTGATTGGCGAATTGTTTATAGTTGAGGTGAATTTGTTGACGATGTTGCTTTCGAAATGCGGCTGCATCTTATTGTTCCATTGCTCTTTTGCGAATAATTGGCCTGTAAACTGACCCGTAATCAAGCTTGCGAGTTTGGTGGCCGTCGCGATTGATCCGCCTGAATTATATCGAAGATCCAAAACCAGATGTGTAATGTCCTGCGATTTGAGTTGGCCGAATGCCTGATTCAACTGATTTTCATACTGCGGATAAAACCCGTTGTACATCAAATAACCGATTTTATGGGATCCGATTGCGATCACTTCTGTTTTGTAAATCGGGTTTTCGGAATAAACCCATTTTGTAAGTGAAACCGATTGCCCGTTTGGCGTTATGGCGCCATTGTCATAATCGGCCAGGTTCAGCGTATAGCTTTCGGCCGAAAGAAGCGATTGATAATTGTTTACCGTAAGCGGCGTTCCATTTACAGCATAGAATATGTCGCCACGCTGAATGTCTTTTGTCGAAGCATCCGAATTGGGCAGGATGTATCGGACCCATCCGAAAATTTCTGTCGCGCTTCCCGGAACAAAGTTGAGTCCGTAGTCTACACCATTATTCTTTGTGGTTCCCGACAGAATGCCTTCCAAAATCCGATAATCGCTGTAAATGACGCTGAAGCGGTCTATCGAAGGATCCACGCGAAGTTGCTGGAACAATGTTGCAGGCTGATCGTAGCTTTCGAGATATTCATTTAATTCGCCCTGGTCTGCAAATCGGTCGTCGTCAAGATCAGTGACATTTTCCTGCCATAAATAATACAGGTTCATTCCTTTCCATACGAAGTCGTTGATTCTCAAATCGGACGGAACGTGCAGGGAATCGTCGGTTTGGCATCCATTTAAAAGCAATGTCAGCAGACAAAACGGAAGTAGAAGTGTTCGGAATATTTTCATATTTGGTGATTCATGGCAGAATTGCCGTAAATTTAAACATATTTCGAGGTCAATGTAACAAATAAAATTATGCCTCGTCTTGACCCTATAACCGCACAAACAAAACGTATGAACCAGAATGATTTTATGCAGCTTGTTGGGCCTTTCAAGGATAAAATCTTCAGGCTGGCAAAAAGATTATTGGTAAGCGTTGAAGAAGCTGAGGACGCGACTCAGGAAATCCTTGTGAAGCTGTGGAACAAAAGAGACAGCCTCGCACAGTACAATAGCATTGAAGCATTGGCGATGACGATGACAAAAAATTACTGCCTTGATCAGCTCAAATCAAAAAGGGCAGGGAATTTGAAGATTGTGCACAGTAATTACACCGATCGCGAAGCCGGCGTTCAGCAGCAAGTGGAAGACCGCGATTCGTGGAGTTGGGCAGAAAAAATCATTGACGGGCTTCCGCAGCAGCAAAAGCTGATCGTTCAAATGCGGGATATCGAACAATATGAATATGAAGAGATTGCCAAAATAATGGAAATGAACGAAACTGCCGTACGTGTGGCACTTTCAAGAGCAAGAAAAACGATAAGGGAATTCATTACAAAAACACACAGCTATGGAATTGCATAAAATAGAAGAACTACTGGAAAAATACTTTGAAGGGGAAACAAGTATTGCCGAGGAAAATCAATTGAAGGATTATTTTTCGTCATCTGATGTTGCGCAGCATCTGGAACAGTACAAACCGATATTCGGTTATTTCTCCAAAGCAAAAGAACAATTGTTTGAGCAGCAGATTACGCCACTTCCTCAAAGGAATACCAATCGCAGAAGCGCGTGGTTATCGGTTGCCGCATCAGTTGTGGTTTTGCTTGGCGTAGGGACATTTGCCTATTTCAATCAGGCTCAGCCGAACGATTTAGGGACGTACGACGATCCTGAAATCGCCTTAAGGGAAACGCAACGAGCGCTGTCATTACTTTCAGCCCAGGTAAACAAAGGCGTTGAAAGCGTTCAATACATCGAACACTATGACGAGGCCAAGGAAAAAGTTTTCATTAAGTAGTCCCAAAACCGGGCCTGACCGTGCCTCAGGAAAAAAAATAAACCTCAAATTTTTAAATAAGTAACAATCATGAAAAAAATAATCGTAACATTAGTGTTTGCTTTGATGCCGGCTTTGATCTTTGCACAGGGTGCATTTGATAAATATGACGGGCAGGATGACGTGACAGCTGTGGTAGTGAACAAAAAAATGTTCCAGATGATGGGAAATGTAAAAAACAAGGAGTCACAACAGTACCTGAACCTGATCAAAAAGCTCGATAACCTAAAGGTGTTTACAACTGCAAGCAGCAGGGTGACAACCGATATGAAATCGACTGCTGACAAGTATATCAAATCTGCCGGATTGGAAGAATTGATGCGGATCAACGACAAAGGCCAGAACGTCAAAATTATGGTGAAATCGGGTGCTGGACCAACGCAGGTTCGGGAACTATTGATGTTCATAGAGGGATCAGGCAAAGAAAATGAAACCGTTCTGATGTCGCTTACAGGTGATTTTGACCTGAACGATATTTCAATGCTGACCGAGAAAATGAATTTACCGGGTGGAGCCGATTTGAAAAAGGCCGCCCAAAAACGCTAATTTGAATATGATGAAACAACTTTTAGTCCTTGCTTTTTGTTTCGCACTTGCATCGTGTAAATCGGAACCTTCGCTTCAGAAGTATTTCGTGGAGAAAACCGAAGAGAATAACTTTATTGCCGTCGATGTGTCGCCCACAATGTTTAATATCGATAAGTCGAAATTGACGGCCGAGGAATTCCAGGCTATGGAAACGCTGGATAAGATCAATATCCTGGCATTTCCGCTGACCGATTCGACACGGGCGCAATATGATACAGAACGGGCTAAGGTTGATGAAATCCTGCAAGACAAAAAGTATCAGGAGCTGATGCATTTCGGTTCGGGTAAAAACGGTGCATCGGTGAGCTTTGTCGGCGATGAAAACCATATTGACGAATTCGTGTTATTTGCCAAAAGCGATGAAAGCGGATTTGCGGTAGTTCGGATTCTGGGCAAAGACATGAACCCCACCGCAATCGTCACGATGATGTCGGTGTTAAAAGAATCGAACATGAACCTGGATCAGCTAAAGCCGCTTCAGGATATGTTCAACAAAAATTTATAAATAGGTGGTTAGTTAGTTAATTTAAAAAAGACGTTTGAAAAAACGTCTTTTTTTATGCTTTGCAGCAACCATCAAGTTTTTCGACTGCTTCGGGATCGGCCGGTATTTCGTCGGCATCATAACCCAATTTTGATATAGCGGTCCGAATTTGCGTAAGATCCGTTTTTTTGGAGTTGTAAATTACATTAATTGTCATCGCTTCGGCGTCAAGCGTAATCATTTGAATTCCTTTATTCCTGATCAGTTTGCGTTCTAATAGCCCGCCGCAGGTTTCGCACTGACTGCAATGATCGCAAACAATATTGGTTTTGATGACTGCATTCTGTACCGTATCTTTTTGTGCACTCGCATTAAAGCCTAAAAAAAGAACGAAACAAATTTTTAACAATGTTTTCATTGTGTAGGTTTTGAAGGGGCAAGGTACAAAATTCAGATTATTGGGGAACATTTCCTCAATTGATGTTTCCCGCTCTATTTTTCTTGTAGTGGAAATTACTGATTGTGGGTTTGGCGTTTTTCCAATCAATTGAAATTGCATGATCGATTGCAGTCCGAAGCTCGTTTATCGATTGAGGCTTCGTTATAAAATAATCAGCGCCGGTGCGCTTTGCAAGGTTAATTGTGCGTTGGTCGCTTCCTGTCGAGAGCACCACTACCGGGATATCTTTAAAAAAGGGTGAAGATCTTATTTCGCGAATTAACTCAAAACCTGATTTGCCCGGCATATTTAAATCCACGAACACGATTTCTGCTTGTGGAGGCGGGTTGTACATAGCATCGAGCATCGATTCGCCCAGGAGAAACGCTTCAATTTCGGCGTTCAACCCCTGCGCGGCTTCTTTAAAGACATAAATATCATCTTCATCATCATCGGCATAAAAAATTGTCTGTTTACTCATAAGCCAAAAGTTTTTAAGCTAAGATACGAATAAACGTAAAATACTTGCCGAATTAAAATCGTTGATGGAATGAGTCGAAAAAGCAAAAAGGCTGCCAATTGACAGCCTTTATTTTCTTATTCAATTTCCGTATTATCGTTTAACGACCCTTATGGTTTCAACACTGTCGCCATGTGATACTATCACATTGTAGACACCCGATGGATAACTTTCGCCAAATTGCAAACCGTCAATTTCGTTTGGCTGAATTTTATAAGATTCCAAAAGTCTTCCCAGTAAATCGTAAACGCTTACTTCAGTCATGGCTTTACCGCTGTTTACCAGGTTTAATTTAAATGAATCGGTAAACGGGTTTGGATAAGATTGAATGCCAATTGCCGTACCGGCCGATGCTGCAATCCTTGCCGAGGATGTGCCGGGTGTTGTGATAAGACATGGAGCACAATATTCACTATACTCACCGGTTGTTTTAACGGCTGCTTGTATGCGGTAGGTAGTTCCACTCGCGGGCGAAACAACATTTGAAATTTTAAACCATGAGTCGGTACGCTCGATCGTATTTTCTTCAATGACATCGTTATTTGCGTCAAGCATTTGTACGAAGATTTTATAACCCTGGATCATGCTTGGCCCTTTTATGAAAATAGGTGAATAATTGGCTGCAAGTACAGTTTCGCATTGTGGTATATAAATAGCACTTGAACCAGAAAATAGAGACGGGGTGGAAATTATGCATGAAGGCCCATAGTTTCCAAAATATCCTCCTGCCTCGACAGCAACTTCGACCTGGTACGATGTTCCATATTCGTAGCTATTGAGTTTTGTTAATTGAAAGCGTGGAAGGTCAGTAGTGTAATATTGCACTTCATCCGGATCTGAAAGGTTTGTTATTCGAAATTTATAAGCGGTAACTGCACCTTGGACTGTTTCGGTATTTGTCAGGATCGACGTGTAAATATATTCAAGGACATTTCCGCAATACGATTCTCTGATGGATGGGCCAGAATGCGCAAATACGATCGCAAAACGGGTGGAGGACTCAACAGGTACAGGTGAGCTGAACACGAACGGTGAATTTTTGATGTCGTGATAGGCATACACAGCATTTGAACCTGAGCCGCTGATGAGTTCACGAAGATAATAGATGCGTTGGTCGAACAGACCATCATCTTCCGAAACCGATATTTTTATATGATCACCTGCCGGACATTTTATTCCCAAGGGTATCACTTCAGAATTGCTGTACATTCCCGAAAGTGCGCGGCCCTGGATCGTGAGTGGCAACCCGTCAGGCGATAAACTGTATAGGTTTATCGCGGCATTAGTCGACAAGATTTCGGCGTCATAATTTCTATCAAGCGCTGCCGAAGTCGTGGCATCTTCTGTGTATCCAATCAATGTCTGCTTAAACAGTATCGGGCTTTCCGGATCTGCTGGACGATTTTCGATCTGCAGCCATAATCGATGCTTTTCGACCGCACATTGTGAAACCGTAGCGCTGGTAGTAGTGTCTGATGAGCGGAAAAACTGCGAATTTTGTTCTTCTTCGCTTCCTAATCTCATGCTATTCTTAAATTTCACGGATCCTTCAGATAAACCTTTCACAAAAAATGCGGTTCCTGCGGCAATCTTACCGGTCGGACGCTCGGTAGTTATTTCATGGCTGGAGTCAAAAATTATCCCCGTGCCAACTCCGCCCAACAGATTATAAACAGCATAGTCGTTAAGATTGTAATTAAAAAAGTTCCCTTGCTGTGAAATCGGCAGGTTGTGTGTCCAAAAGTACAATGCACCATTCATCGCGCTGTTTTCACTATCGTTGATCAAGCAGTCGGCATCCACAGCGCTTGGATATGGATTTCCGATAAGGTTATAATTTCCCGGACCCGCAATAGCAGTGCTAATCGTGCCATTGTGTGGCTCACCTGTAAAATTAGCGTTATAGGTCTGAAATTCAACCTGGTTTTCCGGTCCGCGAACAATGTAACCTTTTGCCGGCTGCATTTCCGCGCTTCCGTTTAGAATGATTCCCCAGCTATTTGAAGCGGCATCGTACTCCATGTATTTATCCGGGCTGGTATCCGGTGACAACGCATGCAGGGTTTGATTGCTGACCGGCGATGACCAATAGGTAAAATCATATTCATTAATAGCCTTCGTGCGGCGTTTGTAGGTAATATTCCCAATGTTTTCTGCATCGCTGATTTGGATCAGCGAAGTATTGTTTTCAAATACTAAAAATCCGTTTGTAATTTGGAATTCGTTTTCGATCCTTAATGTGTGGCCAGATGCGCCCACTTCTTTAAATGTCACAACAGCGCCATTTTCAATTACTACCGAACAGGCGGATAAATCACCGGTGGAGTCGTAATTTCCTGTAAAAATTGCAACGCTCTCATTGGTTGGAGGTGCAGGATTCCAATTGGTACCATTCCACGTTGTTGTATTTGAACAATTTGAAGTTTGAGCCTGAGCATCGAAGTTGATAAAAAGTAGGCAAACAAGAAGTGGGAATTGTGTAATGAATCTCATTTAAATTAATTTAGGGGCGATAAAATTAATAAAAATCCCAGCAGATCAGTTAAAGTACACAAAAAATCGATGAACTACATAATTCTACTATAATAGTAAGATATCACGTACAAAATAAGATTATTGAATGCTGATTTTTTTGCTGAAAGTGGTCTCTGCCGAAATGACTTTGACGATGTATATGCCACTCTGCAAACTTCTAACCGGGATATCGATTAGGTTTTGATCGGGCAACTTTTGATAGGCAGCAACAGTCTGGCCTAAAAGATTGATTATGGTAATGGTCATGTTGGGGATGGCGGGTAAATTCGAGATGGTGAAATAGTCGTCAGCAGGATTGGGGCTGATCGTAATCGAAAGCCGGGATGCAGGAAGAGTTGCAAGTGAACATGGAATGCCAACGGGTGTCGGAACCAATTTCCCTATGGATGTCCCGTCGCCGAGTTGGCCGTAAGCATTTCCGCCCCAAGACCAGAGTGAAAAATCTTCTGAAATGGCGATCGAATGTAGGTCGCCTCCCACCGCTGAAAGCCAAGTGGTGCCACTCGCGACCTGCAACGGAATAAACCGGTCGGAGGTAGTGCCATCGCCTATTTGGCCTGCGTTGTTTCGTCCCCAGATCCATAAGGTGTTATCGGATTTCAATCCGTAGGAATGATAGCGTCCCATCGAAATATAGGCCCAGTCGGAGGCATTCCCGACCTGCATCGGAATTTCAGAAGGATCGTTTGCTGCGGCTCCTGTGCCCAAAGCCCCGAAAGTGTTTCCACCCCACGACCACAAAGTGTCATCCGACCTAAGTGCCAAAGTTGTAGTATTACCGGTTGCAATTGCAGCCCAATTCGTTGCTGCGCCGGATGGTGTCGGATGTAAGGTAGTTCCTGTAATTTGGCCGTTACCCAGCGCGGCATTGTTATGATCGCCCCAGCCCCACAGTGTTCCGTTCGTTTTTACTGCGAGTCCAAAATTAGCACCGGCCGCTATGGCGATCCAGTCGGCATCCGTGCCAACATGTACGGGAACATTTTGATTAAGTGCGCTGATCCCGATTCCCAGTTGATTTGATCCCGTTTCGCCCCAGCCCCATATTTCACCATTGGATTTAAGTGCCAGCGTAAATTTTGTCCCAAGTGAAACGCTGTGCCAATTGGTGTCGGTTCCTATCTGCAGCGGAGTGTTTCGGTTCGTAAATGTGCCGTCACCGAGCTGCCCGGAATCATTTTGCCCCCACGACCAAAGCGTACCGTCGTTCTTTATCGCTATTGTATGATAGTCACCCGAATCCACGAAAGCCCAGTCGTTCCCTGATCCAATCTGAACCGGAGATGTGCGGTCTATATTCGATCCATCGCCCAGCTGCCCAAAATTATTCCGTCCCCAGGCCCATAAAGTCCCATCGGTTTGTATTGCCACATTGTGAAACCATCCGCTTGAAACCTTTGTCCAACATTGGGCTTCGGCCAGGTGCGTGCAGAACAGGACAACCATAATTAAAACGAATATTTTCTTCATCGGGCAAATTTTTGCTAAAAGTAGCAAAATAATAATAGGGTAAAATTTTTTCGAATCGTTAGCGGGCATTATAATGCTTTCAAACGGCGTTTTATTTTTTTACCGTAAAAGATTAAATTCTGCCTCTAATTACTATTTTAGCTTTATAGCTTTGAAAAGGAATTTATTACTGTTGTATGGATTTGAAACATTCATTACCCCCTGATTTTAAAACATTTAATGCACTTCCCGGCGCAAGCGGACTAATATTGCCCGATGCGCCGCACTATACGGTTGTTGCTTCGACCGATGAATTTGCAACTTTCGCGGGCGTTGCTAAGGATGTTCTTATTGGCAGCGGCCTATTCACGTATTTCCCCGATAATCCAGATGCCCCGAATGTTTCGAATGATGTACGGAATTCACTTGCGAAATGCATTTCCGAAAAAATGAAGAATCAGATTGACGTTCAGCGCTACGACATTGGCCAGCCCGACGGCACTTTCGTCGAAATGTACTGGACGGTTATCCATACCCCGGTTTTGGATGATGCCGGCGAAATTAGGTATATCATCCATACGGCTATCGATGTGACCCACAAGGTGCAGTCCGATAAAAAGGACGAACGAATCAAATCGCTTGAATCGGTGCATAACCTTTTTATGCAATCTGCCGTCGCGTTCCATATTTTTAAAGGCCCGGAGCTGACCATTGCGCTTGCAAACGATCCGTCGCTAAAATTGTGGGGAAAGGACAAGACTATAATTGGAAAACCCCTGAGCGAAGCACTTCCGGAACTAATTGATCAGGGCTTTCACCATCTGCTGCTCGATGTCCTGCTCACAGGAAAGTTGTATCAGTCAACCGACGCGCCTTTTGTCATCAACCGGAACGGATTCAGTGAGAAATTGTATCTGAATTTAGTCCTCCAGCCGTATCTGGAACCCGGATATTCAAATGCCACCGGTGTGATAGCAATCATCAATGATGTCACGACACTGCATACCGACCGCATGCTGCTCTCAGCAAAAGAGAAAAGCCTTGAGCTGGCGGTTGAAATAGGCGGCCTCGGAGTCTTCAGCATCGACCTTCGAAACAACATTGTAAGTTTTTCATCGCAAATCATGGAATGGCTCGGCGTTAACGTAACGAACCTTCCATTGGGTGAAATGCTGAAAACGGTCCATCAGGATGATTATTCTGTTTTGCTCAGCGCATTTTCGGAAATCTCGACCAGTCAGGAGAACAGGAGGCATAATATCACTTTCAGAGTCACAAATCCGGGTACGGGCGAATTGCATTACCTGAGATCTATCGGACAGCTGCACGATGAAAACGGCGAATCCCCGGTGCTGACAGGAATCATTCAAGACATCACTTCAAGTGTAAAATCAAGGATAGCACTTGAACAAAGCGCTCACAAGTTGAAGAGTTTTATTGATAGTGCGCCGTTTCCGATTGGAGTTTATGTCGGAAAAGAAATGCGGATCGAAATGGCGAACCAGGCGATATTAAACGCATGGGGACGCGATGCTTCGGTACTCGGAAAAACCTATGCTGAAGCCCTGCCGGAATTAGAGGGCCAGGATATTTACGAACAGCTTGAAAATGTTTTTACAACAGGAATCGCTTTTCACACTAAAAACAGGGCAGTCGATTTGGAAGTTGGCGGAAAATTGCAAACCTTCTATTTCAATTACAGTTTCACGCCGCTATTCGATGCCGACGGATCGGTATATGGCGTTATGAACACCGCAGCCGATGTTACCGACCTTAATGTCGCACAAATGGCACTACGCGAAAGCGAACGGAATTTCAGGATGATGATATTGCAGTCGCCTGTCGCAATGTGCCTTTTACGTGGGCCACAATATATTGTTGAGGTTGCGAATGAAGCAATGATCGAGCTTTGGGGGAAAGACAGAAGTGAAGTTATGTATCGTCCGCTTTTTTATGGGCTTCCCGATGCTCAAAATCAGGGCATCGAACAGCTTCTGTGGAACGTTTACAATACCGGCGAAACTTTTAAGGCGAACGAAATGGCAATCAATCTTATTCGTTCAGGGAAAGATGAAATGGTATATGTAAATTTCGTTTATGAACCGTATCGCGATGGAAATGGAAACATTTGGGGCATCATGGCGATCGCGATCGATGTAACGGCGCAAGTTCTCGCAAGGCATCAAATTGAGGCGGTGGTAAAAGAAAGGACGCGGGAGCTGGAGCAGACAAACGATCGCCTTAAGAAATCGAATGCCGAATTGGAGCAGTTCGCATACATTGCCTCTCATGACCTGCAGGAACCTTTGCGAAAGATAACGATGTTTACCGGATTGCTGAACGGCAGCATCTCAGATCCATCAGAGCAGTCCAAACGGCATATGGA
This sequence comes from Bacteroidota bacterium, assembly GCA_023427845.1. GTDB lineage: Bacteria > Bacteroidota > Bacteroidia > Flavobacteriales > Flavobacteriaceae > Flavobacterium. The sequence continues at coordinate 12,617 of JAEYZX010000187.1, forward strand.
GAAAATTGGCGCATCGGCACAACGCATGTCTAAACTTGTGGCCGATATTCTGAACTATTCGCAGTTTTCCCAAAAAAATGATGCGTTCGTCACCACAGATCTTCAGGGCATATATACCGATGTAATAGCCGATTTCGATTTTCTGCTCGACGAAAAAAACGCAAAAATCTCCGTTTCAGATTTACCGGTGATTGATGCCATCCCGCTCCAAATGGCGCAGTTGTTCCACAATCTGATCAGCAATTCGCTGAAATACAGCCGCGCCAACGTTTCACCTGAAATTCAGATTTCCGGCCGGCCGGTCAATCAGCAGCAATTGCAGAATCTAGGGTTGCAGGGTCCCGCAAGTGCCTACCACAGCATTTCGTTTAAGGATAACGGAATTGGATTCTCACCACAATATGCCGAGAAGATATTTAGCATTTTTCAGCGGTTGCATGGACGCGGACAGTATGAAGGCACCGGTATCGGCCTTGCAATGTGCCGAAAAATCGCCGAAAACCACGGCGGGAAAATTTATGCGCAATCGCATGAAGGTGAAGGAGCCGAGTTTGTGGTCGTATTTCCGGTCAATCATTAATTTGGAAAAAAACCTCTTCACTCAAATTGTCTTCCAAACTTAAATTGCTATTCTTTCATGAATTTGACTTTATTGATTTTTCCGTCAGCGAATTCGAAAACAGCAATATAAACGCCTTTTGCAAGCTCGGAAACATCAATCCGATTTGTATTGATTTTACCCGAGTTGACCTTTTGACCAAGCATGTTTATAATTTCATACCGCGCCAAATCAGAATTAACTGAGAACTGCAAAACACTTTGTGCAGGGTTCGGATAAACAGATACTGCATTGGCAGCGAAATCATCAGTAGCAAGGGCGCATCCGATTATCATGGTTGGTGTGGGAGTTGAATTTGTAGTGCCGTCGCCAAGCCATCCACCGTTATAACCCCATGCCCAAAGTGAATTGTCTTCCTTGATCGCGTGCGATGTGCTGTAGCCCGCCGAAACGCTTTTCCAGTCGTTGTCACTTCCTACCTGAACCGGAACCGAACTGTTTGGAATCATCATCACGCCGTCAATCCACCCGTAACTTCCCCATTGCCATAAGGTTCCATCCATCTTTATGCCGATAACGTGGAATTCTCCGGCCGATATGTCTTTCCAATGATCGTTGCCGATTTGCACGGGTGAGAAACGGTTTATTGTAGTCCCGTCGCCAAGCCTTCCATTTTCATTGGATCCCCATGCCCAAAGCGTCCCATCGGTTTTTAATGCCATAGTGTGATTACCGCGGGCTGTCGAGATTTTAAGCCAGTCATTGTCGGTTCCGATTTGTGTGAACGAAATTACTGCACCGTTGTGTCCGACACCCACCGCACCGTCAAGATTACGGCCTCGGCCCCAAAGTGTCCCATCGGTTTTTATCCCGAAAGTCCGAAAAAAACCCGCGTAAACCTTATCCCAGTCGGTGTCGGGGCTGATTTGTATAGGTAATGTAAAATAGGGGGTGGCCGAATTAACTAATTCCTGCCCGGCAGTATTTCCCCAACCCCAAAGCGTGCCATCCGACCGCAGGCCTACCGAATGTAGGTTTCCTCCTGAGATTGCAATCCAATCCGTAACGGTGCCAACCTGTACCGGCGACGGACTATCGATTATTGTGCCATCGCCCAATTGTCCGATTGAGTTGTTTCCCCAGGCCCAGGCTGTTCCATCGTGATGAAGCGCCACGGTATGCATCCTCGCGTGGCTTACATCGGCCCATGAACCTGCATTGATTATTGGCACAGGCGAATTTTGAGCGACAAATGTACCGTTACCTAACTGGCCCCATTGGTTGAAACCCCATGTGTAAATTCCGCCGTCTTCAAGAAATGCGGTTACGGAATAATTTGCGGTAGTGACCCTTTCGACGCATTGCTGCGAATAAATTAAAGAACCTGTTAAAAATAAGACAGAGAGTAGAAATTTCTTCATATAAGTTAAGATATTGAGTTATTTTTCTTGGGAGTTCAGTCAATACTGCAATATAGTAAATTCTTTAACTTATTTTTCAGAAAGTCCAAAAGCAAGCATCAAACAGGAAAACCAATCAGGTGCTGCTTGTAATTTGGATAAGCAAAATCGGCAACGGGATTCGATTGGTCAAGCCAGTTACTTTCGTCACCTCTTCGGAGCATTACCGGCATGCGTTGATCATTTTCGTCAGCTTTACGGTTGTGGATGTACCGCATTTGTTCGTTGGCCTGCGTTGTGACAATCGTAAACGTATTGATATCATTTCCGGTACGGTCGGTCCAGCTTGAAAACAGCCCTGCAAATGCAAATATTTCATCTTCGCTTGAATTGATTCTGTACTTTGTTTTGCTTTTGCCCTTCGGATCATCCCAATGCCAGTCGAAGTATGCCGTTGCGATAACGAGGCAGCGGTTGTTGATTGATGCGTGGAAACTCGGTTTTTGCCCGATTGTTTCGATTCGTGCGTTCAACGTATTTTTCCGGAAATCTATTTCACGTCCTTGCGGAATAAGTCCCCATGTGTGATTTGTGGTTATGATTTCGGGCGAGGTGTTTTTGATGATCGGCAGATTGCGGTATTCAAATCCCACAATATAATCGGATTGCAAAAAATTATCGGGATTATCGGCCGTAGCCCTGAACCGGGTTGCGACTTTCTTAAGCGTCTCTTTCTGTTCGGTATAATAGCACATGCTGCAAGTTAATAAAATACTTGCCGGCACAGCATCTGATTTCGTGATGATCGAAAAATTTAATAACGCTAACGCTACTCGTCCTTTTTTTCTATTTTTACAGTTACGCGAAAAAATTGCCTCGCAATAAAAATTCGAGAGGCTTATTTCTACCAGAATATGATATTAATTGTTGACGATACACGGGCAAATATTATTGCCCTCAAAAAAATATTGCAGCTTCACAACCTGCCGGTCGATACGGCGGAATCGGGCGAGGAGGCGCTAAAAAAAATCCTTAAAACAAATTACTCGCTGATTATAATGGACGTTCAGATGCCCGGAATGGACGGCTATGAAGTTGTTGAGATTCTTATGGGCAGCAACCGTACAAAAGACATTCCCGTGATTTTCCTTTCAGCGGTCAATATCCAAAAAAAGTTTATTTCGCGTGGTTATGAGTCGGGCGGCGTTGATTATATCACGAAACCGGCCGATCCTGACC
>JAEYZX010000057.1 GCA_023427845.1 Bacteroidota bacterium
GTCCACCATCGCGGTCGATAATGCCCACAACTTTAGCTCCCATTTCAGCAAGGTAGTACGCGGCGGCAGAGCCGACATTTCCAAATCCTTGAACGATTGCTTTTTTACCTTTTATGTTTCCGCCGTAGATATCGTAATAATGACGCACCGCCTGGGCCACGCCATATCCGGTAATCATATCGGCAACGGTATATTTTCGGTCAACGCTGGGAGAATACTTGTCGCTTTCGATCACTTTAATGACGCCTTGGCGCAATTGGCCGATTCGGTTGATTTTATCGGCTTCGGTCGGTTTGAAGTGGCCGTTGAAAACACCTTCCTGCGGATGCCAGACGCCGCATTCTTCGGTCATCGGAATGACTTCGTGGATCTCGTCAACATTTAAATCGCCGCCGGTTCCATAATAGTTTTTCAATAGTGGGGAAACCGCTTTGAACCATCGCTTCAATACAGCATCCTTTCGTGGATCGTTCGGGTCGAAATTGATTCCCGATTTTGCGCCGCCAATAGCCGGTCCGGCAACCGAAAATTTGACTTCCATAGTTTTAGCCAAAGACAGGACTTCATTCATGTCGAGTCCTTTTCGCATTCTTGTCCCACCTCCGGCAGCACCGCCGCGGAGTGAATTTATCACCGTCCATCCTTCGGCTTCGGTCTCGGAATCTTTCCAGTTAAAAACGATTTCAGGTCTTTTATTCTCGAATTTTTGAAGTAGGTCTTTCATTATAAAGTGTTGATTTTATTGATGTGCAAATATAAGGCTTAGAAAAAGCTTTTGCCACGAATTCACGAATAAAGAAATCAAATCGGAGTTTAGGGGCAGATTCCACGTTTTAGCATGCTGCTGCCGATGTTCAAACCTTTGCTGATTTACATCTATAATTTAATCATCAGATCGTTTCAAATATTCAGAACGGTGATTATTATGGCGATCAGGTGATTTCGTTGTTCCCACAGCCATAAACAAATCCGCTACTATGGTCATGCCTTGCACCGGTAACGCTGCTCAACACATTTATTTCTCCCCTCAATTTGAGTACGCCGAGCAGCGCGAAAATAAGCGCCTCCTTATATTCAAGTATTTTTTGGCCGGGGATGCTGATGGTCATATCGGGCAGATGATGCTGTATCAATCCGGTCAGGAAATCATTATAAGCGCCGCCGCCTGTTATCAATAACTTACCTGTTGGCAGGGGCAATGCTTCCGAAATCTGGACCGCCACGTGTTCACAAAACGTGTGCATTTTGTCTTCAACAGGAATTGAAAAAGTTTCCATGAGCGGAAGCAGCGTTTTTTTGACATATTCAAAACCGAGCGATTTTGGATACGCCATCTTGTAATATTTAAGACCGTTCAGTTGTTGAAGCAATAATTCGTTCCGTTTTCCCGAAGCAGCAATGCTTCCTTTGTCATCGTACGCTTTTCCGAAAGAATTTGCATAATGATTCAGGACCGTGTTTACTGCCGAAATATCGAACGCGATTCTTTTGCCCTCGGCCTCATAAGACACATTTGCAAATCCGCCGAGATTCAGGCAATAATCGTAATCCGGGAATAAAATCCGATCGCCAATCGGTACAAGCGGTGCGCCCTGCCCGCCAAGCTTCACATCGGAAACCCGAAAATCACAGACAATAGTTATTCCTATAATGTTGGCAATCTCGGGTAGATTTCCAATTTGGAGCGTGTATCCATTTTGAGGCTGATGTAGGATCGTGTGCCCGTGCGAGCAAACAGCATCAAGGTTTTCGATATCGGAAATAAAAGATTTGATGGTATTTCCGAGCAAAAAGGTGTAGTCGGAATTGAGGTCGTTTAGTTCTTCAGCATTGTAATCAACGGCCGATTTAAGTCGGGCAACCCACTGCCGACTATAAGCTACCGTTTCGCATTTACCGATTTCAAAAGTCCAGACATTATCCGTAATGCTGAATTTTATATGTGCAAGATCGATGCCGTCGAGTGAAGTGCCCGACATCACTCCGACAACGTTGTAGTTTTCCTTTGACATCGTTCAAAATTACAAACCAGAATTGAAAAACTCACAATTAAAAAGTATCTTTGACCACAATTTTTAAGAAAATATCAATCTCATTTTTTATCAATATGGATTTTAATCTGACCGAAGAACACCTAATGATTCAGAAGGCCGCAAGAGACTTTGCTCAAAACGAATTATTGCCGGGAGTCATCGAAAGGGACGAAAAACAAATGTTTCCCACCGAACAAATAAAAATGATGGGGCAGTTGGGCTTCATGGGAATGATGGTGGATCCGCAGTATGGCGGAAGCGGACTCGATACGATTTCATATGTTTTGGCAATGGAAGAAATATCTAAGGTCGACGCATCTGCATCGGTCGTGATGTCGGTTAATAATTCGCTTGTATGCTGGGGTTTGCAGGCGTTTGGCAGCGAAGAACAAAAACAGAAATACCTTCCTAGGCTGGCTTCCGGCGAAATTATAGGGGCGTTTTGTTTATCGGAACCTGAGGCGGGAAGCGATGCCACTTCACAAAAAACGACGGCAATCGATATGGGAGACCATTATTTGCTGAACGGAACCAAAAACTGGATCACAAACGGAAATACTGCGTCGGTTTACCTTGTAATTGCGCAAACCGATGCGGATAAGAAACATAAAGGTATAAATGCACTAATTGTAGAACGCGACATGCCCGGTTTTGAGGTCGGACCGAAAGAACAGAAACTCGGGATTCGCGGGTCGGATACACACTCGTTGATGTTCACCGATGTAAAGGTTCCGAAGGAGAACCGTATAGGTGAAGATGGTTTCGGATTCAAATTCGCGATGAAAACATTGGCGGGCGGCCGAATCGGAATTGCATCCCAGGCGTTGGGAATCGCATCCGGAGCATATGAATTAGCGCTGAAATATTCAAAAGAGCGCAAAGCATTCGGAAAGGAAATCTCACAACATCAGGCAATCGCATTCAAATTGGCCGATATGGCGGTAAACATTGAAGCGGCACGTCATCTTTGTTTGAAGGCAGCTTGGGATAAAGATCAGCACAGAAATTACGATTTAAGCGGAGCAATGGCAAAGCTGTTCGCATCGCAGGTGGCAATGGACACGGCAATCGAAGCCGTACAGATACACGGTGGGAACGGATATGTCAAAGAATACCACGTTGAGCGTTTTATGCGTGATGCGAAAATTACGCAGATTTACGAAGGTACTTCCGAAATTCAAAAGATCGTAATATCCCGAAGCATTTTGCAGTAGGACAAAAATGCTTTAAAAACCGAAGTAAAATAGACTGGCCCCGAATCACAAATCTAAATTTAGTATTCGTGATTTCGTGGCCGGTTTCTGTATATTTACATTCCAAAATCGAGCATGAAAAACATCATAGTAACAGGTACGAGCAGAGGGATAGGTTTGGAGCTTGCATTGCTTTTTGCTGATGCAGGACATCGGGTTTTGGCACTTTCGCGAAAAACGCACCAGAAACTGATAGACCATCAAAACGTCACCTGTCTGCCAGTCGATCTTTCGGACGAAAGCAATTTGACATCAGTATCCGAATTTCTTTGGACCTGGAAAACCGTCGACGCAATTGTTCATAATGCGGGTGCCTTGGTTTCAAAACCGTTTTCCGAAACAACTGTTGCCGATTTTGAAAAGACGTATCGCGTGAATGTCTTTGGCGTGGCATCGCTAACGAGAATTGCATTGCCGTTTTTAGGAAAGGGCAGTCATGTGGTAACAATCAGCAGCATGGGAGGAATCCAGGGAAGTGTAAAATTCGCAGGTTTATCGGCCTATAGTTCGAGTAAGGGTGCCGTAATCACATTATCGGAATTGCTTGCCGAAGAATATAAGGAAAACGGGATTTCATTTAACGTCCTTGCGTTGGGATCGGTGCAGACCGAGATGCTTGCTGAGGCTTTTCCCGGGTATCAAGCGCCGCTGACCGCTGCCGAAATGGCCAGGTATATTTTCGATTTTACCTTAACAGGAAATAAATATTATAATGGTAAAGTGCTTCAGGTATCGGCAAGCACACCCTAATTTCTAAGATTTCAAATGGATGCGACGCTAGCGAAATATGTGCCGGAACACGCTGTCAAAGCTGTGTTTGAACTCATCGTCAGGAATGAAGTCCATTTAAAAATCGTGAACCAGCGTGTTACGCGTCATGGCGATTACAGACGCGGCCATTCCGGAAAACACGAGATTACCGTTAATGCCAGCCTGAATAAGTATCGGTTTCTGATTACGCTTATACATGAAATTTCACATTTGGTTGCTTTCGAGAAGTTCGGGCGGAATATCAAGCCGCATGGCAACGAATGGAAGTTCACATTTCAGCGGATGATGGTCCCGTTCATCCGGCCTGAAATTTTTCCTTCGCAATTACTTCCGCTTCTGGCGCGTCATTTTAAAAATCCTGCCGCAAGCAGCGATACCGATGCGACTTTATCACTTGCGCTAAAACAATTTGATGCTCAAAACGATAAAAATTTTATTTTCGAGATTCCGTATGGCAGCGTTTTTCGCATCCATAATGGAAAGATTTTCAGAAAAGGCGCGCTTCGCGTCAAACGATACGAATGCGAGGAAGTGAAATCGGGAAGGATGTATCTTTTTAACCCGAATGCTGAAGTCGAATTGTTACCTTCGTAATTATTGGAAAAAAAATGATGAACGATAATTATTATGCGATACTAATGGCAGGCGGAGTCGGATCGCGATTTTGGCCTGTCAGCACAGTTGACTTCCCAAAGCAGTTCCAAGATTTGCTTGGCTCAGGGGAAACACTGATTCAGAAAACCTTCAACAGATTAGCCAAGCTGATTCCTTCTGATAATATATTAGTGCTTACAAACGAGAAATACAATTCGCTCGTACATGAACAACTGCCGATGGTTCGACAGGAAAATATCCTTCTTGAACCGGCAATGCGAAATACTGCGCCGTGTATTTTATACGCGTCGTTGAAGATTCAAAAAATGAATCCCGATGCCGTTATGGTTGTTGCCCCTAGCGATCACTGGATTGAAGACGAGGCGGCGTTTATTGACAATTTGAAACAATGCTTTGAGTTTTGTACCATAAATGATTCATTGATGACCCTTGGAATTGAGCCGACTTTTCCAAATACCGGTTATGGCTACATCGAACATGAAAAGTCCAAAGGTGATATCAACAAAGTAATTCAGTTCAGGGAGAAGCCCGATTATGAAACCGCAAAAGCATTCATCGAAAAAGGCAATTTTGTGTGGAACGGCGGTATTTTCATTTGGAGCGTAAATTCGATTTTGGAAGCGTTCGAACGTTTCCAGCCACAGATGACTGCGCTTTTTCAAAGAGGTTTCGATGTTTATAACACACCAGATGAAGATCGTTTCATTAAAGAAAATTACGCAGCTGCCGATAACATTTCAATTGATTATGCCATAATGGAACATGCTCGGAATGTTTATGTGTTTCGTGCTGGCTTTGATTGGAACGATCTTGGAACGTGGGGTTCATTACATGAAAAGCTCGGAAAGGACGAACAAAACAATGCGGTTGTGAATGCCACGGTGATACTTGAAAATGCTTCAAATAATATTATTCGCTCCGATGCCAAGAAACTTATAATCATCGACGGCCTGGATGATTATATAATTGTGGATAAGGATGATGTGCTTTTGATTTATCCGAAAAGTAAAGAACAGGAAATCAAGAGGATAACGGCAATGGCTGTCAAAAGTTAAAGTACAAAACCACAGTAAAAAATGTGAATAAGTAATTTTATATTCGGCGCAACTGTTTCATTTTCATGTATCTTGTAAGAAAGTAGATACACGACATATGCAAAAAAATTACAAGTTCCTTATTGCCGCATTTCTATGTTTCTTTGTTTTTTGTCCGCAAACCGCAACAGCCCAACTTCCGCCATTTACATTAACTGTAACGCCACACCACGAACAGTGTCCGGCGAATGGCAGTTTGGAATTTACGGTTTCTGATACCCAGCCGGGGTCATCAGTTTTGTATAATGTATACAAGCTCCCGAATCTTACCACTCCAATCGCAACTCTCGCAGCCAATACTTTGGGCGGATTAACTGCAGGTGACTATCGCGTCATCGCAACACAAACCCTGGCAGGCGAGACAAGTACGCAGCAACAGGACGCGACCATTCTTTTCACGCATGTGGATATCGCCTTTGGTTTTCAACTGCTTTCTTGTGGAGGCAACAGTACGCTTACAATCAATGTGATGCAGGGTACTGGCGTATTATATGAGATTTTGGCAGGTCCGGTTACCTTCCCGCCTCAGGCATCAAATGTATTTACCGGATTGCCTGATGGATCCTATCAAATCAGGGTTTACGATATTTGTGGTGCTGCATATTCGTCGCCTTACATTCTTACTTCAACACCTGGGAATTTCACAATTGCTCCAGGTATTATTCCGACAGGACCGCTGCCATCGTGTAATACTGTCGGAGTTGCGAATGCTATTTCCGCACTTCCGGGGAATACAATAAAATATCCGCTTTCGCTGCAATACACGGTCTATCCGCCAACGGGACCTCCGGTGGTTATTAATACACAAATCAATGTGGGCTCGCCCTTAAACGTAACAGCGCAGACACCGATTCCATTTTTTCATGGCCAGGAATACCAATATGACCTTGATGTGACCGATGCGTGCGGAAATGTTTTTTCTTTAACCAATATCATACAGGAATCCATATCGGTTACAGTATCCGAATCGCCAAACGAATGTTTTTTTGCGTTGGTAGTTGTGCCATCGATTTATGTTGGTCCTTATGAGATTACCTTTTTATCTGCGCCGGACGGATTTGACCCCAGCCTTTTCAATGGCGATCATCCCGGTCCTTTTATGACCCCTGCGTCTTATTACAGCGATTCTGTTCCGGTGCCATCAGGTGAGTATACGGTCAGCATTACAGACTCGTGTGGAAATACTGCCATCGTGACAACCGAATACGATCCTGAATATGAAGTGCTGCCATTGAGCTTTTCAACAGTTCCCGGTTGTGAAATCGGTTTCGGTTCAGTCAACGCATCAAGTGGCAACGGCGATTTAGTTTCGGTGACCATTACCGATGCTCCTGATGCTTTTACGGCTGAACTTCCGTATGATGTGAGTTTCCACATTTCGGCAGGTAGTTTTTTCATGAATTCGTTTCCTGCGGGAACATATGAATTTCATTCTGTCGACGAATGCGGTAATGTTCGTGATACCGAAATCACAATCCCGGGATATCAATTCAATTTTTCCGCTGAAGTCACTGAAGCGTGCAGCACGTTCGATTTGATGATTCACTTTGCGAGTAATGTAAGTACCCTACGACAATATTTCCTTCAAAAGTACGATCCCGTGAGCGATACGTGGGGTCATCCGGGAACGGGATTTGTTGGAGGTGCGGTTCCGAACGGCGATAGTGCGATACCGTTGTTGAACAACATTATGAATCCGAATATTCCGTATCAAGGTACTTTTCGCGTGATGCTTGTGTTCGATTCTTTGGGCAATGGGACGGCTATTCCGGTAAAATGTGTTCAAGAATTGTATACGTTCGAGTTCAACAGCACGCTTTCAATTGATTCGATAGCTTCTTTCTCATGTAACCCTACCACCTATGATGTCGTAGTCAACGCTACCGGCACAGCACCGTTGCTCTATCGCATAACCTCTAAAGACGGAGTGCCGTTCGTAGTAGAAAACGGAACTTCCAATATATTTACCGGGCTCGAGCCTGCTGTTTATGTATTTGAAGTCGAAGATCCATGCGGAAATTTGACGAACCGCGCTTACGACACCACAGAGCCATTTACCTATGTGGTTTCCGCTACAGGTTTTTGCGACGGACAGCTCGGTGCTCTTTCAGTACCGGCATTTTCGTTCCTGAATTATGAATGGTGGCACGAGAGCGATCCAACATCAATACTGAGCACATCGCCCGTTTTGGAATTTGATCCGCTTGACGTAAGCACTGATCTGGGCACCTATCACGTTCGGATATTTGCTGACGGAAATACGCCATCGTGTATCGATTTTACAATCAGTTATACAATAACTTCGGAAGGGACACTTCCGGATGCAGGTGAAGATGTTACAACAGTATTTTGCCAAAACCCGGGGACGGTTGAATTGTTCAGTCTTTTGGATGATGCCACCGATACCTCAGGGCAATGGCAGGACATGACTACAGGTACTATTCTTGGCAGCACAGTTTGGAATGCCGCGGCATTTACAAGTGGGACTTTTGCTTTCGAATATACAGTCAACGGCTGGTGCGGGAATACCGATACTGCCACAATAGAAATCGTGCTAAGTGCCGTGCCGGTTGCTCCCGTTGCTTCGGCAGATGCGGTTGCTTGCAGCAATGCGGAATTTCAGCTATATGCTGATGGTGCCATCACTTACCAATACCAGTGGACAGGCCCGAACGGATTTACGTCAACCGAGCAAAATCCGGTTATTGATAACCTGACTGCTGATCACAGCGGAACCTACTCGGTCATTGCGATTTCAAATGGATGCGAATCTGAACCTTCGTCGGTTGAGGTGCTCGTGGGCAGCGTTGTACCATTTACGGTATCAGGCGGATGTGAGGATAACGAATACGTGCTTACGGCAACTCCTTCCGATGCGCCATTTAGTGACGGCACCGTTTTTTCGTGGACGGGTCCTGACGGATTCAATTCGACCCAAAACCCTGTAACGATCAGCGGCCAGCCTTCCGGAATCTATACCTTCACCGCAACCTCGGCCGACGGATGCATATCTTCCCAAAATTTGTCGGTAGGCGGTACTGCGTGTTCAATTCCGAATGGAATATCCCCTAATGGAGATGGAGCTAATGACACGTTTGATCTATCGGGTCTGCATATTACCGAATTGAAAATATTAAACCGCTACGGAATGGTGGTGTATGAAAAACTCAATTATTTAGATGAGTGGGACGGCCGGGATTACAATGGAAATGAACTTCCGACCG
>JAEYZX010000157.1 GCA_023427845.1 Bacteroidota bacterium
CTTTTTCTCCGCGCAGGTTTGCAAGTTTGATCGCATTGGCTTTATTATCGGATTCATCGTCGTGATTGGCCCGAATCTGATAGGCATCCCAAATTTTTTTTCTCAACTCGCGATTTGAGCTATACTGAAGAAATGGCATCACGCTTGAATTCGCGAGTGTAAACACCCATTTCCCTTCTTTGCCTCGGGCCCTGGCTTCGGCAGCGGCACCATCGATCTGTTCCTGCGGAAGACCGGCAAGATCTTTCTTATTGTCTATTACGAGTTCGAACCTGTTTGTTTCGGATAAGATATTTTGTCCGTAATTCAGTGTCGTAACCGACAACTCTTCATTGATTTTCCGAAGTTTGCTTTTATCGGAATCGGACAGGTTGGCACCGCTTCGCACAAACGATTTGTACATTTTGTCGAGTAACTGAAGCTGTTCGCCATTTAGTTTGAGCAACGCCTTTTTGTCCCAAAGTGTTTTGACACGTTCGAATAACTTAGCGTTCAAATAGGTGTTGTCATGATGTGCCGCAAGAGCAGGTGCGACTTCCTTTGCAATATTCTGGATTTCGGGATTTGTATTGGCCGAGTTCATATTGTTGAACACCACATTTGCACGTCGCAACAAATCGCCGGCATTTTCCATTGCCAATACCGTATTTTCAAACGTAGGTGCCGATGGGTTGGCCGCGATTGCAGCGATTTCCTCATCATGTTGTTTGATTCCTTCAAGTATTGCCGGTTTGAAATGGCTGTTCTCAATCTCGTCGAAAGGCGGCACATCATAAGGTGTGTTATACGGCGCTAGGAATGGGTTCATTGGTTGTTGGTTTTGTTGCGCGAAAGCGGTAAGGTTTCCGGCAATCACGGCTGCAATTAAGATAAATTTCATTACGGTTTTCTGAATGTGATTTGCGAAAATAAACAAAACCCTCTAACGAGTGTGTTAACGGAGACCTAACAGTATTGATATAAAAGCTATATTTATGGTAAATACGATTTTATGAGAACCTATTTAATTGCATTAGCCATCGTTTGCATGGCCACCGGCTGTAAATCGCTGCAGACAACGCCATCATTCGACGAACTAACTACCGAATATTTCAATGACTATTTAGAATTGAATCCGTTGAGCGCTACATCAAACGGAATTCCGGGTTACAACGATAAGCTCGTGCTTGAGATGACTCAGGAATATCGCACCAAGAAACACGCGTTCTATAATAAGTATCAGCAAATGCTCTTAACGGTGCCGTTCAACTCACTTACAGATGAGCAAAAAATCAGCTATAAAATCATTGAATGGGAAACGGAAATTGGGAAAAAAATGTTGCAGACCGATCTTCATCTTCTACCGGTAGATCATTTCAACAGCCTGCATCTACGGATGGCAATGCTCGCAAGCGGCACAAACGTCCAACCGTTTCGTACCGTTAAGGATTACAATGACTTTTCGACCCGAATGGAACTGTATTCTGTATGGCTCGATTCGGCCCGCGTGGCGATGAAGGCCGGGATTTCCAAAAATATCGTGTTACCACGGACACTCATCATGAAGATGATACCGCAGTTTGAATCGATGATTAACGATACACCGGAAAAACATATTTTTTACGCCGCGATCAACCAAATGCCTGCCCATTTTCAAGAAAAAGAAAGAAATCAAATAGCTTCAAAGTACGCTACGATAATCCGCGAAAAATTAAACCCAAAACTCTCCGAAATGCTGCACTTCCTAAAAACGGAATATGTCGCTGCTGGCCGAACGACCGACGGAATCGGAGCACTTCCAAACGGCCAGGCCGCCTACCGTGCAATGGTTCAATGGCATACCTCAACGGATATGACGCCCGAGCAGATTCACGAGCTCGGTCTCCGCGAAGTTGCCCGCCTGCAAAGCGAAATGGAACTTGTCAAAAAACAAGTCGGATTTGACGGCACCATCAGGGAATTTTTCGAACATGTGCGGACAAAAAGAGAGCTGATGCCGTTCACATCACCTGAACAGGTGATTGCGAATTTCAATGCCATTCACGAGCGCATCCGTCCAAACGTCGACAAACTGTTTTCGCTTCAGCCAAAGATGCAGTTTGAAGTGCGCCGAACCGAAGCGTTTCGCGAGGAAACTGCCGCCGCGCAATATGTTGCCGGAAATCTCGACGGATCGCGGCCCGGAATCTTTTATGTTCCTATTCCCGATGTCACTTCGTACAATACCTATGGAGACGAAGATCTGTTCTTGCATGAAGCCATACCGGGACATCATTTCCAGATTGCACTGCAAATTGAAAATGAAGTGCTACCGGAATTTCGAAAATATGGATGGTTTGGCGCTTATGGCGAAGGATGGGCGCTTTATACTGAAAGCCTTGGAAAGGAACTCGGACTCTACACCGATCCGTATCAGTACTTCGGGATGCTTGGTGGCGAAATGCATCGGGCAATCCGGCTGGTAGTCGACACCGGAATCCACAGTAAGGGCTGGACACGCGAGCAGGCGATACAATATTCGACGGATAACGAAGCAGAAAGCGAAGCAAGCATCATTTCGGAAATCGAACGCTACATGGCTATGCCCGGACAGGCTTTGTCTTATAAAATCGGCCAGATCACGATTCTCGACCTTCGCAAAAAAGCGGAGGAACAGCTCGGGAATAAGTTCGACATCCGAAAATTCCACGAACAACTACTCGAATCGGGCGGAATGCCGCTTGAATTGCTGAAAAGTAAAATAACGGCGTGGATCGATCGACAATCGGATATCAGCAGATAATTGACAATATCAGTGCGTGGGATGGCGTAAAAATAGATAATGCGGCTATAATAAATTTAACCTGCTTTCAAGTATTTTGCCCAGGTTTAAACCATGCAAAAAAAAAGCTTCCCATTTCTGAGAAGCTTTGTGCGGGTAATAGGACTCGAACCTACACACCTTGCGGCACCAGATCCTAAGTCTGGCGTGTCTACC
>JAEYZX010000176.1 GCA_023427845.1 Bacteroidota bacterium
GCCCGGCACCGTAGGCAGGTTTCTTTTGAACTCGGGGTTCTTCAAAAAGCTTTTCTTAGCCATTTTTCCGAATAAGAATCCCATAATTCCACCGCTGACATTCATTTTTCCTTCGGCGACTTCAATCGGTTTCTGACAGTGTTTCAACATTTGCGAAACGCTCATCTTTCCCCACAAAGGTTTCGTTTCGGGAGTTAATTGTTCGAGTCGTCGGACCAACTCGACATTGGTCTGCATCTCAAAGATGTTTTTGTTATTGTCTGTTTCCATTATAACTTTAAATTAAAAAAACCAACTGGCAACGAATATTGCTACAAAGACGCAGATCAGGTCTATTAGTAACATCGTACCTAAAGTATATCGCGTATTTTTAATTTTAACAGACCCAAAATAAACGGCAATCACATAAAATGTTGTCTCGGCGCTGCATTGAAAAATACTGCTGAGGCGGCCCGTAAACGAATCGGCGCCGAATGTCCGCATCGAATCGATCAGGAATCCGCGCGAACCTCCGGAACTGAACGGACGCAACATCGCAACAGGAAGCGCATCGGTGATTTCTTTCGACACGCCGATATGCGAGAATATAAATGAAATTCCGTTGCTGATCATGTCAAACAGGCCGCTGTTGCGGAAAAACGAAATCGCAACAAGCATTGCCAAAACATAAGGGAAAATGGTGACGCCGGTTTTCACTCCGCTGTTGGCTCCTGTCACAAACGAATCAAATACTGTTGTTCCGAGCGCGGTGAATTTCTTCTCATGATACCATGCAAAAATCAGTGTAAACGCAATAATTGCAATCAGAAGCAATCCCGAAAGGTTTGCCGTAAATACGTTCTTCGCAATCAAGTCCATGGTACCGATGTAGAACAGCAAACCGACAATCGCTCCAATCACCGCAAACAGCGCGATCACCAGCGAAGCACTTTTGAAATTTATTCTTTGTTTGATGCCAACCAGCACAAACGCGGCTACAGTCCCAATGAACGAAGTAATGATACACGGAAGCATCACATCGGCAGGATTACTTGCATTTTCGGCGGCACGGTATCCGATGATCGATGTTGGAATCAACGTAAGTCCTGCGGCATGAAGGCACATGAACATGATTTGCGCATCACTCGCCTTGTCTTTGTCGGGGTTGATTTCCTGAAGGCTTTGCATCGCTTTTAATCCGAATGGCGTGGCGGCCGAATCGAGTCCGAGGAAGTTGGCCGCGAAGTTCAATGTCATGTACGAAATTGATTCGTGGTTTTTGGGCACCGATGGAAATACTTTGACAAATACCGGACTCAATTTCTTGGCGAGTCTTTCGGACGCACCCGAATCTATCAGTAACTGCATCAGTCCGCAAAAGAATGCGAGATATGCAATCAACGGCAAAATCAGGTTCATCAGCGTGTTCTTCGCAGTCGGTAAAAGTCCGTCGGTTTTTTGGACACCGCTATAGAGTTTAACCGTTTTGTTGCTGAATACATAAGTCGTATCGGCATCGGAAGTATTCCTGTTTAAAACATACGACTTCTCGGGCGATGCATCGATGCTGTCGGCAATGAATCGCGGAAGATTTTCTTTGTATTGTTCGGAAATCAGGATCGGTTCACCTATTTTTCCATTCAGCACATAATCGACCGTATAGGTTTTATCGAGCGCGAGGCTGGCCACTATATAAACAATCGAAGCAATAAAAATCGACAGCCAGAACCTGCTTAATACCATGAGAGTTTTTTTGTAAAAGTAATAAGTAATTTACCAATGTGTAAATGTAACAATTAAACAATTTGATTTAGATAGGCTGCTTCAATATAACAAATCATAAGTCAAGCAACTTGCCTTAAATCATCAAAAAATGCATCCTTGAAATACTTATTGGTACATTTATAAATTGCTACATTGTTACATTAAACATGCAGAATCTCGCTCTCGTCGAGCAGCTCTTCCCTTCTTAATCGTAAAAATACCTGTGCCACTGCAATCACGTCTTTTTCACAATAGGTCACGATGCGGTCAATGTCTTTTTCGACATGATACACATGGCCGACCTGGCTTCCGTCGATATCGCCTTTTGACGATGGGATGCCGAGAATTTTGGTCAGCAGTTTTAGTGAAGTAAAATGCTTATAATCGCCGAATTTCCAAAGTTCAAGCGTATCGAGATGCGGAACTTCCCATGGTTTTTTGCCGAAAAGATTCAGCTTGGAGCAAATTGGGATCTGGTTGATGATCATCCGGCGGGCGATAAACGGGAAATCGAATTCCTTGGCGTTATGTCCGCACAACAAATGCTGCGGTGCGCAAAAATGATTGTTCATCAGGTTGTTGAAATCCGAAAGCAGTTTTTTCTCATCGCCGAAATACGACGTGACGCGAAAAGTCCTGATATCTGATTTGAAAGTGAAATAACCAACCGAAATGCATACGATCTTTCCGAATTCGGCCCAGATTCCGGCGCGGTCATAGAAGTCTTCGGGTGTGTATTCGTCTTTGCGCTGATATTGGGTTTTATGTTCCCAAAGTTGTTTCATTTCGTCGTCGAGCGCGTTGAAATCCGATTCAACAGGAACCGTTTCGATGTCCAGGAACAGGACATTTTCAAGTTTGAGTTTTTCAATCATGGCGTATATATTAAAATTATTGGCGTGTATTTATCTGCTGTCGAGCATCTTATAAGTTTGGTCAATATACGAAAAAAAGTCATCGCTATGCGGATTGTCTTTTTTACGACGCGCGGCATGATGTCCGAGTCGTACAATAATGACGTTGTCTTCAGGAATCACGATAACGTATTGACCAAGGTGTCCGCGCATGTAAAAAATATTTTTGTCTTTATAGTCGCTAAGCCACCATCCGTAGCCGTATTCAGGCGATACGGGAAATCTTGGCCGAACCGATTTTGCGACAAAAGCCGAATCGAGAAGCTGCTGACCGTTCCATTTTCCGTGCTGAAGATACAGTTTCCCAAACCTTGCAAAATCTCGCGCGTTTGAGGCGATGCAGCAATACGCCTTGACGATTCCACCATCGCGGTCGGTTTGCCAGAGCGCTTCATTTTCGGCTCCGAGCGGTTTCCAGAATCGGTCCGACACATAGTCGGCGAGGCTTTGTCCTGTCGCTTTTTCGATCACCTGTGCCAGCAATTGCGTGTTTCCGCTCAAATACTTAAATGTTTTTCCCGGTGTTTCAACCGATTTCTGATTCAACGCGACAGATGCAAGATCAGTGTCGAAATAGGCGCGAGTCGTAACTGAAAATGGAGAATAATATGATTCATCCCAATCGAGCCCCGATGCCATCGAAGATAAATCACCGACCGTCATTTTTCCTGCGGCACCTTTACGGAATTCCGAAAAGAAATCGCCCACCGGCTGATCGAGGCTTTTGATTTTACCTTCCATTATTGCTTTTCCGAGTGCAGCCGAAACAATGCTTTTCGCCATCGAAAAAGAATTCGATTTTGAATCCTTATCATAACCATCGTAATAGCTTTCGCTGAAAATGCTGTCATTTTTGATGATCAGAAATGCTACTGTACCGGTTTGCGCGTGGAGCGATTCGAGTGCGGCGGTCGGCTGAACTGAATTGTAATCTGCGGCGATTGCCCACGGTTGCGGATTCCCGGTTGCAATTGGCCGATTATCGAAGTACTTATAATCATCCAAAAACGCGGTTGTGTGGCCGTTTAAATAAATGGTCCGGACGGCGGTGATCAGGTATCCGAATCCCAAAACATATAATAACAGTACAAACGCAATCAACGTCCCGGCCGTCCAAAGCGCTATTTTCTTTAACCTATTCATCATGGTTGAACACGGCTGAAAATTCCATTTGCAAAGCATACCGACAAAAAAAGTGTAGCAACAAACAGAATTTTTTTCATTTGGTTTTACATTTTCGGAACCAATGTACAACTATTGTCAGAAAAGCGATTGCTGCCGGGAAGGATTTTCATGTTCGTAGCCATTTTTTGCGCCAGAGTCCGCCTGCATAGCCCGTCAGCGTGCCGTTTGTACCGATAACACGATGGCAGGGAACAACAATCCATAACGGGTTTTTTGCGTTGGCCGATGCAACCGCGCGAATTGCTTTTACGTCGCCCAATTGTTTTGAAAGTTCGAGGTACGACAGTGTTGTGCCAAACGGTATGGTGCGGAGTTCGTTCCAAACGCGTTTCTGGAAATTGGTTCCATGCGGATTAATCGGAAATGTAAAGTTGGTGCGTTTGCCGGCGAAATATTCGTTCAGTTCAGTGGTCGCGGACTGCAAAGCAAATGGAGTTTCATCCGAAACAGTTCCGTTATCACGAATTGAAATTGAGGCGATTCCGTTTCTGTCGCCGGTAATCGAAATTACTCCAAGAGGTGTGGAAAATGACGCGGTTAACATCATTTGTCGGCCATGGTCTGCCAAAGTACTTCATTGCGCGCCATTCGGAACGCATCAGGTGGAAGCTCGCGACCACACGGATCCTGAATCGGATTTTCAAGTGCAAAGCGTTTAACTGCTTCACCGCGACGGATATCCTTTGTCCACGCATAATTTGAAGGAAGTGCCTGCAGATCGTATGTGGCCATTTTGCCAAGCGCGTTAAGGCTTACGATTGGAAGCGTATCGCGTGTGGCAAAAGTAAAATCGGGATCCACTTTAGTTGTAAACGGCGTTTGCGCAATTGCGTGAGCGGAAAATAACAGGGCAGGAAGCAGCAACTTTAGGCACATATCTTTAGTTTCAGAACCCTAAATTACGGAAAGGCAGCTACAAATCAAAGAATTAACGAACAATGCGGCACTACCGCTTTTATTTCAGGAAGCTGTACATATAGGCCTCCAGCGCCTTCAGGTCTTCTTCGGGCATTTTTTTCGTGATCGCAAAGTTGGCTTTCATTACCGAATATTGCGACGGATCGACGATTGGATCGGCCTTTTCCTTTAGGAACGCTACGATATCGCCGTTCTGGTCTTTGTAGATTTTCGCGATTTCGATAATGCTCGGACCGATGATTTTTTGATCGGGGCGATGGCATGCGACGCAGTTTCCGCCACCTTCAAAAAGTTCCTTGCCGCGTGCAAGTTGCTTGTCGGCTGCCGAAAGTTCCGTTTCCGGATATAAAGATTCTTTTTTTTCTTCATTTTTGCCGCATCCGATTAAGATTGCGGACACAATCAGACTTAAAAATATTCTATTCATGATACACATATTAGCCCCGATAGAAGCGCAAATCCTTTTGGTTTTTTCTTTAAAAAGCAAAAGATTGCAGCGGATAGCGGGATTGGCTTCAACAATTACTTATTCAAAATCACCGCGGCTTCTTTTGCGAAATAGGTCGATATGATGTTGGCGCCGGCGCGTTTGATGCAGTGCAATTGCTCGATCATAATTTTGTCGTGGTCGAGCCAGCCGCGTTCGGCAGCAGCTTTCACCATCGCATATTCGCCCGAAACCTGATACACCGCCACCGGGACATGTACCGCATTTTTGACTTCGCGCACAATGTCGAGGTACGCCATTCCGGGTTTTACCATTACGATATCGGCGCCTTCAGCAACATCGTCGAGCGTCTCCTTTATCGCTTCGATGCGGTTTGCATAATCCATTTGGTACGTTTTCTTATCGCGCGGAACATCGGTCAAATCGACCGGGGCCGAATCGAGTGCGTCGCGGAACGGGCCATAGAAAGCCGAGGCATACTTCGCGCTATAGCTCATGATTCCCACGTTGTGATGGCCGTTTTCTTCGAGTGCTTTGCGAATGGCATACACGCGGCCGTCCATCATATCGGATGGTGCCACGAAATCGGCTCCGGCATCGGCATGCGAAAGGCTCATTCGCGTGAGCGCATCGACAGTCGCATCGTTGATGACCTGGCCTTTTTCGATGATTCCGTCATGGCCGTAAATCGAATACGGATCGAGCGCAACATCGGGCATTACGATCATTTCGGGAACTGCGTTTTTGATTGCGCGGATGGTTTGCTGCATCAGGCCATCTTTGTTCCACGCTTCTTTTCCGGTGTTGTCTTTGAGTTTATCGCTGACTTTTACATATATATTTACTGCCTTTATTCCTAAATTCCATGCTTCTTTGACTTCGTTTATCGTATTGTCGAGCGAATGCCGGAAAATACCGGGCATCGACGGAATGGCGGTTTTGACGTCTTTCCCTTCGGCGATAAACATCGGAAGCATGAAGTCCTGTGGCGATAATGTGGTTTCGCGTACGAGTGATCGTATGGATTCGTTGGTGCGGAGGCGGCGGTTGCGGTTGAACATAGGCGGCGGTCAGCTTTCAGCAATCAGCTTTCAGCTAAATTTAATTAGACATTATTGTAATTTTCTTATGAATGCACTGAGCATTTTTCTGACTTCTTCAACTTGAAACAGAAGTTCCTGGCTTCGTTGTCTTTCGATGAAATTCAGATCCGTGCTTAAAATTATTTGATATTCCAGTTCGTTTGTCGATCCAAAAGCGATCACCAAGAACCTGCAAAAATCCTTATCTGAGTTTCTTCCGCATCCTTCGGCAATATTAGTGGGAATCGAACCCGATGCTCTTCTCATCTGACTTACCAAGCCAAACATTTCTTCTTTCGGATAACTCGACGTAATCTGATAGATATCAAGTGTCAACTGATGCGACTTTTGCCAAACTACTAGTTTTTTATATTCTTTCATCGCGATTTTTTGCTGTTCGCTGAAAGCTGATTACTGTCAGCTCAAAGCCACTCTTTCGGGTTCGTCAAAACCTTAACCATCTTCTCCTCCTCACTTCCCGCTTCCGCTTGATGATCATAAACCCACTGCACATGTGGCGGAAGGCTCATCAGGATGCTTTCGATACGGCCGTTGGTCTTGAGGCCGAATAACGTTCCCTTATCATGGACGAGATTGAACTCGACGTAACGACCGCGGCGGATTTCCTGCCAGGTGCGCTGGTCATCGGTGTAAGACAAATCTTTGCGTTTCTCGACAATTGGAATGTAGGCTTGGGTAAAACTGTTTCCCACCTCGGTCACGAAACTGTACCAATCCTGCATCGACATTTCGTTGGTTGCTTTGCAATAATCAAAGAACAAGCCGCCAATTCCGCGGGCTTCGTGACGGTGTGCGTTCCAGAAATAATCGTCGCACTGCTTTTTGTATTTCGGATAAAACTCGGTGTTGTGTTTGTCACATGCGGTTTTACACGTTTGATGGAAATGAACGGCATCTTCTTCGAAAAGATAGTACGGCGTCAAATCCTGACCGCCGCCAAACCATTGGTTGATGATGTTGCCCTTATCGTCATACATCTCAAAATACCGCCAGTTCGCATGAACCGTTGGCACCATGGGCGATTTAGGATGGATCACAAGGCTGAGCCCGCACGCGAAAAAATCGGCTTCTCCAACGTTAAATAACTTCTGCATTGATTCGGGCAGTTTTCCGTGCACGGCTGAAATATTAACTCCGCCTTTTTCGAAAACATTTCCATTCTCGATTACACGCGTCCTTCCGCCACCGCCTTCAGGGCGTTCCCATAGATCCTCGCGAAACTTTGCGGCACCATCAACAGCTTCAAGTGCGTTGCAGATTTGGTTTTGAAGATTTTGTATGTATTGGTAGAATTTATCTTTCATTAGCTTTCAGCTTTCAGCGTTCAGCCTTCAGCATATTTAAATGACTATTGTAACTTACGGAAGCAGCTGACCGCTGTGGGCTGACCGCTGTCCACTACTTATACTCCTTCACCGCATCAATAAACGCTTTCGCATGGTCGACCGGGATGTGTGGCAAAATGCCATGGCCTAAATTCACGATGTATTTGTCCTTTCCGAACTCGTCTATCATTTGGTGGACCATTTTTTTGATGGTCGGGATTGGCGATAACAATCGCGAAGGATCGAAATTCCCTTGTAGAGTTATATTGCCACCCGATAAATAACGTGCGTTACGGGGCGAGCACGTCCAATCGACTCCGAGTGCCGATGCCTTGCTTTTACCCATTTCATTCAATGCAAACCAACAGCCTTTTCCGAATACGATAACGTGCGTTTCAGGAGCAAGTGCTTCCACGATCTGGTTGATGTATTGCCATGAAAATTCCTGATAATCGACCGGCGATAACATTCCGCCCCATGAGTCGAATATCTGAACAGCATTGACACCGCATTCGACTTTTCGCTTCAGGTAAGCGATTGTCGTATCGGTGATTTTTTGTAATAAGGCATGCGCGGCTTCAGGATGCGTAAAGCAGAATCCCTTTGCAGTATCGAAACTCTTTGATCCTTTTCCTTCAACGGCATAACAGAAAATCGTCCAGGGCGAACCGGCAAAACCGATCAGCGGTACCTCATCGTTTAGCATTTCCTTTGTGAGCTTGATCGCATCCATCACATAGCTGAGTGTTTCGTCGATGTTTGGGACGATGACTTTCTCGACATCGGCAACGCTGCGGATTGGATTGGGAAGGAACGGGCCGACGCTTTCTTTCATCAGCACCTCAATTCCCATTGCCTGTGGTACAACGAGAATGTCGGAAAACAGGATCGCGGCATCGGGGGCGATACGACGGATGGGCTGCACCGTAATTTCGGATGCGAGTTCCGGCGTTTGACATCGCGTAAAGAAATCGTATTTGTCGCGAAGTGCGATGAATTCGGGAAGGTATCTTCCGGCTTGTCGCATCATCCAGACGGGCGGCCGTTCAACGGTTTCGCCGCGTAGGGCTTTTAGGAAAAGGTCGTTTTTTATCATATCAGTAACAATTGCTGCGTGCTTTTTGCCACGAATTGCACGAATTCGCCGAATTATCGTGAGGCTTATTTATAATAGTTTATACATTGAATAATCACGTTTTCAATTGTGGGTTGATTTGCGATTATGATCTTATCTGTCGTATCTGAAAGTGCTTCGGCTGTCGTTGTTCCGATGCAGAAGCAGGTTTCGGTTGTGATTTTGTTTTGTTTTAAAAAACTTTCAACTCCCGACGGACTGTAAAATAATATGCCGTCGACCGTTGATGTGACCTTTTGAGGCGTCAATACGGTTTCGTAAGTTCCAATTTCATTAAAGATAATACCGGCGCCGGTCAATGCTTCAGGCAATGTGTCGCGCCGCAGGTTGCCGCTGAAAAACGTAAAACGTTCTGTTGGATGGACCAGCGTGATGATTTCGGCGAGGTCGGCGGCGTAACCTGTATGAACGACAACATTGAACCCATGATTTTCAATAAGTTGTTTGGTTTTGATGCCAACGCAGAACACCTTCTTATATTTCAGCTTTTCGCTTTGTGGATTTTCGAGAAAACTCAGAAATCCGTTTTGGCTTGTGAAAATGAAGTTGTCATAAACTTTGTCCAACTCAAATTCCTTGTGATTGATTTTTATGAAATCGCTTTCTATGACCGACAAATTCGCGTTCAGCAGGAACTGCTTCTGGTTGGGAAGCAATTTTTTGGTAGACAGTATTCGAATTGGTGTCGGCATATTCTATTTTGTGGGATGCCTAGCCCTGATAGCAGCGGAAATCCTTTTTTGCGTAAAAGAAGTTATTCAAAAAACCTCAGCGTGGTGGCAAAAAAGATTGCAGCGGATAGCAGGAATCAGCTCCTTATTTTCCTAAATCGGATTTAATTTGTTCCATAACGGCCTCGCCACCGTGGTTAAGGGCTTCGACCGCGCATTCTATGCCGAAAACCTTGTAATGTGTGGCGTCGGCTGTTTTTTCTATATGTATTTTTTGTTTTCCGTCGAGCGACAACAATGCACCTTCAAAACGGATCACATTATCGACTATGGTCGCAAGTGCCCCAATTGGTGCCGTACATCCGCCTTCTAATGTTTTAAGAAAATCGCGCTCGATTTGCGTTGCCATCTGGCTTTCGAAATGGTTCAGTTTTGATGCAGCTTCAATGCAATAATCATCGTTGGCCATTGCCACCACCACCATTGCGCCCTGCGCAGGAGCGGGAATCATCCAATCGAGTTCGATGTGGTTCTGAGGCGTAAGGTTGATGCGTTCCAATCCGGCCGCGGCAAAAACAGCGCCGTCCCAGCTGTTGTCTTTCAATTTCTGCAGCCGTGTGTTGACGTTGCCTCGCAAATCGACCACTTTGTGATTCGGATATCGGTTGAGCCACTGTGCCTGTCGGCGAAGGCTTCCGGTGGCGATGGTGCCGGCGTCGAGCAAAAATTCGAGGCTGCCTTTATGGACGAGTATATCGTGAACGTTTGCCCTTTTGAGCACCGCCGCCTGGACAATTCCGTGTGGCAATGCGGTGGGCACGTCCTTCATCGAGTGCACGGCAATATCGACCTGCCCGCTGATCATGGCCACGTCGAGTGTTTTGGTGAAAATTCCGGTAATGCCGAATTCGTACAGCGGTTTGTCGAGGATGATATCGCCTGTTGATTTCACGGCGACGACCTCGGTTTTGTACCCTAAATCATTGAGTTTCTTCTCGACTGTGTGCGCCTGCCAAAGTGCGAGTTCGCTGTCGCGTGTCCCGATTCGGATGGTTTTGATCATTTCGCGGATGCTTCTATGCGGAATACTTTTTCGATGAGTTCGATGCTTTCGTCAACCATCGTACTGTCGCTTTTCAAGTGATTCGCAAAGTGGGTCGTTTTTTTTTGGTTTATGCGGTTTATTTTGATTTCGGGCTGTTGTTAAATGTAGTTTTCGATTTTCCGGCTTTGGAAATCAAGTTCCGACATTTTTATTGCATTGAGTTTTTCCTTAAGCGCATGGATCGTTGGGGCGAATCGCCGAGCTTTCATCCACGACAGGAATTCCTCGCGCACCTCCTCGATGATGGCTTCGGCCGCGGGAATGTATTTTTTGCGGTTTTCGAGTGTGTCGTCGGTCATTTGTGACAGATGGTCCATGTGTATCAGCGTCACGCCTTCAATGTCGCGAACGTTTTCGTTGACGTTTTTCGGTATCGACAAATCGAGGATCAAAAGTGGTTTTTTAAGATTCAGAATCGTTTTGTCGATTGTAGGGTTTTGTGCTCCCGTTGCGACAACGACTACATCCGCTTTTTGAAGTTCGAGATGCAGATCGGCATAATCCTTAACGATAAGATTCAATTTGCCGGCCAATTTCTCTGCTTTGTCCTTTGTACGGTTTATTAAGGTGATGTGGTCGTTTTTTGAATGTTTGACGAGGTTCTCGCAGGTATTCCTACCGATTTTTCCCGTTCCGAAAAGCAGCAGATTCTTTGATCGTACCTCATCAACATTGCGGATGATGTACTGCACGGCCGCAAACGAAACCGAGGTGGCACCCGAACTTATTTGGGTTTCGTGTTTGATGCGTTTGCTTGCCTGGATCACGGCATTGATCAACCGGTCAAGAAATGCATTGATTAATCCGAGTGAACGTGATTCATTGAAACTGGTTTTGATCTGGCTGATGATTTCAAAATCACCCAAAATCTGACTGTCAAGCCCGGTGCCCACGCGAAACATGTGGTTTATCGCTTCCTGATTTTTATAAACGAAACCTACTTTTTGAAAATCTTCCACGGTACCTCGGCTGTTCTCGCAAATCAGTTTGATAAGCTGGAACGGATGCTCGGCGAAACCATATATTTCGGTGCGGTTACAGGTAGAAGTAACGATAAGGCTTTCGATGCCTTCCTCCTTCGCCTGATGCAGCAAACGCGTACGTGATAAATTGTCGAGGCTAAATTTGCCCCTAGTCTCAGCATCAGCTTTCTTATAACTCAAGCCAACCACATAAAAGTACAGATGCTTCGATCCGGTAATTTTTTCCATAAGAAACTTTCACTCTTAAAAGTGCAACAAAATTACTTGTAAGGAAAGGTAAAAAGTAACGCTGGAAGGACTTTTTGTGTCGCTATGGGAATTTTACCTACAAAATGCTGGAAACATGGCTTTTTCTTGTAAATTTGTAGCGAAATCAACGCCTGCGAAGCATCTTATATAGAACCGTTCTAAATAATTTATCGTCAAAAAGTTGAAATTCGATTCAAAAAAATACCGCTATGGGTTCACATGAAATAATCAAAATCGAAGATGATTTTACGCTGATCCGTTTCCAAAACGACAGCATGGAAGTGTATCGCGCGCAACGAGAAGTTGGAAGCGGACTGATACAATTTCACTTTGGAATAAAAGGAAAAGCCAAATTCATTTTCAATCAGGGGAATTATGCGCTCGACCTGCGCGAAGAAAAGGCCTTGCTTTTGTACAATCCGCAGAAGGAACTGCCCTTGAATCTTGAACTGGCGCCGCAATCGTGGGTAATTTCAGTCATCATCTCAATCAAAAAATTCCACACGCTTTTCTCGGCTGAAGCCGATTACATCCCGTTCCTGACAATCGAAAACAAAGACAAAAAGTATTACAACGAGAGCGATATCAGTCCGTCGATGGCCATCGTCTTGAGCCAGCTTTTCCATTTCAACCTTCATCCTGCAATAAAAAAACTGTATTATAAAGGCAAAGGCTACGAGCTGTTGAGTTTGTATTTCAACCGCACAGAAGATCCCGACGCAGAACAATGCCCGTTTTTGATCGATGAGGAAAACGTGCTTAAAATCCGCAAGGCGAAAGACATTGTGATCGCGAACATGGCGGAGCCGCCCGGCCTGCAGGAACTTGCCGATCAGGTAGGGCTGAATCTCAAAAAATTAAAAATGGGATTTAAGCAGATTTATGGCGATTCGGTATATAGTTTTTTATTCGATTATAAAATGGAATTTGCCCGTAAATTGCTCGAGGAAGGTTCGCACAACGTAAATGAAGTCGGATTAAAAATCGGCTACAGCACGGCAAGCCACTTTATTTCGGCTTTCAAGAAAAAATTTGCCACCACACCCAAGAAATACCTGATGTCGATGAACCCTAATCAGGTTTGATAATTACAATAGCTAAAAAATCGTTAATAGCCGCAGCGATAATTGTGGCGAAAGTACTTTTACAAAAAATTGAATATGAAAGGAGTTCTGTTAGTGAACCTCGGGTCGCCCGAAAGCCCCGAACCAAAAGATGTAAAGCCATATCTGGACGAATTTTTGATGGACCGCTTTGTGATCGACGTTCCGTTTTTATTACGGGCATTGCTTGTACGCGGCATCATCCTTCGCAAACGTCCTGAGAAATCGGCCGAAGCGTATAAAAAAATTTGGTGGGACGAAGGTTCGCCGCTGATCGTGCTCTCGAAACGAATGCATGAAAAGGTCAAACCTAAAGTGGATGTTCCGGTGGCGTTGGCGATGCGTTACGGACAGCCGAATATCCTCAGCGGACTTCAGGAATTGCATGATCAAGGCGTAAACGAAGTGCTGCTGTTTCCGTTATATCCACAGCACGCAATGGCGTCGACGGTGACCATCTTGGTATTGGCCGAGGAACTTCGCAAAAAGCATTTTCCGAATATGGTTTTCACCGATGTTCCTGCGTTTTACAACAAACCCGACTATATACAAGTGCTTGCAAATTCAATCAAGAAGCACCTCGACACTTTTGAGTACGACCACTTGTTGTTTTCATACCACGGAATCCCGGAGCGGCACATCCGGAAAACCGATGTCACAAAATCGCATTGCCGGATCGACAATAAATGTTGTGTGACTCCATCGGCAGCGCATCAGTTTTGTTATCGCCACCAGTGTTTTGAAACCACGCGTCAGGTTGTGGCACTATTGGGAATCCCCGAAGATAAATACAGCGAAACCTTCCAATCGCGATTGGCGGGCGATAAATGGCTCGAGCCCTATACCGATATAGAGATCAACAAAATGCCTGAAAAAGGGATCAAGAAATTAGCTGTTGTAACACCTGCTTTTGTTGCCGATTGCCTTGAAACCCTTGAGGAAATTGCGATGGAAGCAAATCATCAGTTCAAATCGCATGGAGGCGATGAGTTTCTGGCGATTCCGTGTTTGAACGACGACGAGAAATGGGTTGACGTGGTTTCAAATTGGATCAACGAGTGGGCGACTGCCGATAAAACAATGGCGTAAATGGCAATATCTACCGAGGATCTGGGAACCAAGGAAATCAGGAAACTACTGATTAAACAGGCGGTACCTGCTTCTATCGGAATATTGTTCATGACGGTCAACATATTGGTCGATACTATTTTTGTTGGCCGATGGATCGGATCCCTTGCGATTGCGGCACTGACTGTAGTGATGCCAATCGCATTTTTAATTGGTTCAATCGGACTTGCGGTTGGCGTTGGCGGAAGCTCGGTATTGTCCCGCGCACTTGGCGAAGGCAATCACGAAAAGGGACATTCGGCTTTCGCGCATCAAATCATGATTACGTTTTTGCTGGCATCGGCAATTGTAAGTGTCGGATTATTCTTTACCGATGAAGTGTTGACATTATTCGGCGCCAAGGGAAAAATCCTCGCGCCGGCGAAAGAATTCTTTTTTCCGGTATTGTTGGCAGCGCCGCTCCAGGCATTGTGCTCGATGGGAAACACGGTGATCCGTGCCGAAGACAAAGCACGGTTTGCGATGTTATCGCTGATAATACCTTCAGTGGGGAACATCCTGCTTGACATTCTATTCATAAAAGTTTTTGGTTGGGGAATTTTGGGAGCCGCGTTGGCGACCGCTCTTTCCTTTGTTTTTTGCTTTCTGTATGTGGGGTGGTTTTTTGTTTTTAAAAGCGAACTCAGATTAAAATGGCATCATTTTTCCGTCCAGCCGAAACTTGTAAGTGAAATATCGGCGTTAAGCGCAACCACGATGTCGAGGCAAGGCGTAATCAGCATTTTGTCGGTGCTGCTAAACAATACGTTGTTCGCCCATGGCGGGGAAAACGCAGTCACCATTTACGGCATCATCAGTAGAATGCTGATGTTCGCACTATTTCCGGTGAATGGAATTGCCGAAGGGTTTGCGCCTGTATCCGGATTTAATTATGGCGCTAAAAAATACGATCGCGTAAAAAAGGCGATTATGACTGCAATCAAATATGCAGGCGGATTTGCGATTGCAATTTATTGTGTGATCCTGATTTTTGCCGAGCAGATCGTGACGGTGTTTACCGACGACCCTAACATCATTAAAGAAACGCCCAATGCCCTGAGATGGGTTTTTGCGGCATCGCCCGTGATCGCAATCCAGCTTATTGGATCGGCGTACTTCCAGTCGGCCGGAAAAGCACTCAAGGCATTGCTGCTGACGCTTACCAAACAGGGATTCTTTCTGATTCCGTTAATCCTCATATTACCCAATTATTTTGGTATTTTTGGAGTATGGGTTTCATTTCCGATAGCCGACATACTGGCAACGCTGGTCACCGGATTGTTTCTTCGGAATGAAATGACAACCAAACTCAAAAAACCGGATGGATTATTATAATTACCTCAAATCGCTTCACCTGATATTCGTCGTGACCTGGTTCGCGGGGCTGTTTTACATCGTACGGCTGTTTGTTTATCAAATCGAGGCGGCAGGCAAACCATCGCCCGAAAGGGAAATCCTGCAGCGTCAGTACAAAATTATGACCTCGCGTTTGTGGTACATCATCACCTGGCCATCGGCAATCATCACTAGTGTATTTGCGTTTTGGATGCTGTTTTTTACGGATGCCGGCGCGATTTGGCTGCAACAGCCGTGGATGCACGTAAAATTGGCTTTCGTTTTCCTTCTGTATTTATATCATCTGAAATGTCATCAAATATTTAAACAGCTTCAAAATGATAAAGTGAAATATACAACAGGTTTTATGCGGTTGTGGAA
>JAEYZX010000178.1 GCA_023427845.1 Bacteroidota bacterium
ATCCACCACACCGGTAGTTGTCAGCCTGTCGCAAAAATCCGATGGCAATTATGTGGCGGGTAAAGTGCTTGCCTCAGGGAAAATCGGATTTGGCATCAATGCATACGATTCAAATAATTTTTCGTCAAACCGAAACGGAATTTACAAGGCGGAGGCTTTCCATAACGGCAATGTAGCATTTGGATATCAATTTGACCTTTTTGCGTTTGATGAGTCGCGTTACCTGAATGCATTAATCGATTATTCGCGATACAAACAAATTTCTCAACGCGTACAAAAATTATTTATGAAACAGCCATTTCCGTTAAGCATCATTCGCGCCAACGAAAATAACGGCATTGTGAATGTGGTACCGAATATTTCGAATGTATACCGTATTGAGGTATCCGATTTCAATAATAATAAAAGTATTATCTCGATACCAATCGAATATTCTGCGCTTCCTGCAAATACGACTCCCAAAGTCAGACAGGGCACCTATTTCATAAAATCGGACAAGGATTATAATTTTGAGAAAGACAACTTTTCAGTGTTTGTTCCGGCGGGCACATTCTACGAGGATTTCTATGTCGATTTTGATGCGAAGGACGGCCTGTATACATTTGGAACCGACCATACTCCGGCGCATAAATATCTAACAGTTTCAATAAAAGATGACAGCATACCGGCAGATCTAGCCGACAAAACCTTTATTGTTTCGGTCGACCGCAATCGCTTATCCTACCACGGTACAAAGAGAAAAGACAATGTTTACTCGGCGTCGACGCGAAACCTCGGAAAATACAAACTTGCCAATGATACGATCGCGCCAAAGATCAGAGCACCAAAAGGACTTGAGGGAAAGTGGGTCTCAAATTGGAAAACTCTTGATGTTACAATCAGTGATAACCTTTCGGGAATAAAGGACTTCGACGGATATATAAACGGGAAGTGGGTATTATTCGAATACGATTACAAAACCGCCAAGATTACTTACGATTTTGCAGACGGGATGACTGTTGACGGGCGAAATGAATTAAAAATCGTCGTTTCCGATAATGTGGGAAATTCTGCTATCTTTGAAACGCACTTTTTCAGAAGTCAGCAACCCTAAATAGACAACATTTGAAAGCACGCATTCTTTGTACGTTACTGGTCTTATTGTTTTTTGGTTTGACGGTTTCCGCGCAAACCGCCAGGGT
This sequence comes from Bacteroidota bacterium, assembly GCA_023427845.1. Classification (GTDB taxonomy): domain Bacteria; phylum Bacteroidota; class Bacteroidia; order Flavobacteriales; family Flavobacteriaceae; genus Flavobacterium. The sequence continues at coordinate 1,182 of JAEYZX010000178.1, forward strand.
CAAAGGGATTATACTTGACGAAAACAGCAATCCGGTAGAAAATGTGACCGTTGCAGCAGGCGACCAATCGACCATTTCGAATGAAAATGGTTTTTATCTTCTTACGATTCCAGCCGGGCAGCCATTAGTTATCATCTATTCGCACGTTTCGCAAAAAAGCGTGACAGCAACCATAGAACTCAAACCTAACGAAGATTTTGAGTTTAATGTGGTAATGACCAATTCTGCAGAACAAATGAGCGAAGTGGTCATCACCTCTCGAAACCGCAATAGGATCGAAGGCATTACAAGTATCGAACCTGCCGTAATCAGGCTTATTCCGGGAGCCAACGCCGGTGTAGAGAATATCCTCAAGACAATGCCGGGCGTGAATTCCAATAATGAACTCAGTACGCAGTATGCGGTTCGAGGTGGAAATTATGACGAAAACCTTGTTTATGTAAACGAAATCGAAGTTTATCGTCCGTTCCTGATTCGATCAGGGCAGCAGGAAGGGGTGAGTTTTACGAATACCGACATGGTGTCTAACGTCGATTTTTCCGCAGGTGGATTCCAGGCTAAATACGGTGACAAACTTTCTTCGGTTCTCGATATAACGTACCGGCGGCCTGTTGGATTTGCTGCTGCTGCCGAGGCAAGCCTTTTGGGTGGAAGCCTTGCGGTGGACCTTGCGTCCAAAAATCAAAAATGGACTGCAATTACCGGACTGCGATACCGTGATAACAGTCTTTTGGTGAACAGCCAGGAAACCGAAACCAATTTCAGGCCGACTTTCGCCGATGTCCAAACGAACATTACTTTTAATCCGTCGTCGAAATGGGAACTGAGTTTTCTCGGAAATATCTCGCAAAACAAATACAACTACCAGCCTTTAACCCGTCAAACAAATTTTGGTACCATCGATGAACCGATCGCACTTCAGGTTTTTTATGAAGGTCAGGAAAAAGATCGGTATGAAACCTATTTTGGTGCGTTCAAAGCAGCTTATGATGTTTCTGAAAACACGACTTTGAAATTTATCGCATCCGCTTATCACACGGTCGAACAAGAGTACTTTGATATTCTCGCGGCTTATTTTCTGGGCGAAGTCGATACCGATTTGGGTTCTGAAACTCTTGGCGATGTGAAGTTCAACCGTGCCATTGGAAGCCAGTTGAATCACGCGCGCAACGATCTTGACGCGCTGATCATAAATACCGAGATCAAAGGTTTCCACGACCTAAAAGACAGCCAAACCCAAATTGAATGGGGTTTTAAATATACACGCGAAGACATCCGCGACAGGGTGGTGGAGTGGGAGGTAATCGATTCGGCGGGATTTTCACTTAATCCGCCCACAATCGAGTTTCCGCAAAACAATCAGCCGTATGAGCCATATGTTGGCCCGCTTGTGCCGTATCAGAATGTACGTGCACTGAATTTTGCAACAATCGACCGGCTTTCAGGATATCTGCAATGGAGCAGAAAAGGCACCCTGGGAAGCAGCCAAATCTGGATGAACGCCGGGATACGGGCGCACAATTGGACTGTTGAAGGCGGGGATAACCAAACAACCTTTAGTCCGCGTGCCCAATTTTCAATCAAACCCGATTGGGAACGCGACATCGTTTTCAGGCTTTCGGGCGGATTGTATCATCAACCGCCGTCATATCGTGAACTTCGCGACCGTGATGGGATCGTTCAGCCCGACGTCAACGCTCAGCAGTCGGTGCATGTTGTTTTAGGCGGCGATTACAGCTTTAAAATGTGGGAGCGGCCGTTCCGGATAGTATCGGAACTGTACTATAAATCATTGTCTGATGTTAATACGTATACGCTTGATAATGTCAGGATCCGTTATGCGGCAAACAATAATGCCGAGGCTTATGCGCAGGGATTTGATTTTCGGCTGAACGGTCAGTTTGTGCCGGGTACTGAATCGTGGTTTAGCTTCGGATATTTGAAAACTGAGGAGAACATCGACAATCAGGGCTTCATATCGCGTCCGACCGATCAACGTTTGAAATTCGGGATTTTATTCCAGGATTATATGCCTGCAATTCCAAACCTGAAGCTTTATCTGAACCTCGTTTACAACACGGGATTGCCTGGAGGTTCGCCTTCGTATGCCGATCCGTATTTGTACCAAAGCCGCCTTCGCGATTACCGTCGGGCCGATGCAGGCTTCTCATACGTGCTGACCGAGAATAATGAGAATAGGGCAGAAGGGCATTGGCTCAAAAAATTTAAGGACTTATCGGTTGGTTTTGAGATTTTTAACTTGTTCAACAACCAAAATGCAATCACCAATACCTGGGTTCGCGATGTTTATACCAAAAATCAGTATGGGATTCCAAATTATATGACTACCCGCGTATTCAATGTTAAATTGACTGCAAGGCTCTAATAATCCCTTATAAATTTCATTATATTTGGATATTGCCTTATCTAATTAGATGCTGATGTTATGAAGAAGTTTTCAATCCTTTTTGCCGGAATTATTTTAATCAGTGCTTCGGCTTGTAAAAATGAGGAGGCAGATACTCCAAAAGTAATCTACAAACCTGCGAAGCCACAGACGGCAGTTAAGGAAGATGCGGCAGAAATTGAGGTTGCTGATTTACCGATACAAATTCCGGGAACCGATATGCTGATACATCCCATCGGAAACTATCGCGTAGACGGTAAACGAAAATCGGCTTATGGCTACGAAAAAGGAAGCTTTACAATTTCGAATTTCAGCGAATTTGAACTGACCGGATATCTTGAAAACATTAAATTCCAATCCATAACTTCCGATTCGATTACGGCGCTGACCGATAAACGGCTGCTGATCCAGACTGCGACTTTCCTTCGATCGTCGCCCGATAAGCTGCGCCAGCAGATCGTAGTCTATACTTTGGCTGACGGCGATACGAATCAGGATGGAAAACTCGACGCAAATGACATCCGATCGCTTTACATAAGCGATATTTCAGGCAAGAATTTAACAAAAATATCACCTGAGCTTCACGAACTGATCGACTGGAACCTTGTTGAGCCAATTGGCCGTTTGTATTTCAGGACTATTGAGGATACGAACAAAAATGGTGAGTTTGACCGAAATGATTTACTTCATTATCATTTCATTAATCTTGGCGCCGACTGGACCGTGCAAACTTATGATCCTATATGATAATCATCTGGTGCTCATAATAAGAAAAATGGCATAAACAAGTCCGAATGCCATAGTCATAATTATGGTGTAAAACACCAAAAGCAATAGCCGAAGAATGACTTTGTCGAGCGGCTTGTCTTTGAAAAATTGAGCAAACAGCCATCCTGTTGTCAGAAAGCTGATTATTGTAATTATTCCGGAAACGACAAAAGAAAATACCGTTCCTGCTGCAAGTACCGATAGCGGAAACACTATTATTTGAATTGCGAGTCGCAATCCCGCTCCATATGCATTTATAACCAAATGTTCAAAATAGTTGTATTGCCAAACCCGAAAGGCAAGCCATGAGGCTAGCGCGGTAAATGGAAGAAACAACAGTTCTGCCAGTGAATAATGCCGGGCCATCCAATGCATCGCATCATGAACTGCTTCGTATTCCTTTCCCTGCGGGGTCACCACCTGAAGCGCATTGATATTGATTGCGTTCAAAAGAAATCCATATAAACCGGCAAGCACAAAAAGAAATAAAATGGGTTTATAATGCCTTACCCTTTTGCCTTCTACAAATTCACGCGTTGCATGGCCGGGCCTTGTGAACAATTCCTTTGTCGTATAAAAAAATCCATTGTTCAAATGAAATAAGGTGTACTTGGCTTCCTCCCTTAGATATTTGATGTCGATTTTTGAAGTTTTCGCTTTTTGTCCGCATTCTGGACAAAAATTTCCACTGAATTCATTCCCGCAGTTCTTGCAGCAAACAGTTTCCATATTCAGGCGTTTAGCTATCGCTAAAATATAAAAAAGTTCGAATTATTGCGCTCAGTATCAAATCATAATATCACTTTCGAGATCGGATTTTTCGGTATGGAAATCAAAGCCCAGTCGGCGCACCAATTCTATCACTAAATTCTTGTACCAGTTTTCCGATCTCGGATGGATGTAGATCTTTTCAATCAGGGTATTTAAATCGACGTCGATCTTAATTCCATTATCGATTTGTACATCGTAATCGGATAAATCACACAGCACGCGGATTTCCTTTTCATAGATAAAACTTTTGCGTTTGAACAAGAACGGGAAAAACGGATGCTCGAACGGAATGTATTCTTTCTTATAGTCGATATAGTTCACTTCGCCGATGAACTGCTCATACTTCTTTTCGGGTTCAAGCGCTTTTTGAAGCCGGCCAAGGGTCGATTGTATAGCAAGACCTTCATTTTTTTGGGTGAAAATCTGCCACATCGCAAACGATTCATATTCGTTCAGGTGCCAGCTGCTGATCACAACACGCTCGCGGTGCGATTTATAGTATTGCAAAAACTCAGGATTATCGACCGACAATTTTCGGATTTCCTCAAACGTCGGTTCGCTGAACGTTCCCTCGTATTGGTCTTCGAACAAATCGGAGCGCGACATAAACAGTTTTCTGTACAACAAAATATCGACAAACTTCGACAAGTCGAGGTACTTCCAGATAATTGTATCGGGATTTTGCGGAAGATTGATGTTCTTGTCGTTGATGTACATTAGTTATTTTTTGATCGTTCCAAAAGTATCGGAAAAACGCAATGTTTTTCTTTTACGGATTATTCAAAAGATTGCATCATTACAAGTTTTCGGTAAACGCCGTCATGCGCAATCAGTTCGTCATGCCGGCCTTGTTCGACGATTTGACCGCGTTGCATCACCACGATTTTGTCGGCTTTCTGGATGGTCGACAGTCGGTGTGCGATCACGATCGATGTCCGGTTCATCATCATGTTCTCGAGCGCCTGTTGCACAAGCCGTTCACTCTCGGTATCCAATGCCGATGTTGCCTCGTCGAGGATCATGATCGGTGGATTTTTCAAGACTGCGCGCGCAATGCTCAGTCGTTGTTTCTGCCCGCCGGAAAGTTTGTTTCCGCTATCGCCAATATTGGTTTCGATTCCGAGTGGCAGTTCCTTTACGAACTCGTACGCATTTGCGATTTTAAGTGCGTCGATTATTTCTTCATCGGTCGCGTCGAGTTTGCCCAATGAAACGTTGGTTCTGATGGTGTCGTTAAACAATATGCTGTCTTGCGTCACCAAGCCCATGAGCCCGCGGAGGGAATGCATATCGAGGTCACGGATATCGGTGCCATCGATTGATATGCTGCCATCATTGACGTCGTAAAAACGCGTCAGAAGGTTCGCAATCGTACTTTTCCCGCTACCGGATTGCCCAACGAGTGCAACCGTCTGGCCTTTGCGTATGTCGAGCGAGAAATCCTTTAAAACAATCTCCGATCCATAACTGAAATTGACGTTCTTGATCGAAATATTGTTGTCGAAATCTGCTTTTTTCACTGCACCGGGTTTGGTCGTGATCGGATTCCGTTCTTCGAGAATTTGAAGAACGCGTTCGGCCGCGGCATTTCCTTTTTTGACGCTATATGATGCCTTTGAGATCGCCTTCGCGGGTGTAAGGATATTGTAGGCCAATCCCATGTAAACGATGAATGCGGCGCCTGAGAGACTTTGTTCAATCAGCACCATTTGACCGCCATACCAAAGCAGAACTGCAATCACGACAATTCCGAGAAACTCGCTCATTGGCGAGGAAAGGTTTTGTTTGTTAAGTATTCTGTTCGAAAGGCGGTAAAAGCGGTTGGTGGAGGTTTGGAATTTATTGTTGAAATAGGCTTCGGAATTAAAACCCTTTATGACTTTAAGTCCGCCAAGCGTTTCTTCGATCACCGACAAAAAGTATCCCTGTTCACGTTGGGCGCGATCGGATTTTTTCTTCAGCGATTTTCCGATCAAAGAAATGATGTATCCTGCAATTGGGATGAAGATAAACACGAAAAGCGTCAGTTTCACGCTTATCGTGAACATTGTTATGATCGTAAAAAGTATAGTAAGCGGTTCACGGACGATTAGTTCCAGGATCGATAAAAAGGAATGTTGGATTTCAACTACATCGGAAGAAATCCGTGCAATCACATCGCCTTTGCGTTTTTCGGAAAAGAACGATAGCGGGAGATCGACCGTCTTCTTGTACATTTCATTGCGGATGTCTTTCAGGACGCCATTCCGCAGGAACGTAATAAAATACATCGCCCAATAATTAAAAAGGTTTTTTAGGAGGAACATCGAGATGATTACTCCGATCATTATGGTCAATGTATACATCGAACCGTGTTCGGCAGTCGTATTTGAAATGAAATACGCCATCGAATCCTCAAAATAACTTCCAAGATTCACGATTCCGGCGTATTCCGGCTTTGTAACCACACGGTCCACGTCTTTAAACAATACCGTCATCATTGGCATAAGGGCCACGAATGATAGCGCGCTGAAGATTGCATACAGGATGTTGAAGAAAATATTCAGGTACGCATATCTTTTATACGGCAACGCAAACCGGAAAATCTTTCTAAAGTATTGAGTCATTAAATGATTTTGAAATCCGTCAGGATGTTTTTTATTTTTTCGTCCAAGTAAGCCTCAGTTTCATGGACGCTTTCGATATCGTCCAGTGTAGTATTGACACTTACATAAAACTTTATTTTCGGTTCGGTTCCGCTTGGTCGCGCCGCAATTTTCGATCCGTCTTCAAGATAATAGATCAGCACATTCGATTTGGGAATCGTCATTGTTTCAATTTCGCCCGACATCAGGTTTTTGGCCGCACCCGATTGATAATCCTCGACCATCACCACGCGTTGTCCGTTGATTTCAGTATGCGGATTCTCACGCAAATCGACCATCATCTGCGTAATTTCAAGCGCGCCTTCGATGCCTTTCTTGGTAAGTGACACCAGCGATTCCTTATAAAATCCGTGCTCGACAAATAGTTTCAGCAGTTCGCGGTATACAGAACTCCCCGCAGCTTTTGCCTGTGCCGCCAATTCGCAGATCAGCAATGTGGAACCAACAGCATCTTTGTCGCGCACCGCATCCCCAACCATATATCCGAAACTTTCCTCGCCACCGCCAATAAATTCAAGTTCGGGAAAATCGGCAATGAATTTTGCAATCCATTTAAAACCGGTCAGGCCCACCTTACATTGTACGTTGTAGGCCGTTGCAAGTTCGAGCATCATTGGCGTAGAAACGATTGTCGATCCGATAAATTGTTTGCCGTCGAGTTTGTCTCTTTTGCGCCATTGCTCAAGCAGGAAGTGCGTCATCAGTACCATAGTTTGGTTTCCGTTCAGCAGCATCATTTTGCCTTCATCATTCCGGACAGCAACACCAAGCCGGTCTGAATCCGGATCGGTGCCGATTACAATATCGGCGTCCATTTTTTCGGCCAGCGCCAATGCCATCGTAAGCGCTTCCGGTTCTTCGGGATTGGGTGATTTAACCGTTGGAAAATCGCCATTGGGTTGCGATTGCTCGTGAACTAAATGAACATTGTTGTAACCCGCGCGCTGTAGCATTTCGGGAACTATTTTGATCGACGTCCCATGAAGGGAAGTGAATACTATGGCAAGATCGTCCTTTGCGGAAGCCGGAGTATTGAAACTTGCGTTACGGATCGTAGATTCTATGAATGCGTCGTCTATTTCTTTGTCGATGTATTGTATGAGACTGTCATTTGCCAAAAATCTGATTTCATCGTATTTAACAGCCTCAATGAATTTAATGATTTCACCGTCCTGTGGAGGCACAAGCTGGCCGCCATCTTCCCAATACACTTTGTAACCATTGTATTCAGGCGGATTGTGTGATGCGGTCAGTACGATTCCGGCCTGGCAGTTCAATTTTCTGACGGCGAACGAAAGCTCGGGCGTTGGCCGCATTTCCGAAAAAAGATAGACTTTGATTCCGTTTGCCGAAAAAACATCGGCCACGACTTTAGCAAGCGTGTTGCTGTTGTGCCTGCAGTCATACGCAATTGCAACGCTGAGTTCGCGTCCTTGAAAAACCGAATGCATGTAGTTCGATAATCCCTGGGTATTTTTTCCAAGTGTGTATTTGTTGATCCGGTTGGTTCCCACGCCCATGATACCGCGCATCCCGCCGGTACCGAACTCGAGATTTTTATAAAAACTTTCCTCAAGTTCCTTGGGCGATGAAGTCATCATTTCGATAATCGTTTCCTGTGTCTGACTGTCAAATGTTGGGGTTAGCCATTCATTTACCGCATCTAATATATGTTGTTCTATATGCATATTATAACATTAAAAAGTAAATCAGAGATTACGAACTTCCGATATTTTGTAACGATCGCCGCTGTTCCGGGCCCTGAGAATTATTTCGCCTAAAAATCCGGCAAGAAACAATTGCGTCCCGATTATCATGGTCGCAAGTGAAATGTAAAACCACGGGTTTTGTGTAACAAGCACCGTAGGCAACTCATTATAAAGGCGGTAATATTTGTTGATCCCGATGTAAAGCGCCGCGAAAAAACCGATTATGAACATGATCGAACCCAGCGCACCAAACAGATGCATTGGGCGGCGGCCAAAACGCGAAAGAAACCAGATCGTAATCAGGTCAAGAAATCCGTTGATGAACCGCTCCATTCCGAATTTGGTTTCGCCGTATTTACGGGCTTGGTGTTTGACGACCTTTTCGCCAATTTTTCCAAACCCCGCGTTTTTTGCAAGAACGGGAATGTAGCGGTGCATTTCTCCCGAGACTTCAATATTTTTGACAACCGTATTTCTGTATGCTTTCAGTCCGCAGTTAAAGTCATTCAACTGAACTCCACTCGTTTTGCGTGCTGCCCAATTGAACAATTTCGACGGAAGGTTTTTGGACATGACCGAATCGAATCTTTTTTTCTTCCACCCCGAAACCAAATCAAATTTCTGGTTGACGATCATATCATAAAGTTCCGGAATTTCTTCTGGATTATCCTGCAGGTCGGCATCCATTGTAATGACAACTTTACCGGTAGCGCGTGCGAACCCCGCGTGCAACGCCTGTGATTTCCCGTAGTTCTTATGGAAATGAATCGCCTTGACGTTTGCATTTTGATCGCAAAGCTGTTCGATGATGCTCCACGAGCTATCGGTACTGCCATCATCAATAAAAATCACTTCGTATGAATATCCATTCGTATCCATGACTGAAACGATCCAATCGTGAAGTTCCACCAAGGATTCTTCCTCGTTCAGCAGCGGAATGACAATAGATAGATCCATCTAGAAACTTTGGGGTTTTTCTTTTCTGACGATTAACCCAATGATTAATGAGTAAATCAGCCCAATTAAGGAAAACATCACAAGTGTTATCGGAATCATGAATGCCGGTTGCATGGTTTTTCGTGTCATTGAAAGAGCCATTTCGAGCTGTTGGGCTGTCATCTCAGGCTGATTCTGCAACATTACGGTCCTATAGCTTCGCATTATGTTTTCAAGATATTCTGGAAAAATCATCATAAACACTGTGTTGAACAGCGCGTATATCAATCCTGCGATCAAACATAATGAGACCCCGATTTTTAGGCACTGTCCCAATGAGATAAAGCCAAAGTTAACTTTTTTAAAATTGTTTACGGTAACCACTATGAAGACAATCGGCAGTACTAGGAAGTTTAATATATTAAGGATAATTCCAAAGGTCGGATTAGTGACCGGGTCGATTCCTGAAACATAAGAAATCACAAGTTCCAAAATTATGATGACGCCAAATAAAACTCCAAACATCACGGCCGATTTTGCCGGAGAAACAGGTGCAGTTTCGTTCATATCTTACAATATTTAATTAAAGTAACAAATATACTAATTCCGCCTTTAAAGCATTGAGAACTGTCAAATAAAAAAATGCTGCTAAAGGTTTGAATATTAAAAAATAGTTGTAAATTTGCAAACTCAAAAATAGTAAACCAAAAGCTGTGAGTACTTTATACCTTTTCAGATGAAAAGCATCAGAAGGGCCAGCAGCAAAAACAAAAAAATAGAATTACCATGAAAAAAGGAATCCATCCGGAAAATTACAGACTTGTCGCTTTTAAAGACATGTCGAATGACGAAGTGTTCATCACCAAATCTACTGCTGATACAAAAGAGACAATCACTCACGAAGGTGTTGAATACCCGGTTGTGAAAATGGAGATTTCAAGAACTTCACACCCTTTTTACACTGGTAAATCAAAACTTATCGATACTGCAGGACGTATCGACAAGTTCAAAACAAAATACGCTAAACACGCAAAGTAATCATAGCAGTGTTCAAATTACAGAAGCCTTCCGGAATCGGAAGGCTTTTTGTTTTTTAGGACTTCTTGGTTGCGGCCAAAAAGTGAACCTCGCAGGTCTTAAAACCTCCAAGGTCTTTTTAAGGTACGAAAAAAATGATAACTTTGAGCTTCCTTAATAAAATTCCCAATGAACTATATACTCTTTGACGGAACTGTACGCAATGCGCTGCTTCCATTCACCTTTACGCGCCCGGTAGCCGATATCCGCGTCGGAATCCTTACCATACGCGAGAAATGGGAAAAGTATCTCGGTTCCACCACAACCACCATTACCGAAGAGTATTTGTCGGAAAAATTCCCAATGGTTGAAATGGAAGAAAATGTGATGATCAACGCATCGTTTCTTCCAAATGAGGTGCTTGCCGAAATGGTCAAAGGCCTCGAACCGAACCAGGCCATTTTCAAAGGCGACGACGTCATCGCGTTTTTTACCGAGGACAATCAGGAAGAAGTTGATTTTGATAATTATGAAATCATAGAATATACCGACGACTGCCTTTTCATTGCCAATACGTGGGATATTTTCGCAAAAAACGATGCCGCAATCCGCGAGGATTTTGACCTGCTGACCGAAGACCGAAAATCGCAGGCGATTCCGAAAAGCGTCAATGCAATTTCACCCGAAAATATTTTTATCGAGGAAGGCGCAAAGCTCGAATACGTGACCTTAAACGCTGCAACCGGGCCAATCTACATCGGTAAAGATTCCGAAATCATGGAAGGATCCGTGATCCGCGGGCCGTTTGCGCTGTGCGAACATGCCGTCGTGAAGCTCGGTGCGAAAGTATATGGCGCGACAACCGTGGGCCCGCACAGCCGTATCGGAGGCGAAGTCAGCAATTCGGTTCTTTTTGCATATTCGAACAAAGGCCACGACGGGTTTTTAGGTAATTCGGTTTTGGGCGAATGGTGCAACATTGGTGCCGACAGCAACAATTCGAATCTCAAGAACAATTATGAAGAAGTCAAATTGTGGAGTTACGAAAAGGAAAAATTTGAGCCAACAGGCCTGCAGTTCTGCGGACTCATGATGGGCGATCACAGTAAATGCGGCATCAATACCATGTTCAATACCGGTACGGTCGTAGGAGTAAGCGCAAACATCTTTGGAAGCGGTTTCCCGCGCAATTTCGTGCCCAGCTTTTCGTGGGGCGGCGCAGGCGGATTTACAACCTATATTACAAAAAAAGCTTTTCAAACCGCACGCTTGGTGATGTTGCGGCGAAATGTCGAATTCGATGAAATGGAAGCCGCGATCTTGGAACATGTTTTTGAAGAAACCAAAAAATGGCGCGGCGGAAATTAGAGGTTCAATTATAATTGTTTTCAGGAGCTGTTTCCTGCTGTCCGCTATAGCTGTTGCGCCTTAAAGAAAGGCACAACAGGCTGCCGCTTCCATCAGGGCTAGGGCAGTCTGCTATGCCGGCAACACCAAAAAAAAGAGAATACCACAATCGCAGCTTCCATCGAAATCCACCTGTGGTTCGATTCTGTGGTTTACATAAGCCAAAACCGGTTTTGAAAAAGCAATCCCAAATTGTTCTTTTTTAGCACAATAGGCCAAATTGCGCGCTACTACGATGCACATCCGAAAAAATGTACGTAAATTTGCACGCTCAAAACCCGTCGCGAATTTGTTTGTATGACGGTACCCGCGCGAAGGATTGCAGTGTAAATCCTTTTAACGCGGCCGAAAAGGACGCTTTAAAAGATTGAAACGGAAAGCCTGACCCTTGGGTCGCGCCCAAATATACAATGGAAAAGAAAAAAGTCGCTTTTTATACACTTGGTTGCAAGCTGAATTTCTCGGAAACCTCGACCATTGCGCGGAGTTTCGAGCAGGAAGGTTTCGATCGTGTGGGTTTTGAAGAGGTTGCCGATATTTATGTGATCAACACCTGTTCGGTAACCGAGAACGCCGACAAACAGTTCAAACAGGTTGTGAAAAAAGCGATGAAACTCAACGATAAGGCATTTGTTGCGGCGGTGGGTTGCTATGCACAGCTCAAACCCGAGGAGCTTGCCGATGTTGATGGTGTTGACCTTGTTTTGGGTGCGACCGAAAAATTCAAAATCACCGATTATATAAACGACTTGTCAAAAAACGACATGGGCGAAGTGCATTCGTGCGAAATATCTGAAGCCGATTTTTATGTGGGCAGCTATTCGATAGGCGACCGTACGCGCGCATTTCTAAAAGTCCAGGATGGCTGTGATTACAAATGTACGTATTGCACGATTCCGCTTGCCCGCGGAATATCACGTAGCGACGCGCTCGAAAATGTACTTCGGAACGCGAAAGAGATTTCGCAGCAAAATATAAAAGAGATTGTTTTAACGGGCGTCAACATTGGCGATTACGGAAAAGGCGAATTCGGAAATAAAAAACACGAACATACGTTTTTGGATTTGGTTCAGCAGCTTGATAAAGTTGAGGGAATTGAACGGCTTCGGATATCGTCAATAGAACCTAACCTGTTGCGGAATGAAACAATCGAATTCGTTTCGAATAGCCGAACATTCGTACCGCATTTTCATATTCCGCTGCAATCCGGAAGCAACGATATTCTTAAGAAGATGAAGCGCCGTTATTTGCGCGAAGTGTATACGGAACGCGTGAATAAAATCCGCGAGGTGATGCCGCACGCGTGCATTGGCGTTGATGTGATTGTTGGTTTTCCGGGCGAAACGGATGAACATTTTCTGGAAACCTATAATTTCCTCAATGAACTCGACATTTCGTATCTGCATGTGTTCACGTACTCGGAACGCGACAACACCGAAGCGGCTTCGATGCCGGGCGAGGTTCCGGGAAATGTGCGCGCAAAACGCAGCAAGATGTTGCGCGGACTCAGCGTAAAAAAGCGCCGCGCGTTTTATGAAAGCCAGTTGGGAACACTGCGTACGGTTTTGTTTGAAAGCGAAAACAAGGAAGGCTACATTCATGGGTTTACCGATAATTACGTGAAGATCAAAACGCCGTGGAACCCTGAATTGGTAAACACTTTGCATGATGTGCTGCTGACAAAAATCGATGAGGACGGACTGGTGCGAATGGAGTTCGTTGAAAAAATGTACCAATGTGAAAATGTAGTAATGTGAAAATGTAGCAATTTTAAAATCTTCAAATTGTTACATTGCTACATTGCTACATTGAGAATGTCTTCAATACTTATAATGAAATTTGATCTTCGTGATCCGGAAAACGGCCAAACCGTACTGTTCTACAAATTCAAACGTGTTTCGCGATGGTTGTTTGAAATCGATCAGTATTCCCGCCGAAATTTCATAATACATTTTTTCACCTTCAATCATCAGCCGGTCGCCGTTTTTGCGGTAGGCAGAGCGGATCAATGTGAATTCGGATAAGTTCCATGTAGTTGAGTTGGCATCAAAATTCTCGGTCATTGAGTACAGGCCGGCAGTTATTTCGGTTTTGCAGCCGTAATATTTGTCGATTGTTTCGAAAAACTCGATGATTTTTGTGGTGGTTTCTTCGCCCATATTCAAAACTACAACTTAAAAAGGAAAGGTTTAGTATGTGCTTTATCGGAATCCGTTAAAAATTAGATAATTAATTGTCGAAATAACGTACATTGCCCAAAATATAATCGTATGACAAGATCTTTACTTCTATCATTTGCGTTATTAGTTTCGTTTTTGGCATTTTCTCAATCGCCGCCGCCTCCGGCATGTACGCCGTATCAGGTCATCGACGCCGATGCTGATGGTTTCGCGCAATTCGACATCACTTACTTTAATAATTTGTATTTTATCTCAGTTTATGAGGAATTGCTGGGCGATCTTTCGGGTTATGATTTAGTGCTTTATCCTTCCGAGGCTGATATGTGGAGCAATACAAATGCAATAACTGAATCCATTTATACGAATGTGGTTCCGTTTAATCAGGTGGCTTCGGCAAAATTTATCTATAACGGTAACGGGCCTGAATATCCGTTTGAACTGCATTTTAATCTTCCGCAATGTGTTCCGTTGCAAACCCTTCCGTATGATGGAGATCAGGATGAGGATGGCGTTCCGGACGGCGCTGAAGATCTAAATGGCGATACGATTCCGTTTAACGACGACACTGATGGCGATGGTACTCCTGATATTTATGACACTGACGATGACAATGATGGGGTACTAACAATCGATGAGGATTATGACGGGGATGGTTCGCCGCTAAACGATGACACTAACGAAAATGGAATACCGGATTATCGTGATGCCAGCGTTGCACTCGAGGTTCGGCTACATAATCGAAACAACTTTTTGGTTTATCCCAATCCGGCTTCAGGCGGGCAAATACATATCGAAACGGATTTGGATGTTTTGACGGTATTCATCTATGATTGTACAGGTAAACGGGTTGTCGCAGTTAAAGAAAATGAGAAATCTATCGATATTAGTAAGCTTAAATCCGGAATCTATCTCATCAAAATGCAATCGGAAAGGGCGACCTTAACCAAGAAACTGATCGTGCGGTAACTTAAATCTTTATACCCGGCGGAAGTAATTCCCGATAAACCGGATTCCGCCTGAAAAACGCCGCGATTTTCGGAAGGATGGGTACAACCTTCAGCTTGCGCTCGACTGCAATGGCCATGATGTTTTTGAGGAATTCGTCGATCAAGGTGTCATCATCAAAATTATCCGGTTTGTTAATCTTGGTCAGAAAGATTTTCTTTTCCTGGAATGAATATTCCACCGCAATTATTTTTCCGTCGACAATGGTCTCAAACTGACGGGAAAACGTATTGTCTTTAATCTCCATAGGGGTTGGCGTTTCCATAGTTATCGGTGTGTCATTGGTACTTCGACCAAAAGTATTTTTGATTTTGTTCGTGTAGTTATTTCAATAGAGTCCACTGCTGTGATTGCCGCTGCATCGCGTTCGTTCAATGGTTGTTTGTCAATTTCGACCGCACCTTCGATCAGGAAAAGATACAAGCCGTTTCCGTCAATATTTACATCATATTTTGCTGTAGTTCCCGCATCGAAAATCCCGAGGCTGAAAAAGGTCTGCTGATATACCCAAAGTGCATTGCCTTCATTTTTATCATGTGGCGTCACAACGGTTACAAACCGATTAAGATTTTGCTGAAGATCGAACGCTTTTTGATCGTATCGCGGCGCCACATCCTGTTTTTCGGGAAATACCCAGAGCTGGAGGGTTTTTGCAATTTCGGTACGGCTTGCATTCATTTCGGAATGCTCGACCCCGGTCCCGGCGCTCATTACCTGGACTTCACCAAATCGGATGACACCTTCGTTGCCCATGCTGTCGCGATGCTGCAGTCCGCCTTCAAGCGGAATCGTGATGATTTCCATATTCTCATGCGGATGCGTTCCAAAACCGGCACCCGGCGCAATTGTATCGTCGTTCAGAACGCGAAGCATTCCGAACTGGATTTTTTCAGGATTGTAATAACTTCCAAACGAGAATGAAAAATTTGCCTTTAGCCAACCGAAATCGGCCTTTCCTCTTGTATTGGCGCGGATTATCTTTGTGGTCATAAAATATTGATAATTTGGAACGGCAGAAAATGTTCCATTTGGTAAAAAAGGTACATTTACAAATTTCGGCATTTTATTGCTTTTTCGAGTTATTTATTAGTTAAAAACATTTATGGACAAGATTCCGGTTTATTTTATGCCCGGATTGGCGGCGAGTCCGTCGATTTTTGAGCGTATCGAATTGCCTCGCGACAAATTTGAAATGATACTGCTTGAGTGGTGCCTTCCTGAAGAAAAGGAAAGTCTGGCTGCATATGCGAAACGGATGACTTCTCATATCAAGCATGAGAATCCGGTTTTGATCGGAGTTTCTTTCGGCGGAATTCTGGTCCAGGAAATGGCAAAACACATCACGGCACGGAAAGTGATTATCATCTCGAGCGCAAAATGCAACGCCGAATTCCCGCGTCGGATGAAGATCGCAAAAGTCACACGGTTGTACCGTCTTATTCCAACAAAATGGCTGTCAAAAATTGAAAACATCGCAAAACTGTCTTTGGGAAATAAAGTAAAACAGCGGTTGCACCTGTATGAAAAGTTCCTTGCGGTGCGCGATACGAAATATCTGGATTGGGCGATCAAAAATGTCATTATGTGGGATAGGGCAGTGGCCGATGAATCGGTGATCCATATCCATGGCGACCAGGATGCGATATTTCCGCCACAGTACATCAAACGGTTTATAGCGGTAAAGGATGGAACGCATGTAATGATATTGAACAAGTATAAATGGCTGAACGAATATCTTCCCAAAATTATATTGGAAGGCCAACAACAATAATGAATTTTGTAAGTTTACAGATATAAAGCAATTGATTATGAAAAGGATTAAAAGTACATTGATGATGGTATTGGTTTTTGCGGCCAGCGGATTTTTAATCCACGGCGTTTCGACTGAAACCAAAAAGGAAATCACCAAGGAAGGGACTCCGCGTTACTTTCCGGTATCGGTAGATTTTGCAGGCGAGGTAACACCTTTGCATGTATATGATGTGAAAGAGCGTTTCGATCGTGAATTGCTTGTGAACGCCAACCTCGATGCTTCGACATTGTTGATTATAAAACGTGCTAACCGTGCATTTCCCATAATTGAACCGATACTTGCCAAATATGGCGTTCCGGATGATTTCAAATATCTGGCAGTCATTGAAAGCGGACTCGTAAATGCAGTTTCTCCTGCAGGCGCACGGGGCGTTTGGCAGTTTATGCCGGCAACCGCCAAAGAATTTAATCTGGAAGTCAGTGAAACTGTCGATGAGCGGTATCATCTGGAGAAGTCGACCGAGGCAGCATGTAAGTACTTGCTTCAATCGAAAAATAAATTCGGAAGCTGGACATTGGCCGCGGCGGCATATAATGGCGGAAATACAGGCGTTGGTCGGCAAATCGAATTCCAGCAAGTCGATAATTATTACGATCTGCTGCTGACCGATGAAACGGCACGCTACGTTTTCAGGATTTTGGCATTAAAGGAAATCATGAAAAACCCGTCCTTATACGGATTTACATTTACACCCGAAGAACTGTATCAAAACCTTCCGGTTAAAAAAGTAGAAGTAAACACCTCGATTTCCGATTTGGCAGTTTTTGCTAAAGAACAAGGGATAAACTATAAAATACTGAAAAACCACAACCCGTGGCTCCGCGACAGGAAATTGACAAACACATCAGGAAAGACCTACGAGATTGAAGTTCCGTTGCAAGGATACTAATGTAATAATGGACTAATGTAACAATTTAGAAATGGAGCAGCTGCGGCTTCAAATTAAAACGTATTCTTATTTAGATGAAATACCAATTGCTACATTTCCAAATTGCTACATTTTCTTCATCTGATCTTTCATCATCGTAATCTGCTCTTTCAGCATTCCCTGTTTATCGAGTTTCTTTGCTTCATTGAGCAATGTGGTGGCTTCAAGCTTGCGACGGCGGCTCATCGCAACCCCGGCCAGGTTAAGTTTCGCGACTGCCAAGTCCATGTCCATCGACAACCCGAGCTGGATCGCTTTTTTGAAATATTTCTCGGCCTGGATCAAATTGGTTTGCGACGACATGATTCCGAGTAGGTAATTGTAATAACCCTGTTGCTTGCGTACGAGCGCTGTCTCCGGATTTTTGATTTTGTCAAGCCACTTCTGCGCACCCGCAAAATCTTGTTTGCGAAGTTTCAGAAACGCCAGCAATATGAATTCATTTTTGAAATAAAGAAAGATTGGGATTATCGAAAGCAAAATCAGGAAAACCCCATTGCCGATATAATCTTCGGTAATTTGCCAAATGCCAGCAATAACAAGTAATCCGGCGATAAAAAGTTTGATATTTCTGTGAAACATGTCATGTGTTTTAGGAACCGCAAAGATAGCAAAAGGAATTAAAAATATTTTTGGCAAACACCTTGCGAGAAAAAAAAGACTTTGTATATTTGCACTCGGTTTTGGAACTGCCGGTTTCAGGCCTCACCAAGATATTTAAATTAAGATTTTAAAGATACAAAGTCATGAGCAAAAGGACATTTCAACCATCAAAAAGAAAAAGAAGGAATAAGCACGGATTTATGGACAGAATGGCTTCTGCTAATGGAAGAAAAGTTCTAGCTCGCAGAAGGGCGAAAGGCCGTCACAAGCTAACGGTTTCTTCTGAACCTCGACACAAAAAATAATGTTTTAACAAACATAAACAAGGCGTTACTTCTATTAGTACCGCCTTTTTTTATACCTTGTCGCGAAGGAATTATAGCTGTTTCCGGCTATCCGTTTCAATCTTTTTCCGCTTGCTGACCCCGCAAAAAAAGGATTTCCACTGCTATCCGGGCTAGGCTTGAAAGGTAACGAACAGAGCATAGACAATAGAGCAAAGACGACAGACAACCAACAACTCAATACTCAATTCTAACTACTCAATACTATCTTAATGCCAAAAGACAACTCAATAAAATCGGTTTTAATAATAGGATCAGGGCCAATCGTAATCGGACAGGCATGCGAATTCGACTATGCCGGTTCCCAGGCCGCACGCTCCATCCGCGAGGAAGGAATCGAAGTGATACTGATCAATTCAAATCCGGCCACGATCATGACCGATCCTTCAATGGCCGACCATATTTATTTAAAGCCGCTCACCACAAAATCAATAATCGAAATCCTTAAGGCACATCCGCAGATCGATGCCGTACTGTCAACAATGGGCGGGCAAACGGCACTCAACCTTTGCCTCGAAGCCGACGAAAAAGGAATATGGCAGGATTTCGGGGTCCGGCTCATCGGGGTCGATATCAATGCGATAAACATTACCGAAGACCGCGAACAGTTCAAGCAGCTGCTTGAGAAAATTGGCGTCCCGACCGCACCGGCAAAAACAGCGACCTCATTTTTGAAAGGAAAGGAAATCGCACAGGAATTCGGTTTCCCGCTCGTTATCCGTCCGTCTTTTACCCTTGGTGGAACCGGAGCGGCATTCGTACATAAAAAAGAAGATTTCGATGAAAAACTGACATACGGACTCGAAATGTCACCGATCCACGAAGTCCTGATCGACAAGGCGTTATTAGGCTGGAAAGAGTACGAACTCGAATTATTGCGCGATCAGAACGATAATGTCGTGATCATCTGCTCGATTGAAAACATGGACCCGATGGGAATCCATACCGGCGATTCGATAACGGTTGCACCGGCAATGACGCTATCGGATGCGACATTTCAGAAAATGCGTGACATGGCGATTCTTATGATGCGTTCAATCGGGAATTTCGCAGGCGGCTGCAACGTACAGTTTGCGGTTTCACCCGACGAAAAAGAAGACATCGTCGCAATTGAAATCAATCCGCGTGTTTCAAGGTCATCGGCACTCGCATCAAAAGCCACCGGTTATCCGATCGCAAAAGTCGCTTCAAAACTCGCTCTCGGTTATAACCTTGACGAGCTTCCAAACCAGATCACCAAAACGACATCGGCACTTTTTGAACCGACACTCGATTACGTTATCGTAAAGATTCCGCGATGGAACTTCGACAAATTTGAGGGCGCCGACCGTACACTCGGACTCCAGATGAAATCGGTTGGCGAAGTGATGGGAATCGGACGTTCGTTTCAGGAAGCACTGCACAAAGCAACGCAATCGCTCGAGATCAAACGCAACGGACTTGGTGCCGACGGGAAAGGCTACAAAAACTACGAGCAAATTATCGATAAACTCACCAATGCGAGTTGGGACCGCGTATTTGTAATCTACGACGCGATCGCAATGGGAATTCCGTTGAGCCGCATCCACGAAATCACAAAAATCGACATGTGGTTCCTAAAACAATACGAGGAACTTTACGCGCTCGAGAAGGAAATATCAAATTATACAGTAGATACGCTTCCAAGGGAACTGCTGCTCGAAGCCAAACAAAAAGGTTTCGCCGACCGGCAGATCGCGCACATGATGAATTGCCTCGAAAGCCAGATTTACAAACTCCGCGAGGAACAAAACATCAAACGCGTCTACAAATTAGTGGATACATGTGCAGCCGAGTTCACTGCCAAGACTCCGTATTATTATTCGACTTTCGAAGCCGAGATCACACTTGCAAACGGCCAGACGTATGTGCACAATGAAAGCATCGTGACCGATAGGAAAAAGGTTGTGGTATTGGGTTCAGGTCCGAACAGGATCGGTCAGGGGATCGAGTTTGACTATTCATGCGTGCATGGCGTATTGGCTGCGGCCGAATGTGGTTACGAAACCATCATGATAAATTGTAATCCCGAAACAGTGTCAACCGATTTCGATACCGCCGACAAACTGTATTTTGAACCGGTTTTCTGGGAACATATTTACGACATCATCCGGCATGAGAAACCAGAAGGCGTCATCGTTCAGCTTGGCGGGCAAACGGCACTGAAACTTGCCGAGAAACTCGATCGCTATGGCATTAAAATTCTCGGAACCTCGTTCGACGCACTCGATTTGGCCGAAGACCGCGGACGCTTTTCGGAACTGCTGTCGGAACTGCACATCCCTTTTCCAAAATTCGGGATTGCCGAAACAGCCGATGAAGCAGCTGCACTTGCCGATGTACTCGATTTCCCGTTGCTCGTCCGCCCTTCTTATGTGTTAGGCGGTCAGGGAATGAAAATTGTCATCAACAAACAGGAACTTGAAGAGCATGTAATCGATTTGCTTAAGAATATTCCGGGCAACAAATTATTGCTCGATCATTATCTGGATGGCGCAATCGAGGCCGAAGCCGACGCTATCTGCGATGGTGAAAATGTCTATATCATCGGAATCATGGAACATATCGAACCGTGCGGCATCCATTCGGGCGATTCAAATGCTACGCTTCCGCCGTTCAATTTGGGTGAATTCGTACTGCAGCAGATTAAAGATCACACGCATAAAATTGCGTTGGCGCTGCAGACTGTCGGTTTGATCAATATCCAGTTTGCGATAAAAGACGATACCGTTTACATCATCGAAGCCAATCCGCGTGCGTCGCGTACAGTGCCGTTCATCGCAAAAGCGTATGGCGAACCGTATGTGAATTATGCGACAAAAATCATGCTTGGCCACAACAAGGTAACCGATTTTACGTTCAACCCGCAGCTCAAAGGTTTTGCAATCAAACAGCCGGTATTCTCATTCAGTAAATTCCCTAATGTGAACAAGGCGCTCGGGCCGGAAATGAAATCGACAGGGGAAAGCATTTTATTTATCGATGATTTGAAAGACGATCAATTTTACGAATTGTATTCAAGGCGGAAAATGTACCTCAGTAAATAAAAAAAAGCTCCTTAATTGGAGCTTTTTTTATGATTTTCTTCTTCTTCCTCTTCAATCTCGTTGTTCCGGATCAGTAGTGAAGCAGCAACCGATATTACAAGTATACCGGCTACAACCAGTAGCGAAACCATAACCGGTATTGGATAGAATTCGGCTATGAACATTTTTGTACCTACGAAAATCAGGATAAATGATAGTCCAATTTTAAGGTAGCGGAATATCTTGTGCAAGCCTTCAATCGCAAAATACAACGCCCGAAGTCCGAGGATCGCAAACACGTTTGATGTATAGACGATGAACGGGTCTTTCGTTATCGCAAGAATTGCCGGAATCGAGTCGACTGCGAAAATAAGATCACTCACCTCGACCATGATGACAACCACAAATAACGGTGTGGCAAACAGCCGCTTGTCGATCCGCACAAAGAACTTGTCCTTGTGGTATGTTTTCGTAACGGGAAACATTCTTTTAAACAATCGAACTACCGGATTTTTTTCGGGCTCGATATCATCATCAGCCTGAACCAGCATGCGAATGCCTGTAAAAACAAGGAATCCCGCAAAAATGTAAATGATCCAGTGAAATTGATTCAGCAGTGCAATTCCGCCAAAAATAAAGAGCCCCCGCATTATCAATGCACCCAGTATTCCCCAAAACAGCACTTTATGCTGATATTTTGACGGAACGTTGAAATACGAAAATATCATTATGAACACGAAGATATTGTCGATGCTCAGCGATTTTTCGATCAGATATCCGGTCAGGAACTCGAGCGCTTTGGTT
This sequence comes from Bacteroidota bacterium, assembly GCA_023427845.1. Lineage (GTDB taxonomy): Bacteria > Bacteroidota > Bacteroidia > Flavobacteriales > Flavobacteriaceae > Flavobacterium. The sequence goes on from JAEYZX010000178.1 coordinate 23,563, forward strand.
TTTCCTTCGTAATAATAAATCCCGAAATTGAAAATTAGCGCCAATGCAATCCAGACTCCGGTCCAGATTAAGGCTTCCTTCATCTTAACCTCGTGCGATTTGCGATGGAAAACCGCCAGATCCACAACGAGCATTAATAGTATAAATACATTAAACCCAGTCCATAACCATAAATTATTATCAGCCATTTTTTAGAATCAATTTTTTCTGAAATTTAAGCATTTATGGGGAACTGAAAGCGCGTGCTTATAAATTTGCAGGAAGTTTTTGTAATATCTTTAATTTTTAGTTTTTTGAAGATTTCGGTGCCGCGTGTCAGTAGGCAGCACAGGTAGCTATTATTCGTCAAGCAACGTATTTTCATTTGCTTCAGCGCGTTTGATTACGCTGTCGGGCAGGGCTTTCTTAGCTTTGGCGCCCATCTTCTTAAGTTTCTCGACGCTCGTAATGAGATTGCCTTTGCCTTCAACCAGTTTGTTCATCGCGCCTTGGTATTCGGTCTTGCTTTCTTCGATTTTTTTGCCGACGCGTATCAGATCGGAGACAAATCCTTCGAACTTGTCATATAATGCACCGGCCTGACGTGCAATTTCAAACGCATTTTCCTGTTGTTTTTGATTGGCCCACATGCTGTCGATTGTGCGCAGCGTGGCCAATAGCGTCGAAGGTGTCACGATTACAATGTTTTTCTCAAATGCTTTGTTGTATAATGCGGAATCTTCGTTGAGTGCCATGGCAAATGCCGGTTCTATCGGAATAAACAACAACACGAAGTCGGGACTTTCTATCTGATACAAATCGTGATAATTCTTTCCGCCAAGCTGTTCAACATGTCGTTTGATCGAATTCACATGTTCTTTTAGGAAACCCGCACGTAAGATCTCATCCTCTTCATTGATGAACTTTTCGTAAGCAGTCAGTGAAACTTTGGAATCGACTACCATTTTCTTGCCGTCGGGAAGATTGATGACTACGTCAGGAAGAACGCGCTGTCCGAATTCATTTGTAAAACTTTGTTGCATTTCATATTCGCGTCCTTTTTCAAGTCCAGATTTCTGGAGGACACGTTCAAGTACCAGTTCGCCCCAGTTGCCCTGCATTTTGCTGTCGCCTTTTAAGGCGCGCGTCAAGTTCAGCGTTTCACGGCTCATTGTCTCGTTCATTTCGCGCAGACCTAATATTTGCTGGCGCAGTGCCGCATGATAGTCGATACTTTCTTTATGGGTATCTTCGACCTTCTTTTCAAAAAGGTGAATTTTATCCTGTAACGGCGACAGGATGTTTTTAATGTTTTCTTTGTTTTGTTCCGTGAACTTCGTCGATTTCTCGTCGAGGATTTTGTTTGCGAGATTTTCGAATTCCTTTGTGAATTTTTCCTGTAGTTTTTCCACTTCCTGCTTTTGCTCCGAATGTCTCTCAAGCAGGTTGTCAAAATCGGCTTCCTTTTTGGTGAGCTGGATTGCAAGAGCGTCTTTTTCGGTCCGAATCTGCTCGCGGTCTGCCTGTAGTTGCAGTAATTGCTTTTCAAGCGCACATTTTTCATCAAAATGCTGATTTTTTGCAGATGTCAGCTGAAGAGCCGCAGCGTTGATTCGCTCTTCCAGCGATGATTTTATCGCATCTAGTTTCGCCACTGCCAACAATCGTCCAATCCACAGTCCAATAAATAACGCGACGCAGAAGGTGATAAGTGAAATAATAAGGGAATTCATTTGACTGGTTTTGTAGGCAAATATACGCACGTTTTTTGCGGCTCGGTAATGCATAAAAAAAAATGACCTGCTTTCGCAAGTCATTTCCAGGTTAAATCTATGGTAGTTAGTTATAGGATTTCGAACCGGCTGTCAAAATTTTTATTTTTGACACGCTTGTCTGAGTAACTGTTATAGATCAAAGTGTGTACTTTTTTTCTGCCAAGCCTTAATATTGGCAGGTTGATGACGATGCCCAAAATGCAGATGAACATTAAAATAACCAGCATGCTCATATATATGATATAATTGGATTCAGTTGAGTATCTGAAATCAACAATGAAAAAATAGCCGGCGATAACCAGTACGATTGTGGAGATGATGAGGGATAATGATTTCATAGCTTTCAAATTAGTAGTTGATACTTGAAGGTTCAAAGTCACTTCTAAATTTTTTACTAAATTAAGATTTCATTAAGAGCAAATTTTTACACAATTTTAAGATATCGTTATATAATTGCTTCGGCGGGTTTTCCTACGCTATAATGCGCTGTTTACTACTTCATTTAGCGGAAAAAATCGAGTTAAACCTTTACTTTTTTCCACCTTCCTTTTCTAAATAATACAATACCCGTTATAGTCACCGCGGTCTCCGCAATCGGAATCGCAATAAATACACCATCCGGTCCCATGTCAAGCGATTTTGCGAGCAAATACGCAAGTGGAATCTGAAAGCACCAAAATCCGCCAAGGTTAATCCATGTTGGAGTCCACGTATCTCCTGCACCATTGAATGCATTCACCATCACCATTCCGATTCCGTAAAAAATGTAACCCGCCGCAACGATCCGTATTGCGCGAATGGCCACTTTCTGTACCTCGGGATCGTTCGTGAAAAAACCGGCAAGCAACTGTGCTCCAAATAAAGAAACCAACATTACAAATGCCATGTAAAGTGCGTTGTAATGTGCTGTTTTTACAACCGACTTTTCGGCGCGGCCAAACTCTTTCGCACCAAGATTTTGTCCGACCAGTGTCGCCGCAGCATTACTTAAGCCCCAGGCCGGCAACAGGAAAAACATCATAAGCCGTAATGCGGTCTGATATCCTGCCGAACCAACGTCGCCGCCCGTTGTGGCAACCAGTTGCGCCAGGAAGATCCAACTGCATGAGGCAATAACAAATTGAAGAACTGCCGGAGATGCAATGGATACCAGCGTTTTTATTTGCTCCCATTCAGGCTTTAAATAAGCGAGTGTGATTTTAAGCAAATGCTTTCCATTGAACAAATGATAGATTTGGTAAACAACGCCGATGCTTCGTCCGATAACGGTTGCGATTGCTGCGCCTGTCAGTCCGTAGGCCGGCACAGGTCCGAAGCCGTTTACAAAAATCGGTGTCAGTATGATATTCGCGATATTTGCAATCCATAAACTTTTCATTGCTATTGCGGCATTTCCGGCGCCACGAAATATCCCGTTGATCAGGAAAAGCAATGTTATTACAATACAGCTCCCCATCATAATCCGGATAAACGGTGTTCCATGCAAAGCAGCTTCGGGCGACGCGCCCATGATCAGTAGAATTTCGGTACCGTAAATCACCCCCAAAATACTCAATACAGCGGTAATGGAAACTGCAATCACTATTGCCTGCATTCCGGCTTTTGCAGCTGCAACCGGATCTTTTTCTCCCACGCGCCTCGCTACCACTGCGGTTGCGGCCATGCTGATTCCAATTGCGAGCGAATAGATTATCGTGAGCACCGATTCGGTTAAACCGACGGTCTGAATTGCAAAACTGCTATTCTCGAGATGGCCTACAAAATAGAGGTCGACCAGCGCAAAAACCGACTCCATCATCATCTCGAGCATCATCGGGATAGCAAGCAACACTACCGAACGGCGTATGCTTCCCGTAGTATAATCGAGTTCTTTCCCCTGTAAAGACTGCTTCATCAGCTTGAGGAGATCAATAAAGCCTTCTTTGTTGTATTTGCGCGACATTTGTGAAGAATTAGGAGGCACACCAAATGCTTGATAAAAAGCAGTTTTTTAAGTATTGAACCGATTTCTATATTGGTGGAAATCGGCGTCAAAAATACACTAATCCGACTAATTATCGCAAAAAAAAACCGGCGGTTGCCGGCATAAATCATTCGTTGTCAAGGTCAATGTTTCCCCGATTGGTATGGTTGTCAGGATGCGATGGCGGATAACGATGGGGATTTGTATCATAATTCCGGTCGCGGTTCCGGAGTGATTCGGGATTTTCAATTTCATGATTACCCGTTTGCGTTTTTCCTGTTTCGCGGGGAGTTTGTTCGCCAGACAAATCGGTATACCGTGCACGATCGACTTGCTTTATGTTGCCTTCTTCATCCGTTTCAGTTTCCGTTTTCATTTGTGACGGATCATAATCTTCCGGTAGGTTCTCATTGCTGAAGCCTTCATTGAATTCACGGTGCTGCTCAAAATGCTGCTCACGGTTCCACTTGGTTTCATCAAGATCGTTTTTCTGATTTTCCATGATATAGGTTTTAGTTGAACGATTTAATTTACGGCTTTTTAATTTGAACGAATCGCGATTTAACATTGCTTTATCTTTCCAAATTTGCCACATTCATAGCGGAAGTTATATTTGCAGAAAAAACTTTGCATCGCCACTTCCTACTTCACAAACCGTACGGCTTTTTGAGCCAATTCATTTACGAACTTAAGCGTAAGAAAAAGTTATTGTGCGAACTTCACGATTTTCCCGAAGGCACTATGGCGATCGGTCGGCTTGATGAAGATTCCGAAGGCTTGCTGTTGCTGACAACCGACGGCAAAATCAGCGAACTGATCAGAAGCAGGAAAGTCGAAAAGGAATATTTTGCCCAGGTCGACGGAATCATCACGCGGGAAGCCGTCGGCCGGCTTCAATCGGGTGTCGAAATCGGATTCAACGGCCAGCGTTATAT
>JAEYZX010000177.1 GCA_023427845.1 Bacteroidota bacterium
AAACCGGCCAATCGTTACAACCGAAAAAGATTATGTACGTTTGCAGGGGAAGCTGCCGCAACAGCAACTTTACTATCTTCCTATCAAAAGCACATTCATTTCAAATTCCGAGCAATTTGACAAAACCATCCTTAATTATGTGGAACAAAGTACAGCAGACCGTTAATCATATCAAAACCATCAATGATTATAACCCTGAATTCGGAATCATCCTTGGTTCGGGACTAGGCGGATTTACAAAAGATATCGATATAGAATTTTCCTTACCGTACCACGAAATTCCGAATTTTCCGGTATCGACAGTGGTCGGGCATAAAGGCGCATTGGTTTTTGGCAAGGTCGGTGCAAAGAGAGTTGTCGCGATGCAGGGCCGGTTCCATTTTTATGAGGGTTATTCGATGACTGATGTCACATTTCCCGTGCGTGTGATGAAGATGCTGGGAGTTTCAAAACTGATTGTCTCGAACGCGTCGGGCGGAGTCAATCCAAATTATAAAGTCGGCACGATCGTGATTATCAAAGACCATATCAACATGATGCCCGAACATCCGTTGCGCGGCGCAAACGACGAACGATTTGGTCCGCGTTTCGTCAACATGAGCGAGCCATACAGCCGAAAGATGATCTCGATGGCAAAAGCGATCGCGACAGATTTAAATATTTCAGTGCAGGACGGTGTTTATCTCGGATTGCAGGGACCCACATTTGAAACGCTGGCCGAGTATCGGATGGTGAAGGCACTTGGCGGAGATTGTGTCGGGATGTCGACAGTTCCTGAAGTAATTGTCGCGCGCCACATGGATTTGGAGGTTTTTGGAATATCTGTAATCACCGACATGGGCGATGCCGAAAATATTGAGGACGTGAACCATTCCGAAGTGCTAAAGGCTGCACAAAAAGCTGAACCTGATGTCCGGAAACTAATTAAAGAGTTGATCCTGAACTACTAAATGTTCTGTGCGATAATGCGATAAAAATCGGCCGGGTTGAAAGGCTTGGTGATCACATCGTTCATTCCGTATGACAACAGCATCTCGCGGTTTTCATTTAATGATATTGCCGTCAGAGCAATGATTCTTGTGTTTGTATCGAAGTTGCGGATTTCCTGTGTTGCGATAGTACCGTTTATTCCCGGTAAGTGGACGTCCATCAATACCAAATCGTAGTAATTATTTTTCACTGCCTCGATAGCATCTTCACCATTGTCGATGATTTCACATAACATCTGCTTGTTTTCGAGCATTCGCTTTGTGATCATCTGGTTGATTTTGTTGTCTTCTACGAGCAATATTTTTTTGTTTATGAATATCGATTCGTCGTAGTTGAGGTTGTCCTCGGCAGGCATTCCGGCGCTGACCTTGAACGTCAGGTCGAATGAAAATGTCGATCCTTTTCCAATCTGGCTGCTGAGCTTGATGTCGCCGCCCATAATCTCAACCAATTTCTTGACAATGTTGAGTCCGAGGCCGGTGCCACCATATTTTCGATTGATTTCGATTGAACCCTGTGAAAAGCTTTCGAAAACGGTTTGTTGTTTGTCTTCGGGAATCCCGATGCCGTTATCGCGTACTTCAAAATGAATCGAAGTTGTTTCCTCGTTTACCGATTGCAGTTGAACAATAACCTTTACTTCACCGTCGTGCGTGAACTTGAGCGCATTGTTTATCAGGTTCATGAAGACCTGCGATAATTTTATCGGGTCGCCTATCAGGATATCCGGAATGTTCTGGTCGATTTCGATCGAAAACGAATTATTGTTTTTCGCCGCGAGTTCCTTCAGTGAATTCCGAATGTTTTCAAGTAATTGCTTTAAATTGAAATTGATGTTTTCGGCCACGACAGTATTTGATTCAATCCTGTTGATCTCGAGTATTTCATTTATAAACGTCAGTAGGTATTCGCCTGAAAATTTCAACGACTGAAGATAATTCAGCTGTGACTGTTTCGGCTCTTCTTCCAAAAGCAGGTGCGTGATCCCATTGATTGCGTTGAGCGGTGTCCGCAGTTCATGGCTGACAGTCGACAGGAATTCCGCCCGGGCTTTCGATGCTTTTTCGGCCTTCTCTTTTGCAATCTGTAATTCCTTATTCTTTTCCTTAAGCAGTAAATTGGACTGATTCCGAATGATATTGTTCTTGTAAAGGGAAAGGCTCAACAACGACAAAATCGAAATCAGTGCAATCGCCAGAATACTGATCAATTTTGCAAACTTGCTCGCTTTTTCCTGTTGCCGCACTTCCTTATCCATTTGCTCAATCGTTTTGAGGCGTTCGATTTCCTTGAATCGCGCATAATCCTCGGCACCAAGTTTTTGGTTGGTCAGCACCGTAATGCTGTCTTTAAGCCGGACGTGCTTTTTGTAATATTCGTGGGCTAACTTGATATTTGATAGTCGTTCATAAACTTCTGTAATCGCCTCATAAATTTTAGACTTGAGGTCGATGTTGTTCGTTTGCGAATTCAATTCTTCGGCACGCTTTAAATAATTCAGCGCCAGATTGAAACGAAGCCGGCTGCTTTCGATTGTGCCAATATGATACAGCGCTTCCGCCTTGATTTTGTATTCATCGTCCTTATCCGGAATCGCAATTATGTTGCTGAAAATGTCAAACGCCTCATCATCTTCGCCCTTTGCTTTATACATAATGCCTTTTTGAAGATTTAGCAATTCGATGGCATCCGGAAGTTTAACCGCCTCATAAATTTTCTGCGCTTTTTCGAAATTTGATTCGGCACGGTTGAAATTTCCTTTCTGTATATAGCACAAACCGAGCGTATAATAGGCGTAAGCCTGTTCCGATGAAGGTTTTTCCTTATTGAAAAGCGCAATGCTTTTGTTTAGTGTTTCGATGGCATCATCGTATTTCTGAACATCGGCATACAGCGTTCCGAGCGTCAGCGAAGCGTTTGCCTGTGCCGAAATGTTGTTGGTTGCTTTGGCAAAATCAATTGCTTTCTGCGTATAAAATAATGCGTTGCGGTAATTGTTGATTGATGTATTGAACCGGCCGAGTTCAAGATAATACTCGGTACTGTCCGTCTCGCCGCCATTTTTTGATTGCTGCGGATATAGAGTTGCACTATATAAAAATAAAGCGAGCAGGCATATCCTCATTCTTGCCGTAGGTTGTTTGGATGGACTAAATTAACAAATTATTTATTTATCAATAGGATTAAGTCAATTATTCGTGAAGAATATCCAATTTCATTGTCGTTCCAGCCTACTACTTTTACCATCTTGCCAATGACCGATGTGAGTTGCGAATCAAAAAGACAGGAGTTGCGGTTACCGATAATGTCGACCGATACGATCGGGTCATCGGTATAGTCCAAAATTCCATTTAATCCGTTTTGCGCCGCCAGTCTAAATGCGGTATTTATTTCTTGGGCCGTAACTTCTTTTCTGACATAACACGTAATGTCGGTCAGCGAACCGTCGGGAACCGGCACGCGGATTCCGCTTCCGCCGATTTTGCCGTCCATTTCGGGGAATATTTTTGTGAGTGCTTTCGCAGCGCCGGTCGTTGTGGGAACAATTGATTGCGACGCACCGCGCGCACGCCGCAAGTCCTTGTGTGGCTGGTCATGCAGACTTTGATCGGTGGTGTAGGAGTGGACAGTGGTGATGTACGCCTGTTCGATTCCGCAGAGCTCGTCAATGATCTTGATCATCGGCGCGGCATTGTTTGTGGTACAGCTCGCGTTCGAGATAATCAATTCGGAACCGTCAAGAATATGTTCATTAACGCCAAGCACTACTGTTTTAATAGCGTCGGTTTCGGATGGGGCAGACAGGATCACTTTTTTTGCTCCCGTGATGATGTGTGCGTTGATTTCATCGAATGCCTTGTATTTACCGGTAGATTCGACTACAAAATCGATATCGAGAGATTTCCAGTCGAGGTTTGAGATTTGCCGTTCATGAAAAAACAAATACGATTTTCCATCGACGATTATTGATGTTTCATCGTAGGAACATTCGTACGGTAAAACGCCATGTATGCTGTCGTATTTTAATAAATGCGACATTGTACGGTTGTCTGCAATGTCATTTATCGCAACGACTTCAATTTGCGGATGATCAATAAGCAACCGGAAAAGATTTCTCCCGATTCGGCCGAAGCCGTTGATGGCAATTTTAATTGGTGGAGCGTTCAATAGGATTTTCAGATTTTAGATTGCAGAAGATTGATAATAGACGACAGACGACAGACAACAGACGACCAGACAACAGACAACAGACAACAGACAACAGACGACAGACAGCAGACGACAGACAAATCACCATCTTAGGAGCGGCTGCGTTAGGGGTAGAGGCAGGCACCGCGTGCAGCCGATAACCCGGGCCAAGGGCAACGCCAAATTATTAATTATTAGCTATTAATTTTTAATTATAATATATGCTTTTGTGCCTTATACGAACTCCGTACCAACGCGCCGCTTTCAACATGCCGGAAGCCCATTTCAAGCCCGATTTTCTCATATTTTGCGAATTGATCGGGTGTGATGAATTCCTTTACCGGAAGGTGTTTCTTGCTCGGCTGCAGATACTGTCCGATCGTTACGACATCTACATTTGCATCCCGAAGGTCGCGCATGGTTTGGATCACTTCGTCTGCGGTTTCGCCGAGTCCGAGCATGATTCCTGATTTGGTGCGTCGGATTCCTTTTTCTTTCAAATATTTCAAAACGGCGAGGCTGCGGTCGTATTTGGCCTGGATGCGGACTTCACGCGTGAGTCGGCGAACGGTTTCCATGTTGTGTGAAACAACTTCGGGGTTTGCCTCGACAATCCGGTCGATGTTGCGTTCGTTGCCCTGAAAATCAGGTATCAGCGTCTCGAGTGTGGTTGCCGGGTTCATACGTCGTATCGCGCGAATCGTTTCGTACCAGATGATCGATCCCATGTCTTTCAGGTCGTCGCGGTCAACGCTGGTAACAACGGCGTGTTTGATGCTCATAAGTTTTATCGAACGTGCCACTTTTTCAGGCTCGTCCCAATCGACTGTTTCGGGGCGTCCGGTTTTTACGCCGCAAAACCCGCATGAACGCGTGCAGACATTTCCCAGGATCATGAACGTTGCCGTTCCTTCGCTCCAGCATTCGCCCATATTCGGGCAGCTTCCCGAGGTACAGATCGTGTTGAGTTTGTATTTATCTACGAGTCCGCGCAACTCCGTGTATTTCTGCCCTACGGGAAGTTTTACCTTGAGCCATTTGGGCTTTGCGGTTCGTGTAGCGTCGGATGTTGCGGTTTCAAGAACAGATTCCATAGTTATGCTTTATCGTGCAAAGATAACGAAATTAGCTGACGCGGTCGATGCGGCCAAGCGTGCGATTTATTTTATTTGAAGCTGATCCCGCTGTCCGCTGTATCTTTTTTTGCCGTGATGCCTAACCTTTTAAAGGCGCTCCCTATGCAAAAAAAGGATGCCGCTTCCATCGGGGCTAGGGCAGTGTCGAAGTGGAATGCGTCACCTAATTATAATCTTTCTTGTTGTGGTTGTGTTGTCAATGTCTGATTTCAGAAGATAGATTCCGCTTTGAAGTTGAAGGTCAAAAATTGTATCGCCCGAATTAATATTTGTTGAGAACAGCAGCTGGCCGTTCAGATTATAGATTTCCGCTTTTCCTTCAAATGGCGAGTCAATCCTAAATTGTCCTGAATTTGGATTCGGGTAAATAAGGGGTTTGGCCATTACGTGACCGGCGGTTCCGAGCGTACATGAAAATGGCGTATAAGTAACCAATCCCAATGCTGCATTATCCGGCTGGTGGCTAATGACATCTTCGACTTGATCGGCAGTCGGTTCGGTGCCTTCAATCCAGCAATTGTTGGCTGCGTTGACCGGTAATGGTGTGTTGTTAAAAAGCGCATATGTGTTTCCGCCATTGCCATTATCCGCAAATATATTTCCGCCCGGGCTGTCGTCATCGGGATCGGCAGTTCCCAAATCGATGCTCGCCTGAGTGATCAGTGTGATTCCCCAAAGGTTGCGCCTGATTTGATTGCCGCTTGCCACGATATGCATTCCGGCTCCGGCAGCATTCAGCGAAATTCCGCTGCCACCAAGATTGGGATTGTTTTGCGTATCGTTATCCTCAATTATGTTGTTGCGGATATACCCGCGCGAGGTTCCGCCCACAACTGTAATTCCGTACCGGTTATCGAATATCGTGTTGCCATCGATTATGACGCGGTTTTGATTTCCGAGTAGGCTTGATGCAGAAATTCCGCCTACCATCGTCAGTGCCGGGTTGCCCTTGATGATATTGTTGATGATGCGTATTGTATCGTTTCCGCTTGGACCCATATTGATTTGCGGCCGGTTCGTATTCGAGGTATTGTTCCCTTCGAGATAGTTGTTTGAAAACGTGGGCGAAACTTCCTGGTTTGCGCCCGAACTGAATGCAGGATAATAATTGAAGGTGAAAGTCGAATTGTTTACGAGCGGACTTCCGGTTGAAAAAGTCAGTGCGCCGCTTGTTGTGGATCCGTTCACGTGATACGACATCGATGAATTCTGCATTTCGAAATCGCCTGTCGATACGCGGATTCCTTTTCCGTAATTTATGGTAGCGTTATTGAAATATCCGGTGCTGCCTTCTTCAAAACGGATGCTGTCATATGGCGCTGTACTATCGGATGCGGTAATTGTAATTTCATCGGCATCGGCAATCATCGACCCGGCAATTGTGACCTGCACGTTGGGATCGATGTGAATTACCGTATTTTCATCGATTGTCAATTGGTCGGAAATTGCAACTGTCAGATTTTGCGTCAACGTATATACCCCATCGCTGAATGTGATCACGCCTTCGGGCGCGTTGTCCATGATATCCGCAAGACTCCAGTCAACACCTGTGCCCGGAGTTGTGTATTGCGCATGCGTAATTGAAACGGAGAACAAAATCAGTAGTGTGAAGTGTAATTTTTTCATCATGCAGGTTTTTGTAGTTACCTAAAAGTATGAATTTCTTCGCAATAGGGCTGTTAAATTATGGAAATGAAGCATGGAAAAGGTTTTGTTATTGTTAGCACATATCTATTACGAAGTCGTGGTTCTTGCAATTTTTGTAACTTTGGCCAAATCAAACCTAACAAAATGGAAGTTAAAGACAGCAATGGAAATATCCTTTCGGATGGTGATTCGGTTACGGTAATAAAAGATTTAAAGGTCAAAGGTTCTTCGGATGTAATTAAAAGAGGAACTATGGTGAAAAATATCCGGCTTACCGACGACCCGGCCGAAATTGACTGCCGTGTCAACAAAACCGCGATGGTTTTACGAACCGAATTCGTTAAGAAAGCGTAAAAAACAAAATCCAGACTCATCAGAATCTGGATTTTTATTTTGGTGTTTAATTTTTATTCGGATACAACCGTGATCGGTAATTTATAAAGGGTCCGTACCGGTTTTCCGTTAATCTTGCCGGGTTCCCATTTTGTTTTTAAGGCTTTCAGCACCCGTATCGCTTCTTTGTCGAGTCCTTCACCCGGATTTTGCAGAACCCTGATATCCGAAATGCTCCCGTCAAGTTCGATTACAAACGAGACCAGTACGGTCATTTTCCTTTCATCATCGAGATGCGGCTTTTTGAAATTATTACCAACATAGGTGTAAAATTTGTCGATTCCACCCGGGAATTTAGGCTGCACGTCCAGCGCGCCTGTTCTATGCGGCCCCGAAGGAGCAGAAGATGCAATTCCCGACGTTGCATTTCCGGTAGTTGGCGATTCCGTTCCGTCGGGTGTGCCGGCCGGTCCTGTGTTTTCGGGAGTGTTAGTATTTGGTGAAGGAGTCGCATCAGGTTCATTGTCCATTGTGGTTACAACAATATCGCCCGAACTGTTTTCCGGTAGCGGCTCTGCCGGTGCAGAAGGAACTTCTTTTTTTGGTGCTGCGGGTTTTTCCGCAAGATCGACCACAACAACTTTTTCGGCTGGATCAAGTTCGGGGCCAGCCGGCACCGGTGCCATTACGGCCGAATCGCCAAACGAACTCATCATCAATGCGCCGCCGCAGACAGATCCGATGAATAAAATCCCAAAGAAAAATGCTTTAAGGGTTGTCCGTCCACTTTCGCGTCGCAACTGATACGCGCCATAGCTCTTGTTCTTGCCCTCAAAGACAAGTTCCGTCCATTTTTTTCCGTTGATGTTGATTTCAGACATGATTTCCGGTTTTTAATTGATTAGAATTTGTAAAAGCAAAATACTTTTAACATATAACTTCAATAATCATTCGAAAATTGTATAAAATACTATAAAAATGATATTTGTATAATTTGTACAATTCGATCCGGTGATAAACAGTCCTACTTATTATTTAAACCAGACCTTGGAATTCTCTAAACTAAACCTGGAAGTCATCTAAACTAAACCTCGGAGGTCTTAAGACCTCCAAGGTCTAGTATCAAACTTTCGCATTCCGCATTACAGAAAAACTGGAGTATTCCATAAAAATGCATTCTATGAACACAATTGAATTTTACTAAAGATCCGGAAATTAAGTTTACGAGGATTTGCGCTTACTGCGGATAATCTCGGCCAAAAGTTTTTTTGCGCGAAGCAGTTTGATTTTTACATTGCTCAACGGTTCCTCCAGAAAATTCGCGATTTCCTGATAACTTAGCTCCTGAAAATAGCGAAGCTGAATAACTTCCTGATAGTGCGGTTTTAATTCCTTGATGCACTGAAGCAGGCTCGAGAGATTTTGCTCGGTAATCAGTTTGTCCTCAGGCGAGGGCGCGGTATCGGCTATATTGTAGGCCTGGCTGTCTTCCTCATCGGTAATATCGAGCAGTAACGAGGATTTCCGTTTACGCAACAAATCGATATGAACGTTTTTTGCAATTGCGATAAGCCAGGTGTTGAATTGAAAATCGGAATTATAGGATGCGATTTTATCGAACGCTTTTGAAAATGTTTCTATAGTGATGTCTTCGGCATCGGTTTCATTTTCGGTGCGCTTCAACATAAACCCATAAACCTCATTCCAATAATGATTCAATAAATAAGTAAAAGCCGATTGATCTCCGTTTTTAGCCTTCTCTATATAGGTTTTTATTTCCAATGGACGGGTTTTGAGAAAATGTTTGTCATAAAGATATTCAATTGCGTGAATATTACAACCAACTCAATTATCGGAAACCAGTACATGACATCTTTTTCTTTTAGCTTTCCGGCGGCAAATCCGAGTGTGATCCATGTAAATAGATATCGGAAACCAATCAAACCAACCACAATGATCCATTGATGCATAAACGCCAGCAGGATTATGGGAAGCAATACAAATAACAATTGCGATACATAAAAAATCGCAAGCTGCATGCGGTCAAATGGTTTGTAATGTGCGGCTGTGGATACGTGTCGTCTTTTTTGCGTAAACCAATTTTTAAAGGTCTTCTTCGGTTCTGAATAGGTGAAACTGTCGTGCGAAAAGCAAATTGTCGTATTCTTTTTTGTCGCAGCCTGATTGATGAAAAGGTCATCATCTCCCGAACGGATCTTCATATGGTCCATGAATCCGCGCACATTGAAAAACTCTTCTTTCTTATAAGCAAGATTTCGTCCAACTCCCATGTACGGTCGTCCTGCCTTCGCCCAGCCAAAATATTGGACCGCTGTAAGCATTGTTTCAAAACGGATGATTTTGTTCAGGAACGAATTCGGTATTTTTTCATACGCACCATATCCCAAAACGATGGTTTTACTCAATGTAAATTGCGATGTCATTTCTTTAATCCAATTCTTCGACGTCGGATAGCAATCGGCATCGGTGAACAGCAGGTATTCTTTTTTCGCAGCCTTTATTCCCAAAGTCAGCGCAAATTTTTTATTCCCCCAAAAAGCTTCGTTGTTCTGGACTTTCACCAGTTTGATGTTCGGATATTGTTTTTCAAATGCCTCGAAAAGATCGAGTGTCGAATCGCTTGATGCGTCGTCAATCAAAACGACTTCAAAATCAGGGTATTCCTGTTCCATCAATAACGGAACAAATTTCGCGACATTTTCAGCCTCATTTTTGGCGCAGACAATTACCGACACGGGAATTCGTTTTGGATTGCTTTTTTGCGCCTTTGCAAACGCAAACTTGCCAAAGATTATCAGATAATAGCAAAGCTGAACCGCAACAACAACAATAAAGAAGTAAAGAGTAATGTCCAACATAGTAGCAATTTGACTTTGAAAACGTGTGCAAAGGTACTAATTCGGACCGCATAAAAGAAGCGCGGATTGGTATTAATTTTGGAAGTTTAACGCGGACATTTTTTCATTTCTTCGGCAACTGCCATCGAGTCGGGATTGCCGCTTTTTTCGAGTTCCGAAATGATGTTTTTGTAATTTTTGTCGTCGCGGTTCTGCGACATTTTGTGTACCGCATGGATTTCCTCGATTTCAATCTCGTAGCAGACTATTCCGCGTGCCTGCAACAGCGTTTCAGGTGACAGATCTTCAAATTTTGCAGGGTTTTCGAGTGTTGCCTCGTATTTGTCCATTAATTTTTTGAGAAAGTTCAATACGACATCGCCTTCAACGATCTTGATTTTCCCGTAAACATGAACTGCGGTGTAATTCCACGTTGGGACATTTTCATGATCGTACCACGAAGGCGAGATATACGCATGCGGCCCGGTGAAAATCGCAAGTACCTGTTCGCCCGAAGCGAAACTTTGCCATTGTGGGTTTTCGCGTGATACGTGCCCGTACAACACTTCGCCATTCGAATCATTGTGGTCGAGTTCCATCGGGGTGTGCGTTGCCCAAAGCTTGCCGTAATTTCGGTTTACAAGAATCCCGAATGCGTTGGTACGGATAAACTCACGGATGGATTCCGGATCTTCGTTTTTATAAATTTCTGGAACATACATGGCTCGTGATTTTAGCACATAAATTTACATCACTAAGATGTAAAACGGGACTAATTTGAGAAAAGATTAACCTCAAATCACGTTGACTTCAGCCTCGATTGCAATACCGTATTTATCGAGGATTGTCTTTTGGATGTCTTTCGAAACCGCCAGGATTTCCTGCCCGGTGGCGTTTCCGTAATTCACCAGCACAAGTGCCTGGTTTTTGTGGATTCCGGCATCGCCAAAACGTTTCCCTTTAAAGCCTGCCTGTTCGATAAGCCATCCTGCGGGAACTTTGACTTCAGTTTCCGAAACGACATAGTGCGGCATTTCGGGAATTTTGGAATGGATTTGTTCGAACTGCGATTTCGGTATGATCGGATTTTTAAAAAAACTACCGCTGTTGCCCAATTCTTTCGGATCAGGCAACTTGCTTTGACGTATCGCAATCACTGCGTTGCTGATGTCTTTCAAAGTCGGTTGCTTAATGTTGTTGCGTTCGAGTTCTTTTGTGATGTCGCCATACGAAGTGTTGATTTTATGGTTGCGTTTCGTAAGTTTAAACATAACCGATGTGATCACGTACCGATCTTTGACCTCATTTTTAAAAATACTGTCGCGATATCCAAACCTGCATTCTTCTTTTGTAAACGTCCGGCTCTCGCCCGATTCGATGTGGATCGCATCGCAGGAAACAAAAGTGTCTTTGATTTCTGCTCCGTATGCGCCTATGTTTTGCACCGGAGTGGTGCCGACATTCCCCGGAATCAGCGACATGTTTTCGAGACCGCCCAAATTATTTTCGATCGCATACAACACAAATTCATGCCAGTTTTCACCGGCCTGTGCTTCAACAACCGCATAATCATCATCTTCACTCACGATGCGCCTGCCTTTGATGTCGATATGGATCACGAGCGCATCGATGTCCTGAGTAAGCAGCATATTGCTTCCTCCGCCAAGGATAAATTTCCTGTCAGTCGGAAACCGCTCGAGTATGTGTTTTAATTCGGCGGCGGAGTGGACTGCGACAAACCGTTTTGCATTGGCTTCAATCCCGAATGTATTGTATTTCTTTAGCGGGAAATTTTCGTGGATTTCCATTATTCTTCAGACGTAAGTGCGCGGTTAATGAATTGGTTCAGCGGTTTCAAGGCAATCAGTTTTTGCGCTATTTTTTCAACGGCGTCCTTCTCTGTCAGCAATTTGTCGTCTATTTTTTGCGTAGCCGTGAAATATTTCAACTTCAAAAATTCGATTGCCGGATGATCTTTTTCAAAACCCTTTGGCGCCGTTTTAAGCGAATTGTTTTCATCGCGATCGAGTTCGCCGAATTCAGCCCTGAACTTTTTATCCGAAACGATTTTTACAAGATCATCGTGGAAGAATGCGATTTCGTTACGGATTTTTTTCAGATCGGCTGCCTCAGGCCAATAAACGCCGCCTGCAACGAAACTTGCGCCGGGTTCTATATGAATGTAATAACCGGCAAGGTTGGTATTTTTTTGTCCGGCCGACATCCAGATGGCCATATTGGTTTTGTAGGGCGACTTATCGGCCGAGAATCTAATGTCGCGATTGATCCGGAACTGACAGTCCTTAATTTTGAGATGGTTTAGCGACGGGTCGTATTTTTGCATCTCCTGAAGGATCTCACCTACAATCGACTGATACTCTTTTTTGTATTTTTCGTAACGTGGTTTGTTGGCATGAAACCATTCGCGGTTGTTGTTTTTCTTGATATCGGACAGAAATTTTAAACTCTCTTTTGAAATCATAGCAGTTGTTTTTTAAGATCATCTTCAGCGATGAAACCATTATGTTGCCAGGTCAGTTTGCCGTTTTCATAGAGCAATAATGCCGGAAGTTCGTCTATCTTCATCTCCTCCATGACCGATTTGTTTGCGTCGGCATCGAGCCGGATGATCTGAACATCGTCTTTGAGCTCTTGTTGCATCTTCAAAAGATACGGCTTCATTTTTTTGCATGGCGCGCACCATTCGGCTGAAAAGTTCACCAGTACTTTGTTGCTTCCTGAAGTGATATTTTTGTATTCCGACTCGGTAATCCCAATCCGCTTCTCATCGGCTTTTGAAAGTCCGGCCGAGTTCCATTTCAAAATTCCGCCTTGCAGATCGTAAATTTTGGTGAATCCCATTTCCTGTAACTTTTCGGCTGCATTTGCGCTGCGGCCGCCAACTTTGCAATACACGAAAACAGGTTGCGATTTGTCGAGTTTTGCGGCCTGGCTTTCAAAAGCAGCATCATTCCAATTGATGTTGACCGAACTGTCGATATTTTCCGAAGCGAATTCTTTTGGAGTCCGAACGTCAATCAATTGCGCATTTGGAGTTTGTTGCAGCCTTTGGGCAAATTCTTTTGGCGCGAGGATTTCAACGGCATCCGACGGTTGGCTGTTACAGCTTAAAAACAGTATGCTAAACAGGAAAAGCAGAATTATCTTTGATCTCATCATCGGTATTTATGGTGTAAATTTAAGGTTATAAACTGAATATCTTATAGCTCTGATGCGTCTGTTTGACGATGTCTTCGGTTCGCTCGCGATGCGTATCGGAAATAAAAATCTGGCCAAAATTGTCGTCATTGACCATCTGAACGATCTTGCCGACCCGGGTTTCATCGAGCTTGTCGAATATGTCATCGAACAACAAAATCGGTTTTTCGCCCGAGCGCTTTTTGACGAATTCGAACTGTGCCAGTTTCAGTGCAATCAGAAATGACTTCTGCTGGCCCTGCGAACCAAATTTCTTGATCGGATGCCCGTCTATCTGAAACCACAAATCATCTTTATGGATTCCGGCAGAGGTATATTGAAGCACGCGGTCTTTCGCGAGGCTTTCGTCAAACAAAGCCAAAGTCGAATTTTTAAACAGATGGCTATCATAAACAAGCTGGACCTTTTCATCGGAATCGGTGATTAGGTGATGATAATGATTAAAGATCGGAACAAAATCCTGAAGGAAAAGTTTTCGCTTTTCAAAAATCGACTGACCCGGACCGTCAAGCTGGCCGTTATAGATGGATAATGTTTCGATATCGAAAACCCTGTTGCTTGCGAAGTATTTCAACAATGCATTGCGCTGCGCGATGATTTTGTTGTACTGAATCAATTCGGTTAAATAGGAGGGGTCGAGCTGCGAAATCACACTGTCAAGAAACCGGCGGCGGGTCTCGCTGCCTTCGACTATAAGATCGCGATCGGCAGGCGAAATGATCACTAGCGGAACAAACCCGATATGATCCGAAAATTTCTCATAAGGTTTGCCATTGCGTTTGAGTATCTTTTTTTGTCCTTTTTTGAGGCTGCAAAGGATCTGTTCGTTCCGATTATCTTTTTCAAATTCACCTTCAATCACAAAAAACTCGGCGTCATGCTTGATGTTTTGTACAGCCTGCGGATTAAAGTAACTTTTTCCGTAGGCAAGATGGTAAATCGCATCGAGCACGTTAGTTTTACCGATACCGTTTTTTCCAACAAAACAGTTGATTTTACTGTCGAAAACAAAATCGGCTTCCGAAAAATTCTTGTAGTTGAAAAGCGAAAGTTGTTTTAGATGCATTGAGGTATTGGGGTTTCGAAGGCTGAAAGGCACCGCAAATTATTGAAAATTTATCACAAATTGGCTGCTGTAGCCGTGGCGTGGGCAAAATTAAACAAACCATTACTAAGGTTCATTTTATAAAATACTAAATTTCAATTTTTGTTTCTACATAAATTCGGTTTTTTTATGTGGAAGATTGAATAAAAATTTTATTTTTGCGGCTCACTAATTTAAACCAAATGGCAACTTATAATAAGAGAGGTTACAGAACACCGAAAGAAAAAGTAGACGATTCGTATATTGAAGATGTAAACATAGACGAAAAAGACAGTACGACTGCAGGTGTATTCAGTTCTCTTGACGAGACCGCCAACAAGACCGAAGCTTGGGTTGAAAAAAATCAAAAAATCATATTCAGCGTTGTCGGGATCATAGCCCTGATTACGGTAGGATACCTTTTGTATCAGCGTTTTGTTGCGGAACCGCGTGAAAACGATGCCGCTGCGGCACTTTTTACTGCACAACAAAATTTTGATCAGGCTACAAGTGGCGTAAAAGCGGATTCACTTTACAACCTATCATTGAACGGATCCGAAGGACAATTCGGTTTTGTTGAAATAGCCGACAAATATTCAGGTACCGATGCAGGAAATCTTGCGAACTATTATGCCGGAATCGCTTATCTGAACACAGGAAAATATGCCGAGGCAATTGCGGTACTTGACAAATTCAAGTCGGACGACATGGTGCTTTCCGCTTTGGCAAAAGGTGTTAAAGGTGATGCCTATGCCGAGCAAAATAAATTACAGGAAGCGCTTGACGCGTATGTGGCGGCATCGGAAACAAACAAAAACGATTTCACTACGCCATTATTTCTGATGAAAGCCGGGAAAGCTGCACTGGCGCTTAATAAAAAAGCCGATGCGATGAAGTATTTCACCGAAATCAAAGACAATTATCCGGATTCACCCGAAGCGCAGAATGTTGATGCTTTGATTGGGTTGGCGCAGTAATCAGGTCAAAAATCTGTCGTCTAACAGTCTGTCATCTGATAGTCTGTCGGTCTAACAGTCTAACAGTCTGTCGGTCTAACAGTCTGTCGGTCTAACAGTCTGTCCTCTAACAGTCTGTCCTCTAACAGTCAGCCGTCTAACAACCTAATAGTCTCACAATGGCTACCGCAAATAAAAATCTATCGAACTACGATAAAAACACAATCCCAAACGCGAAGGACTTTCGGTTTGGGATTGTTGTTTCAGAGTGGAACGACAAAATAACTGACGGACTTTTCTCAGGCGCCGAGGCGGCATTGTTGGACTGCGGTGCACTTGCCGGAAATATTACGCGGTGGAATGTTCCCGGAAGTTTTGAACTTATCTACGGAGCCAGCCGTATGATCGCCACACAGAATGTCGATGTCGTGATTACGATCGGATGCGTTATAAAAGGCGAAACCATGCATTTTGAGTTTGTCTGCGAAGGCGTAACGCAAGGCATCAAAGACCTGAACCTAAAAGGCGATGTCCCTGTTATTTTTTGCGTACTGACCGACAACACCGAACAGCAATCGATTGACAGAAGCGGCGGAATTCACGGCAATAAAGGAACCGAAGCTGCGATTGCGGCGATTAAGATGGCGGATTTGCGAAGAAGGTCGCAGTAACTTTGGCATTGACAACCAATCAGTGTCAGCATGTTTTGGGCGTTGCCATTCACGCCGGCCTGCCTTAGTCCTGGCCGGGCTGTACGCTTCAATCTTTTAGCATTATGTTTCTCCAAAATTCCAATGCCGGTTGCTAAAAGGATTTCCGCTGCCATCCCTAACGCGGAAACCGCTTTTCATTGTGAAAAACTTTCCGATTACGGGATTCCGAACTCTTCGGATTTCCACAATATTTCCATAACTTTGGGAGTCGTATCCGGGGCGCCGTCCTACGCATCAATTCTAATCAAAAACATTCAATGTCCGGTATTATCCAATTACTTCCCGATCACGTAGCCAACCAGATAGCCGCGGGAGAAGTGGTCCAGCGACCTGCTTCGGTCGTGAAGGAATTGCTTGAAAATGCCGTAGATGCAAAAGCCACCGATATCAAATTGATAATCAAAGATGCCGGTAAATCATTGGTACAGGTCATCGACAATGGATTGGGCATGAACGTTACCGATGCGAGGCTCTGTTTTGAGCGCCATGCAACTTCAAAAATCCGTCAGGCAGAAGATTTGTTTTCGTTGCATACGAAGGGTTTTCGCGGCGAAGCACTGGCTTCAATCGCCGCAATTGCGCATATGGAAATGAAAACGCGACAGGAGCAGGAAGAACTCGGAACGCATATCGTAATAGAGGGCAGCCGTTTCGTATCGCAGGATGTAGCGGTACTGCCTAAAGGGACATCGTTTTCAGTTAAAAACCTGTTTTATAATATTCCCGCGCGGCGTAATTTCCTAAAATCCGATACGGTTGAATTCCGTCATATTGTCGATGAGTTTCAACGTGTGGCTCTTGCGCATCCAAAAATACATTTTACGCTCTATCATAATGGAAGCGAGATGTTCAACCTGCCGCCCGCGAATCTTCGGCAGCGCATTGTGGGTGTATTTGCCGGAAAAACCAATGAAAAGTTGGTTCCGGTTGGCGAAGAAACCGAGATTGTCAAAATACAGGGATTTGTCGGGAAACCCGAATTTGCCAAGAAAAGCCGCGGCGAACAGTTTTTCTTTGTCAACGACCGATTCATCAAAAGCGGTTATTTGCATCATGCCCTGATGGCGGCTTATGAAGGACTGCTGAAAGACGGTTGTCAACCCTCGTATTTCATTTATCTTGAAGTTCCTCCACATTCGATTGATATCAACATACATCCTACGAAAACAGAAATCAAATTCGACGATGAGCATGCGTTGTACGCAATTTTACGCTCTGCGGTGAAACACAGCCTTGGACAGTTCAACGTAGTTCCTGCGCTTGATTTTGATCGCGACGCGAATCTCGATACTCCCTATCATTTTCAAAACAAGGAGGCCGCAACTCCGACGATCCAGGTCGACCGGAGTTTCAATCCTTTTTCGGACGACAAAGTCAATAAACATTTTACGAACGAGTCTTATCGGCGAAAGCCCGAGACAGCGGGTTGGGAAAGCCTTTATGTTGGTTTCGAGACTGAAACGGCTACTTTGAGTCCGTCTGAAATCGAATTCGAAAGCGAGGAAGTCACGGCTTCACTATTCGATGATGGCGATGTTGAGCCTCAAGTCAACCGCACGTATCAAATTCATCGGAAATACATTGTGAGCCCGATCAAATCCGGAATGGTCATCGTCGATCAGCAACGTGCGCACCAACGTGTGTTGTATGAACAATTCCTGACAAACATGACGGTGCACCAAGCCTCGAGCCAGCAACTATTGTTTCCGCTGAACCTCTATTTTTCATCATCGGAAATGGAGTTGCTAAATGAATTGAAACTGTCGCTTGTCAACACCGGTTTTGTATTTGAAGAAACTGCTGATGAACATGTCATCATTTCAGGTTTGCCCGTAAATGTTTCCGAAAGCGAAGTTTCGATCGTGCTCGAACAATTACTGAGCGATCTGCAATCGGGGATTCCCGGAAGCAGTTTTAGCCAAAATGACACCATCGCAAAATCGATGGCAAAAAGCCTTGCGGTAAAAACCGGGACTTACCTTTCCGAAAAGGAACAGGAAAACCTTGTCAACGGTCTTTTTGCTTGTAAAGAACCCAATACTTCACCATTTAATAAACCCACCTTTATCACGATGCGTGTGGAGGACCTGGATAAAAAGTTTGCATTATGATGAATATCACTCCGGTTGTAAAACAACTGCTGATCATTAATATTATTTTCTTTATCGGTGCGATGCTTGTGGGCACGCCGGCAAGAGAGCTTCTGGCACTGTTTTATTTTGAAAATCCCGCGTTTCAGGGATGGCAGCCCATTTCAAGCATGTTCATGCATGCCGACATCCTTCATATCGCCTTCAACATGTTTGCGCTGTATTCGTTTGGATCGGCACTTGAACATTACTGGGGCGGGAAGAAGTTTCTGTTTTTTTATATTTCATGCGGATTGGGATCGGCGATTCTTCATACCGTTGTAAACTATTTCCAGTTCCACGCCGGTTTGGATGCGCTTGTCTCAAATGGGATTCCCGAAGAACAAATACGTTCACTACTTGATTCCGGGCAATATAACCCCGGTTGGGCATCGCTCATTGGTGATGGCGCCTTAAATAAAATGATGGGCAGTTACACAGGAATCGCAATGGGGGCGTCGGGTGCAATCTATGGCTTGCTTGTTGCGTTTGCCTATATGTTCCCTAACGCCGAACTCGCGCTGTTGTTCATTCCGGTGCCAATCAAAGCCAAGTATTTTGTGCCCGGGATCATTGCCATCGATTTGTTCCTCGGATTGCAGGGCGATTCGCTGTTTGGTAGCGGCGGAACGGGAATCGCGCATTTCGCGCATATTGGTGGTGCAATTGTCGGGTTCCTGATGATGTGGACATGGAAAAGGAATCAATTTGATAAAAATCGGTGGGATTAATTAAAAAGCATGAATAGTATATTAGACGACCTTAAGCTGCAGTTTCGCTCGGGCGACATTGTGACCAAACTCATATTTTGGAACATTGCGCTTTTCGCGGTTCCGTTTATTTTTTTCGGGATATTGCGGCTGTTCAATATCACAATCGAATTCCTGGATTATGTCAGCCTTTCGTCACGTCCGGTCGATCTTTTGTGGAAACCCTGGTCGTTTATCTCGTATACTTTTTTCCATGCAGGAATTTTCCACATACTGTTTAACCTGATAATGCTGAACTTTTCAGGACGCCTGTTCCTGACCTTTTTTACTCAGAAGCAATTGCTAAGCCTTTACATTTTGGGAAGCGTATTTGCCGGATTTGTTTACATCGTAAGTTATATGTTTTTCCCATCGCTGACATCGATCAATGCGACACTTATTGGCGCTTCAGCATCGGTAATGGCAATTTTGTTTGCAACGGTTACGTATGCGCCCCTGATGGGAATCAGATTGTTTCTATTCGGGAATGTAAAGCTTTGGCATATCGCGATCGTATTGATAATCATTGATTTGATCCAGCTTCCGCTGTCAAATACCGGAGGGCACCTTGCGCATCTTGGCGGTGCGTTTTTTGGCTATATTTACATCAGGCAATTGCAAAGCGGTAACGATATAGGCAAATGGCTGTCTAGTTTGATCGACAGCCTATCGGAGGTGTTAAGCGGAAAGAAAAAGCAAAAGTTCCGCAAAGTACACCGCAACTACAATCGGCGGCCGGTGGCAACACCAACATCGCGGATCGTGACAAAAGACCGGACGCAGCAACAGCTTGATGAAATATTGGATAAGATCAGCCAGTCGGGATACGACAGTTTGACAAAGGAGGAAAAAGAGTTTTTATTCCGCGCAGGAAAGTAGCATCGGCGCAAGCCATAAAATAAAATGAAAAAACTGTCGTGGTTTAACAAGGTCGTGTTTTTTTTCAATATAGTGCTCACTGTATTGACGATCATCGCTTATGTTTTGCCGTTCCTGGCTCCGAAGTTATTTCCGTTATTGTCGGTTCTGACACTAATTTTACCGCTATTTCTTATACTCAATGCGTTGTTTTTCTTTTACTGGGCGATATTGCTTAAGCGGCAGGTCATATTATCTGGACTCGTACTCCTGGCGGGGATTACATTCATCAACAAATTCTATAAGTTCTCGGCAAACGAACATCCGGAAAATGAGAAGGAATTTACGTTGATGAGTTATAATGTGAGGCTCTTCAACCTTTTTGAATGGCTTCCGAAAGATGATGTGCCCGGCGAAATACTGAAATTCATCAATCAGCAGAATCCCGATATTCTATGTTTGCAGGAATATTCTCCCGCTGCAAACATCGATCTAAAAGTGTATCCTCATAAATACATATATACTCAGGGCGATAAAATCAAGACCGGACAGGGAATATTCTCAAAGTTTCCGATAATAAAGGAAGGGAATGTGCAGCTTCCGAATTCGAACAATAATGTCGTTTTCGCCGATATCAGGATGGGAAGGGATACGATCCGGATTTACAGCATGCACCTGCAGTCGATCAAGATTACTCCCGATGTTGATGAACTCAGCAATGACAATTTGAATACGATCAACCAAAGGAAGTCGCAACTGATTTTCCACAGGATCAGCGAGGCTTTCAAACTTCAGCAGCAGCAGGCCGAAATTCTTGCACAGCACAAAAAAGAATGCCCGCATCCAATAATTATTTGTGGCGACATGAACAATAGCGCATTTTCATATGTATATCGAAATATAAAAGGGAAGTTGAACGATACATTCGAAGAGGCGGGAACCGGTTTCGGACAGACCTACAATTTTAAATATTACCCCGCGCGTATCGATTATATTTTCTCAGATCCGAAAATCAAAGTCAAGGGATTTGCAAATTTTGCCGAATTCAGTTATTCCGATCATTTTCCGATCATGACCAGGCTGGAAATGAATAATTAACTTAGAGATTTTGCCGTTTTAGGTAATCGTATGCAAATCTACCTTCATTGAATAACAGATCCAATACGGTAAGATTGTTGATAAAACCGAATTTATCACCGAATACCTGTTGGTAGGGTTCTGCCTGAAAATGGTCTTTTTTGCCATTTGCAAGCGTACGAAAATCGGCAAAATGCGATACCTCATGGAAATATTCCGTCGTCTTTTCGTAACTCAGTTTCATCTGCATGCATTTCGAAATAATTTCGATTGTTTCGAAATTCAAATCAATCAAAAATTCATGTTTCCTGGTAAATATCGGCAGGATCGCATCTTCAAAATATTCAAAAAATGGCGAGGTACGATAGGCGGCTTCGAGTGATTTGAAATGCTGTTTTTGCCAATCGAACGCCGATTCAATCCGGATATCCTTCGTTTTCTGATGTGCTTCCCTTGAATGTTTGACCGGTATATTCAGCAGTTGCAAACCATTCGGGCTGTAGATGTACATCCGGTTGCGGTTTGTTTGCTTTTGGAAATTATCCTCTACTTCAAATGTTAGATTGTCGGCCTGCACAATTGCAGTAAAATTGCTGATCGACGGAAAATAAGTAGGATAAATAAGTACATCCATCTTATTCTTCTTTAGCACGTCGTTTACCCATAAAATAGCTGATCACAAAATATCCGGCCAGTACAATAAGGAAATATTTAAGATAAGACACACGTTCGCCTTCACCGCTTACGGTCGTGAATACGCGGTCCCAGCGCACTTTACTTAAACCAGATTTATTCGGGTCGATGCTCATCCAGATAAATACAGGTTTTCCAACAACATGGTCTTCGGGAACAAATCCCCAATAGCGGCTGTCCTCCGAATTGTGGCGGTTGTCACCCATCATCCAGTAATAGTCCTGTTTGAAGGTATAGGATGTGGCGACCTGGCCGTTAATCCTGATTTCTTCGCCATTTACCTTTAGGTCATTGTGTTCGTATTCGGTGATGATCATTTTGTAATATGGAAGCGATTCTGCCGTCAGTGCAACTGTCTTCCCGCGCTGCGGAATATAGATCGCGGGCATGTTATCGCGGTTTCCTTTGCCATTTTGCGGAAACACATCTTCGGTTCCTGTTTCGATGTTTCGTGTGACAGAAACGATTCCGGGTGTATTTTGCAGTCGCGCCGCTGCTTCCTCTGTCATCGATTGAATGACAAGTAGGTCACGCTTTTCGCTTATAAATCCGGCTTGGTCGGTGACGTCGAGTTCCTGCAGAAGTGAAACCAGGTCGATGGAAGTTTTTCCGTCAAAAGTAACCGAATAGGAATATTGCGGTTTTGCACGCTCAGGAAATTCCAATGGTTTACCGTTATTATAAACTACGCCATTTCGTATTGACACGCTGTCGCCGGGGATTCCGACACAACGTTTTACATAATTTGACTTTTTGTCGATTGGTTTATCGGCACGTCGTCCGGAACGATCGCGGAATTTAAAAACGGTATCAACCGGCCAGTTGAAAACAACGATGTCATTCCGTTCAATTTTGTCTGTTCCCGGCAAACGGAAATACGGAAGTTGCGGCCATTTGGTATATGATTTTGTCTTTACAATCGGAATTGTATCGTGAACCATCGGAAGCGCAACCGTTGTCATCGGCGTGCGTGCGCCATACTGGTACTTGCTAACAAAAAGGAAATCGCCTACTAGCAGTGATTTTTCCAACGATGATGTTGGGATCGTGAAGGGCTGCATCACATAAGTATGGACAACCGTTGCAACAATGATAGCAAAAAGCAGCGAACTTATGGTATCACCTGTTTTCGAAAGTGGCCTTAGGCTTCGGTCGGAGATGTAATTCAGCGGCTGTGAATAATTGACAACGTAAATATAAATTCCCAACGTTACGATTCCCAAAATGGTATCGGTAGTCGAGTTTCTTCCGAAGCTGCGCAGTGTTTCGACCCAAATCACCGGAAACATGATCAGGTTTACGATTGGTATAAACAGCAAGATTGTCCACCAGGTGGGGCGGTTAATGATTTTCATCAGAACAATCGCGTTGTAGACCGGAACGGCGGCTTCCCATCTTTTGTAACCGGCGGCTTCATATAAACGCCAGGTACCTGCAAAATGAACGATTTGTATAATCAAGAAAAAAAGTAACCATTGCTCTATTGTCATCGTGTTGGATTTTTATTCTTTCTATTTTAAGTTTAATACGTCTTTCATCGTGAAAGTACCGGTTTTTCCAATCAGCCATTCGGCTGCTATAATCGCGCCGAGTGCAAATCCTTCACGGCTGTGGGCGGTATGTTTGAGTTCGATGCTGTCTACATTGCTGTCGTAAAAAACATTATGCGTTCCTGGGACGTTTTCAATTCGTTTGGCCTCAATCAGGATTTCATCGTCTTTTGCATTGTCGAGCGCCCAACTCGAATAATCCGACTTTTCGATGATCCCTTTTGCCAATGAGATTGCGGTACCGCTTGGCGCATCGAGTTTTTGGGTGTGATGCGTCTCCTCGATATGGACCTTATATTCAGGAAATTTCGACATAATTTCGGCCAAATATTCATTAAGGCTGAAGAATATGTTTACGCCCAGGCTGAAGTTGGAACCATAAATGAAGGCACCTTTCCTGTCTTCGCACAAGCCGGCTACGGTATGAAAATGCTCTAACCAACCGGTGGTTCCTGAAACAACCGGTATTCCGGAATTGAGGCAGGTGGAAATGTTGGCTACAGCCGCATCAGGAATGCTGAAATCAATAGCGACATCTGCAGTTTCCAATTGGTCGTAATCATTGTGACTTGTTTTCCTCAAAACGATATCATGACCGCGTTCGAGCGCTATCTGCTCGATTACTTTACCCATTTTGCCGTATCCAAGTAATGCGATTTTCATTTGAAACTGTAATTTATTGCAACTCCAAGCTGTGGTTTATAAGTCAGTTCGTCCTGGTATACATGCGGTGTCATCGATAAGCGTTCACTGACGTTGAATTGTTTTAGATGGGCGGCGACGTTGGCTTCGACAATGTTCAAAACATACACGCCAACGGCAACCAACAGCGACAGGTCGCGGTTTCTTTGATGGTACCTTTGCGCACGGATAAGCCTGTTATCGTCGAGAAATGTGAATTCATCGTCGCGGAAACCGGAGAGACGACGCTTGTAAGCATCTCGGTAGTCGTGATACTTCGTATTGTTCCATGAATAGGCGTAAAGGCTTGCGCCGATTCCGGCATAGACCAAAGGTATTTTCCAGTAATCTTTGTTGTACGCCTGACCAAGTCCGGGTACGACTGCCGAATAAAATGCGGCTTTTGAAGGTCGCAGTGGATCGATGGCATCATCGTTTATCGAATCCTGCGCAACGACAAGTTCAGTTTGCTGTGCGCGAAGCGCCGCCGGAACCAGCATGAAAAAAATAAAAAATATGGCGGCTGTTATTTTCACGAGCCTTTGATCAGTTTGACAATGCGATTGAAATCTTCTGCGGAATGGAATGGGATCGTAATTTTACCTTTTCCGTTGGTTGCGACCTTTACGTCGACTTTAGCTCCAAAATAACCGGTAATTGCTTTTTTGTCTTCTTCTTCGATTGTAAACGAAGCTGATTTCGTTTTTGCTGGTTTTGGCTTGAGGCTTTCCTGATAATTTTTGACAAGCTGTTCGGTTTCGCGAACTGACAGATTCTGGCTGACGATTTTTTGATAGATGTTCGTTTGAGCATCATGATCGTCGATATTGATGATTGCCCGACCGTGGCCCATACTGATGAAACCATCGCGAATGCCGGTTTGAATGATTGGATCGAGTTTGAGTAAACGGAGGTAATTTGCTATCGTTGAACGTTTTTTGCCAACGCGCTCGCTCATCTGCTCCTGCGTAAGCTGGATTTCGTCAATAAGTCGCTGGTACGACAATGCAATCTCGATCGGATCAAGATCGTGGCGCTGAATGTTTTCGACAAGCGCCATTGTAAGGGATTCGTTGTCGTTAGCGATGCGCACATAAGCAGGTATTGTTTTTAATCCCGCAAGTTTTGATGCGCGCAAACGCCTTTCTCCTGATATCAACTGGTATTTATTGAAATCAAGTTTCCGGACAGTGATCGGCTGAATCACGCCAAGTTCACGGATCGATCCCGAAAGTTCCTGAAGTGCTTCCTCATTGAAGTTGCTCCTTGGCTGGAACGGGTTTATTTCTATCGCATCAAGTTCGAGTTCGATTATATTCCCGACGACTTTGTCTGCGTTCTTATCGTCAACACTTTGGATATTGTTTTCGGGATCTTTCAGCAACGCCGACAATCCTCTTCCCAATGCCTGTTTTTTTACTGCCTGTGCCATAGCGTTTATGAGTTTTTCTTTATGATTTCCTGTGCCAAAAGTAAATAGTTGGTCGCGCCTTTACTAGTTGCATCGTAGTTGATTATACTTTCCCCGAAACTTGGTGCCTCACTTAGTTTTACGTTGCGTTGAATGATTGTTTCAAAAACCATATCATGGAAATGTTTTTGTACTTCTTCGACAACTTGATTTGAAAGCCGGAGCCTTGAATCGTACATTGTAAGTAAAAGCCCTTCTATATCAAGTCCAGGATTGTGTATTTTTTGCACACTTTTGATTGTGTTCAATAATTTTCCCAAACCTTCAAGTGCGAAATATTCACATTGAATAGGGATTACAACCGAGTCGGCTGCAGTTAGTGCGTTTAATGTTAGTAAGCCCAATGACGGAGCGCAATCGATCAAAATATAATCGTATTGATCCTTGATTTCGGCCAGCGCCTGTTTGAGCATGTATTCGCGGTTTTCTTTATCGACAAGTTCGATTTCGATGGCGACAAGGTCGATATGCGCCGGAATCACGTCAACGTTTGGCGCCGTACATTGAAGAACTGCATCCAAAGCTGAAATGCTATGCTCTAAAACCTGATAAGTACCTTTGTCGATTTGTTCAATGTCGATGCCAAGTCCCGAGCTTGCGTTGGCTTGTGGATCGGCATCAATAAGCAATACTTTTTTTTCTAAAACACCCAGCGAAGCAGCTAAATTTACCGAAGTCGTAGTCTTTCCCACGCCGCCTTTCTGGTTTGCGATTGCAATAATTTTGCCCATTTAATAGTTTGGAATTTAAGCCGTAAAAATACAATTATTTACCGTTTTATCAACGCTAAATTGTTAACAATAGTTAAGTTTCTGGGCTGTTTGGTTTTATGATTTTATGCGTTTTTCCTGCAGTTTTATTAATTGTGGAGGCGCTATCTTACATAACCCTTTCAGGGTTTAAACCCTGAAAGGGTTGAAGTAAAAAGATCTGCTGGAAAACCCGGTTCGTTCGCGTCGTCAAAGTACGAAGTTTAACAGCAACCCTACAGGACATCAAATTATTTGGGAGGGTTCCCCGGTAGGAGCGCGTGCGTTAGCGATGGAAGCAAGTACCGCGTACTGCGGACAGCGCGGGCCGAAGGCAACGCCATTACTTCTTACCCTTGATCATTGCCTCAAGCATGTCCCACATTTCCTCGGGGATTTGCTCAAGCATATTGAACTGGCCTGCGCCTTTAAGCCATTCACCACCGTCAATAGTTATGACTTCGCCGTTTATATAGGCCGAAAAATCGGATACTAGATAGGCAGCTAGATTAGCGAGTTCTTGATGGTCGCCCACGCGGTTGAGCGGAACTTTTTTTGCCATGTCGAACTTCTCTGCCAAATCGCCCGGCAGCAGCCTGTCCCATGCGCCTTTTGTAGGAAAAGGTCCCGGTGCGATTGCATTCGAACGTATGCCATATTTTGCCCATTCCACTGCCAGACTCCGGGTCATTGCAAGAACTCCTGCTTTTGCCGTTGCACTTGGAACAACATACGCAGATCCCGTCCAGGCATATGTAGTTACGATATTTAAGATTGTTGTTGATTGCTGCTTAACATCTATCCAATGTTTTCCGAACGCAAGCGTACAATTTTTGGAGCCTTTCAACACAATATCGATTATCGTATCAAACGCATTTGCCGAGAGTCGTTCGGTGGGCGAAATGAAATTTCCGGCTGCATTGTTCAGCAATACATCGACCCGTCCGAATTCAGTGAGTACCGTTTGCAGCATATTTTCCACCTCAGAATAATGTCGGACGTCGCATTGAACAGCCAGACATGTGCCTCCTGTTGACTGCTCCAACTCGGATGCCGTATTTTTGAGTTTGTCGATATCGCGGGAAGTGATTGCAACTTTTGCGCCGAGTTCCATGAAGTAGTGGGTCATCGCTTTTCCAAGACCGCTTCCGCCGCCTGTTACAATGATCACTTTTTCGGCCAACGCATCGTCGCGAAGCATTTTTGCTTTAAAATCCATCTCATTTATTTTAGTTTGCTAAAGATAGCAGAAGTTTATGACGGATTTTCCAACTATATAAATTAAGTCATCAATTTTGCGTTTCGAAATATGAAGCAAGTGCCTCATTAACGAAGTAATCCCAGCCACCTAAAAAATTTTCTCTGGCGAATTCAGGTCCGGCAGGCGCGATAGTTTCAAGCCCGCTGTGCGTTAACCGAAGCCTCGTTCCGGCGTTCTCAGGGAATAGTTCCCATGAAACAAGTGAATTGCCGGGCAGTCCATCGTAACGCCAGGTGTACGACAGTATTCTGTTTTCCACAACTTTTGTGACCTCGCAAAGGTGAAGAAATTTCGGATCGTCGGGCTCGCCGCCCATGAAACTGAATTTAAACCCTTCAACAGCGTTGAATTCGGGTAACTTGAAATACCAGTGTTTTAGATGTTCATTATTGGTCAGTGCCTGCCACAGTTTACTTGGCGGAATATTGAAATAGCGTTCGATGACAACAGGTTGTGTATCCATTTTTAAATTTTGTTAAATTAAATGTACAAAAAAACCTGCAGCGATTGCTACAGGTTAATTTCGTGCATGTGGTGAATTATCCTAAAAAACTGCCCGAATCTTCGCCATCGTCATATTTATCGCTGCCTTCCACTTTAACCAGTTTGTTGTAAATACCCAGCAGTAAAAATGATGGAGCCCATTGACCTACAAAAAGCGCAGTTTTATCTTTTCCCATTAATTTCAACGAAGCTGAAACCGCCATCGATCCCAATGCTGCCCACAGGAATAAGTCGGATGGTAATTTGGCTGTTTGCTGTTCTATAGCTTTTGCTACTGGTCCTTCTGAATGATCGTCTTTTAAGATAGCCATAACGTAAATTTTTTTAATTAGTAATTGATTTTTAGCTTATATAGTAAAGTTAAGCATCAATTATTACGTCATTTTACATCATTCTGTTAATTAGTGGTAACATTTCGTTAAAACCTAAATTGCGTTTCCTAAGGTTTTAGACCTGTCATGAGGACTTCCAGAATTTGGATCGCCGCTTCGCTGATTTTTGTTCCGGGACCGAAAACTGCCACAGCGCCCGAATCAAATAGAAAATCGTAATCTTGCGCCGGAATGACGCCTCCTACGATTACCATGATATCCTCACGGCCGTATTTTTTCAACTCTGCGATCACCTGCGGAACCAATGTTTTATGACCTGCGGCCAACGATGACACTCCAAGGATGTGTACGTCATTTTCTACGGCCTGTTTTGCGGCTTCCGAAGGTGTTTGAAACAACGGCCCTATGTCTACGTCAAAGCCTACATCGGCATATCCGGTTGCAACTACTTTAGCACCACGATCGTGTCCGTCCTGGCCCATTTTGGCAATCATGATACGTGGTCGCCGGCCTTCAAGTTTTGCGAATTCATTGGCCAATTGTTTTGCTTTTTCAAAGCTTTCGTCGTTTTTCATCTCTTTACTATATACACCACTAAACGATTTGATTTGTGCTCTATATCTTCCGAAAACACTTTCCAATGCCGTACTGATTTCGCCCAATGTCGCACGATTCCGCGCGGCGTCGACCGCGATTTGCAAGAGGTTGCCGTTGCCGGTTTTTGCGCAATCCATGAGGCGGTTCAGGTCCTGCTTCACTTTTTCATCGTCGCGATCCGATTTTAATTGTGCAAGCCGCTGCAATTGCTGACGCCTTACCATTTGGTTATCAACATCCAATATGTGCAAGGGATCTTCTTTTGATAGCCTGTATTTATTTACGCCAACAATAATGTCCTGGCCACTATCTATTCGCGCCTGCTTTCTCGCCGCAGCTTCTTCTATCCGAAGCTTCGGAATTCCTGCCTCGATAGCTTTTGTCATCCCGCCCAGCGATTCTACTTCTTCAATCAATGCCCATGCTTTTTCCGCAATTTCCGCAGTCAGGCTTTCAACATAATAACTTCCGGCCCAAGGGTCGACCGTTTTTGTAATTTTTGTTTCTTCCTGAAGGTAAATCTGTGTGTTCCTTGCAATCCGCGCCGAAAAGTCGGTTGGCAGCGCAATCGCTTCATCAAGTGCATTTGTGTGTAGCGACTGGGTTCCGCCAAACGCTGCAGCTGCGGCTTCGATACAGGTTCGGGCGACATTGTTGAATGGATCCTGCTCGGTAAGGCTCCATCCCGATGTTTGGCAATGGGTTCGCAGCGCCAATGATTTTTCGTCTTTTGGATCGAACTGTTTAAGCAATTTTGCCCACAGCATCCGTGCGGCCCGCATTTTTGCGATTTCCATAAAGTGGTTCATTCCGATTGCCCAAAAGAAGGAAAGGCGGGGAGCGAACTCGTCGATTTTCATTCCCGTTGAAAGTCCGGTACGTAAGTATTCGAGTCCGTCGGCGAGTGTATATGCCAATTCAATATCGGCAGTGGCGCCGGCTTCCTGCATGTGATAGCCTGAAATTGAAATTGAATTGAATTTAGGCATTTTTTTGCTCGTGAATTCAAATATATCGGCCACGATTTTCATCGATGGGGCCGGAGGATAGATATACGTATTGCGCACCATGAACTCTTTCAAAATATCGTTTTGGATCGTTCCGGAAAGCTGTTCGGGAAGTACGCCTTGTTCTTCGGCAGCGACGATATAGAATGCCATGATAGGCAACACAGCACCGTTCATTGTCATCGAAACCGACATTTCATCAAGCGGAATCTGGTCGAAAAGGAT
>JAEYZX010000185.1 GCA_023427845.1 Bacteroidota bacterium
AAATACTTGAGAGCGCCCGACAAGCAAAGGGAATACGTTGAAAACAAATGGAACGTCACAGGAGATATTTTCCGTCAGGATGACGAGGGCTATTTTTGGTTTGTGGCTCGTGGCGATGACATGATTATTTCTTCAGGTTATAACATTGCAGCGATCGAAGTAGAAAATGTGCTGCTGATGCACGGCGATGTTGCCGAATGTGCGGTTGTGGGTTTGCCAAATGAAGAACGAGGAATGATTGTTTGCGCCAATATCGTTTTGAAAGATCACTCGGCCGCATGCGATGAAAAAGCGAAGCAAATTCAGCAGTGGTTCAAGGAAAATGCCGCGCCGTATAAGTATCCGCGTGAAATCAGATTTATGGAAGTACTTCCGAAAACAGAAACGGGAAAAATTCAAAGATTTAAATTAAAAAATACATAATGAAACAATTTACACGGAGTGAAACTGTACGGTTCAAACATGTTGATTATGCCGGAATTGTATTTTATCCGCGATTTCTTGAAATGCTGAATGACCTTGTTGAGGATTGGTTTGAAGAGCTGGGACGTCCGTTTTCCAAGATACACGAGACCAATGGCATTCCGACAGTGGATTTAAAAGTGCAGTTTAAACAACCTGCCCGTATTGGCGATGTACTTGAAAAAAAATTATGGGTTGAAAATTTGGGTGGTTCAAGTGTAAGTTGTGGATTTCGATTTGATAGGAATGGGAAACCGTGTCTTGAAGGCGAAGTCACATTAGTGAATGTGGCGCTGGATAAAGATTCCGGAACAATCAAAGCGGCACCATTTACAGACGATTTTCGGTCTAGAGTCGCAGGTTATCTGCTTTAATAGCTACTGATAGCCCATCTATAATGACAAAACTATTTTATAAAACAAAATCTATACTATCATCAAATGGAATTCCCAAAATTCAAAGCAGCCGCCGTCCAGACCTCGCCAGTTTTTTTAGATGTGGATAAAACAATCGACAAGGCAATTTCCATTATAAAAGAAGCTTCCTCTAATGGCGCGCAGCTTGTTGCATTTCCCGAGGTTTTTGTCGCCGGATATCCATACTGGAACTGGATTATGACACCCGTGCAGGGAAGCAAATGGTATGAACGACTTTATAAATGTTCGATTTTAGCTGACGGCCCTGAACTTGCAAATATTCGTAAAGCGGCAAAAGAACACAATTGCCACGTAGTCATAGGAATCAATGAGCGTGGCGACAGTTATGGTGAGATCTACAATACGAACCTGATTATCGATAATACTGGAACTTTGATAGGCAAACACCGAAAATTAGTTCCGACATGGGCAGAAAAACTAACCTGGACATCAGGTGATGGTTCATCGCTCAAGGTTTACAAAACCGAAATCGGACCGATTGGCACATTGGCATGCGGAGAAAACACGAATACACTCGCCCGCTTTACACTTCTGGCACAGGGCGAACTCATTCATATTGCCAATTACATATCGCTTCCGGTGGCGCCACCCGATTACAATATGGCCGAAGCGATTAAAATCCGCGCGGCGGCACATTCATTTGAGGGAAAGCTATTTACAATTGTTTCGTGTTCGACAATTTCAAAAGAAATAATGGATGCGCTGAAAGATGAAGTACCCAATGTAGAAGAATTACTTTTGCGAAAAGATGCTGCATTTTCAGGAATTATTGGACCGAGTGGCGCGGTTGTCGGCGCTCCATTGATTGACGATGAAGGAATTGTTTACGCCGATATCGATTTAGAGAAATGCATTCAGCCAAAACAAATGCACGACATTTTGGGGCATTACAATCGATTTGACATTTTTGATTTGCGTGTAAACACCGCGCCGAGAAAGAAGATCACATTCATGGATAATCATGAAGATTTTAATAGGTGATTTTAAGCAATTTTACGGTAATTCTACCTCGTGATATGTTTGGGAGTTCTTAATTTGTCAACCCTTTCAGAGTTCTAAACTCTGAAAGGGTTAACCTTATATACGCCACTCAAAATGAATTACAAACCTGAAAACCTCGTCCCAGGAGCATGCTATCATATCTATAATCGCGGAAACAATGGCGGCTCCATCTTTTTCGAACACGCAAATTATTATTATTTCCTTAAATTATATCAGCAATATATCTCACCCATTGCAGATACCTTAGCGTGGTGCCTACTCAAAAATCATTTGCACCTGCTTGTCTCTCTTAAAGCACTTGAAGAAATAGAAGTCCGCAAACTTCGTTACTCGACTGTGGAAAATCCGCGTACCGTCAATGCCGCAAGACAGTTTTCTCATTTATTCAACGCATATACCCAAGCAATAAATAAACGCTACTCCAGAACGGGCAGCCTTTTTGAAAATCCTTTCAGGCGAAAAAGCATTGAAGATACGTACCTTGTCGAAATGATCTATTACATTCATACGAAACCGCTGACCCAGGGCTGCGCCAATACTGTAAGTGATTATCGGTGGTCATCCTACAATTCAATACGATATGGTAAAACAGCGCTGCTCAACTGCGAAGCTGTATTTTCGGCTTTTGGTGGACACAGGGAATTTATAGATTTCCATGCGAAGCAGCAAAACCTCACCAAAATCACTAAATTTATCATCGAATAATTCAACCCTTTCAGAGTTTTAAACTCTGAAAGGGTTAAACTCAATATTATGGAAGGAAAATACAGCGACGACCAGATCGGCCGCGCCCGCGTAAAGGATACACCCGAACTCGAAGCGTATTACCGCGAACTGGAAACCCTGGGTGCCGGCGCTTTGTGGACCGTGGCAAATGATATCGAACCGTGGGAACCACGCACTTCTTCAGTTCCAATGTTGTGGAAATACGACGATCTGCGCGACCTCGTACTAAAGTCATCCGAACTCGTGACTCCCGAACAGGCAGGCCGTCGTGTCGTCTATCTCGTTAACGACAAACGAAAAAATGTCAGTGCCGCCGTAGGTTGGCTTTACACCGGAATCCAGGTCACCCGCCCGGGCGAAAGCACATCGGCACACCGTCACAAAGCATCCGCACTTCGATTCATAATGGAAGGCGAAGGAGGCTATACCGTTGTCGACGGCAATAAAATCACGTTTGAAGTCAACGATTTCGTCATCACCCCAAACTCCGCCTGGCACGAACACGGCGTTGCGCCCGACGGGAAAACCTGCATCTGGCAGGACGGACTCGACATTCCACTTATAAATGCACTCGAAGCCAACGATTATGCGGTGCACGAAGGCAATCAGCCGCTCGTAAAACCTATAAATCATTCGCCGCTGACATACAGTACCACCGGTGTGATTCCGGCCGATCTCGTCTGGGACAAACTGTATTCACCGCTTTTCAAATACTCTTGGAAAAACGTGTATCCGGCGCTTTTGGAAGCCGCCAAAGTCAATGAAGGCTCCGAATATGACGGCATCATAATGAAATATGCCAACCCGCTAACAGGAGGCCATGTCATGCAAACCATGGGGGCATCGATTCAGTTGTTGCTTCCCGGCCAGCATACTAAAGCACACAAGCACACGGGTTCGTTCGTGTATCAGTGCGCCAAAGGACAAGGTTATTCAATTATAAACGGCAGGCGATTCGACTGGAAAGAGCGCGATATTTTTTGCATTCCGTCGTGGGCATGGCACGAACACGTAAACCTGTCGGATACCGATGACGCTGTGCTGTTCTCGTTCAACGACCTGCCGGTTATCGAGAGCCTCGGACTCTATCAGGAAAAAATTTACGAACATAATAACGGTTATCAGGCTCTTGAAGCATAATCCTGCTGTCCGTTCTATCTTTTGCGTCTTAAAGAACGCCGCAAAAGGATGCCACTGCCATCAGGGCTAGGCATTCTGCTTAAAATCATAATTTACCAACAAATGAAGTTAGTTACGTATTCAACACAAAATTCAGAACCAAAACTCGGAATCCTGCACGATGACACGATCATCGATGCGGAACAACTCGGACACAAATCAAACGAAAACTTTCCGTCAACAATGCTCGATCTCATTGACGCCGGACCGGAAATGGTAAGAAAGATGTCCGAAAAGATAGCATCGGCATCCGAAAACACACTTGCATCGGTTTCCATTCCGCTTGACGAAGCGAAACTGCTCGCCCCTATTCCGAAACCGCGAAAAAACATAATCGGCATCGGACTCAACTATACCGAACACGTAGCCGAAAGCGCACGCTCGCTCGACACCTCAAACGAACTTCCACAAAAACCGATCATCTTTTCGAAACCACCAACGGCCGTCATCGGAACAAACGAAAATATCATCCACAATCCAAATCTGACCCAACAACTCGACTGGGAAGTAGAATTGGCAGTGGTAATCGGTAAAAAAGGAAAATACATTCCAAACAGTGATGCTATGGAATACGTTTTCGGATATACTATAATAAACGACATTTCGGCACGCGATTGCCGACGCGCCGGCCAATGGATCGTATCAAAAGGCCAGGATACTTTTGCACCCATGGGGCCTGTATTGGTGACAAAAGATGAAATCGAAGATCCGCACAATCTGAATCTGTCGCTTAAAGTGAATGGCATCGAAAAGCAAAATTCGAATACGAAACTGATGCTTTTCAATATCAACGACCTCATAGAAGATTTGAGTACGGTCTTCACAATTGAACCGGGCGACATTATCGCAACGGGAACACCATCCGGAGTCGGCGCCGGACGAAACCCGCAGGAATTCATGTGGGACGGCGATGTTGTTGAGGCAACAGTCGAAGGAATTGGTACATTGGTCAATACTGTCGTGGAACTGAAACTTGAAAAATAGCAATAGCGCATTAGATTTGACATGAGCCTCCAAGACGAACTAATAATAAAGTATAGATAAGAGAAGCAAGTGGCAATTACAATGGCAATGTCAATCAACCCTAAACCCTTATCCCTAAACCCTTATCCCTAACCCCTAAACCATGAACCCAACATCAAAAACATACCGAATAGGCCAGATTGTCCCGTCATCAAACGTCACTATGGAAACCGAGATTCCGGCGATATTTCGTGCGCGAGAATCCATTTTACCTGAAAAATTCACTTTTCACTCGAGCCGCATGCGGATGAAGAAAGTCACGAAAGAAGAACTTGAGGCCATGGATGCCATGAGTTTGAAATGCGCACTCGAGCTTTCCGACGCACATGTGGATGTGATGGGATATGCTTGCCTGGTTGCGATCATGAGCATGGGACGCGGCTATCATTGCGTATCTGAAGTTAACCTGCATCAGGAAACGATTGCAAACGGATTCCCTACCCCTATTGTTACCAGTGCCGGCGCGTTGGTGAACGGATTAAAAGTCATGGGCGCCAAACGGATAGCCCTTATAACGCCTTATATGCGTCCGCTTACAGATTTGGTAGTCGATTATCTCGAGCATCAGGGATTTGAAGTCACCGATTCGATTGCACTGGAAATCCCGGATAACCTGGAAGTTGCCGCTCAAAATCCGCTGAACCTGCTTGAAATTTATAAAAGGTTGAACCTTGATGGGGTTGACGTATTGGTCACTTCTGCATGCGTACAGATGCCATCACTTGACGCGATCGCGCTTTTGGAGGAAGCAACAGGCCTGCCGGTAACGTCGGCTGCGGTATGTACGACGTATGAAATGATGAAAAAACTCGGAATCGAAGCAAAAGCGCCAATCGGAGGCAGGTTATTATCAGGTATTTATGCATAACTAGGAATTATATAACATTTCGGAAAAACCGTGTAAGTATCCTCAAGTCTGTTTTAGTGAAATTTGTAAAACAACATCAAAAACGCACTACTATGGAACCACAATTTACTTCACAAGACGATTTTCAACACGTAGACAACGATTTCGAAAACATTATCCGAATCAACAATGCAGACGATGAGGATTTGCAGGATTTCGATTTCGACTACGATCCAAACGAAATGTATTACGCTTTGGCAAACGAAAAAAATTAAGCTGATTTTTCAGCTTTTTTTTATTCTGATCGTCGGGTAAACTATAACTCTAAAAATTTGAATCATGGGAAATCCAGCCAATGGCAATCAAGGTCAGGGTAAACTGAACCACGGCAGCCAGCAACATAACGATAAGCAAAAAAATTACGCGCATTCAAATGAGCGTAATCGCGATAATATTCGGGACAACACAAGAGATCATACGTACAAAGAGCATGATGAGACGTTAACCAACGACCAAAATTATAATCTGTATAACGATAAAATTGAAGGCGACCCCGATTTTAGGGATACTAAATTGAACGCAAACAAGGATGAAACCGATAATACAAAAAAGTAGCAACCTTCAAAACCAACGCTTATGAACGGATTCTTTAAAGCGCTTATCGCCGGCTATGGTGCCAAGAAACTTGGCGGTGGCTGCATCGGGACCATTTTGGTGTTCATCATCATCTGGTGGATTCTCGGAATGTTTTAATTTTTAAATACCACACATTAAAGCTGCAATTTGCAGCTTTTTTTTTGTCGTAATCCTGTAAAAGTTACATAAGAATCTGTAACAGGCAGCATTTGGTATTTTTTGATATTTGTGAATCAACAACCTAAAACTTTAATTATGGAAACGCATTTTGAAGGTTCACGCGGTTCAGAACATATGTCAAAGCCGCATCAGAGACAATACGATGAACAAAATCCCGATAATGTCAATAACATGGAAACCGATCATCACGACAATCCCCAAAAAGATGGAGATCTTGCCGCGCAGGTGGTCGATCATCCGGAAGATGTGGATTCGCCCGTGAATACTGATTTTGATACTACCTCAAACAGCAAAAAATCGTTAACACAGGATGAAGACGCGGGTACCGACCCTAATGATGTAAACGACAAACCGTCGTTTAACCGAAACGAATCAATTTAAAACCGAAAGCCATGTTCCAGCACAGATATACAGATGAAGAATATCAGCGGATATTTTTATTCAGTGATACAACAGATGAACCACGTGGAATTGACAATCCCAAGCTGAATCAGGATGATGACCCGAATAGCAAGGACGATGAAGATTTCGAGGAATCGGACGATTTTCACAAATACGATGATGTCGATAAAGCCAATGTTGATATCGACGATGAGATCTCAAAAAGCAATGAAGCATTGAATCACAACAGTGAAAATGAACGGCCAACGTTTATTCGCACTTATGATAAGAACGCATCCAATATTGTTGACGACATAGGAAAATACGATGGAAACATCAGCATCTAAAATGAAGCCTTACAAATTGTAAGGCTTTTTTTTATCCGCCGTTCACGAGCCGATCAAGCAGTAAATCAAGTTTTACGCTAGCAAAACCTGAACTGTGATCTGAAAGTCCATACGGAATTATTAATTCATCATTATGGATGATCGATCCGCAGGAATAGACTACGTTTGGAACATAGCCTTCACGCTCATCCGGATTTGGCATGATCAATGGTTCCTTTAGCCGGCCGATTTCCTTTTCAGGATTATCAATATCAAGTAACGACGCACCAATGCAGTACCGCCGCATCGGGCCAACGGCATGCGTCATCACAAGCCAGCCCCTTGAGGTTTCTATTGGTGACCCGCAATTGCCGATCTGTACTAATTCCCACGAATATTCAGGCGATTGGATTTTTATCGGATTATCCCAAATGCTGATGTTGTCGGAATACATCAGATAATTGTTCCAGCCATCGATCCGCGACATCATAACATATTTGCCATTTATTTTTCGTGGAAACAGCGCAAGATTTTTATTTTTCGCACCGTCACCGTTCAGTGGCGTGGTCTTAAAATCGTAGAAATCGGTTGTCTGCAGTAGTTTGGGCATGATGTGCATTCCGTCGTAGGCCGTATAAGTCGCATAAAAAACCACCGTCCCGTCATCGCGGGTAAATCTGACAAACCGAGCATCTTCGATTCCTTTGCGTTCAAAATCCGAAATAGGAAATATCACCCGGTCACTGATATCGGTATTCCTCGAAAAACTGATTTTGCGATAGCTGTCGGATAACGCCAAAACATGGTTGTAATCGCTTTTTCTGGCATCGTCGTCCGAATCCTCCCGCGCAACAAGGATTTTCTTCTTTAATGTGGCGTAATCAAACCGCTCGTCTAGCATTTCGCTGACT
Organism: Bacteroidota bacterium; assembly: GCA_023427845.1. GTDB lineage: Bacteria > Bacteroidota > Bacteroidia > Flavobacteriales > Flavobacteriaceae > Flavobacterium. The sequence continues at coordinate 8,111 of JAEYZX010000185.1, forward strand.
TCCTTCAATAGGTTTGCGTCTATGTCGGCTTCCTCCGCTTTCTTGAGAAAAAGATCTTTTTGGTAAATCGTATTGTGCATTTTCTCGGCTTCATCAACATAATTACCGGCCGGAATTATGGTAATGTTATTGTGCTTATCGATCATTGCCCTCCGAAAAACCACCGATGAGATATGGCCTTCACCTACCGCGCGAAAACTGATCAACAATCGCCGTTGTCCTTCCTCAATATGCGTTTGATCGGGATCTTCGATTATGGACGGATTAAAAAACGCGGCCGATTCGATTGAGTATTCGTGTGTAAAATAAGCACCTATCAAAAATTTCCGGTCGTCGGTCAGCTCAGCGAAGTCGGCTCCTGCCGATTCAATATAGGGACGCACCCGATCGCAGTGTTTCAACAATTTTGTGGTGATGTTCCGGTGTCTTTTTGAAAAATCCTGCAACAGTGGCGAGATGATGCCAAACACGGTGGCTTCGTCCATTTCCAACACTTTTTTGATTAAAAACAACGCACGTTCTTCGCCATTAAAAAAATAACGTGCTATTACACGTTTTGGATCAGGATAAACTTTGATGCTTTTTCGTTCAATAGATAATCTCATATAGTATTTTCTTACTATCCTAAAGTACGATAAAATTTACAACCTCAATGGTGCGTGTTGCAAAAAATGCGGGAGAAAGTCGGATTGCTGAATGCCTGATCGCGGATTAAAGTTTTATAAGCAATAATGGAAGAAAGACCTACTTCGCCCGGGCGGCACAAAACGGTCTCACCATAATTTCCGTTCAAAACAATTAAAACTTTCGGATTAGTACGCCATCAATTCTTTTAATGCCGATTCGAAGCGGCCTTTCGGCAGATACTGATCTTCCAAAGCTTTGGTAAAAGGAATCGGTGTATCCAAACTGGCAACCCGTTTGACCGGTCCGTCGAGATATTCGAAGCAATCTTCCATTATCATCGCAGAAATGTCGCTTGCAATTCCGCCAAACATTGAATCTTCCTGCAGGATAATTACCTTACCCGTTTTACGGACAGATCGATAAATCGTGTTTTTATCCAATGGCTGTAATGTTCGCAAATCAATCAAATCGGCTGATATTTCGGGATTCAGATCCAGAGTTTCCAATGCCCAATGCACCGATGCACCGAAAGCGATGATCGTGATGTCTTTTCCTTCTTTAATTACGACGGCTTCACCAAGTGGCAATGTGTAATAATCGGTCGGTACTTCCTGATAAACACTTCTATACAACATTTTATGTTCGAAGAACATTACCGGATTCGGATCGTTGATTGCCGAATTCAGAAGACCCTTGGCATCATATGGAAATGCAGGATAAACGACTTTAAGTCCGGGTGTTTTTGTAAACCATGCCTCATTCGTTTGTGAATGAAAAGGTCCGGCTTGAGTTCCGCCACCGCAAGGCATCCGCACTACGACATCGGCAGGCTCGTTCCATCGGTAGTGGACTTTGGCAAGATAATTCACGATTGGATTGAACCCGGTCGACACGAAATCGGCAAACTGCATTTCGACTATTGCTTTATAACCGTTTATTGACAGACCCATCCCGGCCGACACGACGGCACTTTCGCAAATTGGCGTATTGATGACACGGCTTTTGCCGAAACGCTTTACAAAACCATCGGTGATTTTAAACGCACCGCCATACTCAGCTATATCCTGGCCCATTAACACCTGGTT
>JAEYZX010000190.1 GCA_023427845.1 Bacteroidota bacterium
TGCTTGTACTCCTCAAAAGCCTCGTTCCATTTCTCTTCGGTCAGCGGTGGGAAAGTATCGGTCACCAAATGCCAGTCGGTCATCGACAACCCCGAATTCGTCAGGCGCGTAATTCCACCCACGACGACCATGATAAACACCAAAACACATCCTGTAAAAAGCCAGAATACAACCGGCCTGTCCTGTTTTTTCATCTTTTTTTGTTTTTGTAGCTCATCCTGCTGTTCGCTGCTATCTTTTCCTTTTTAAAGAAAAAAGAAAAAGGATATACGCTGCCATCAGGGCTAAGGCATGCTCTTAACGAGTCACTTTTTTCATTCCCATTTTAGCGGCTTTTTCCATCATGAAATCATAAGCAGCCTGATATTCATTCGGGATTTCGCCTTCAAGAATTGCTTCTTTTATTGCTTCTTTGAGCATGCCGATTTCACGCGAAGGTTTCAAATCAAAAATTGCCATGATCTGCTCGCCTGTGATTGGCGGCTGGAAATTCCGCACATGGTCCCGTTCTTCGACTTCAACGATCTTTCGGCGAACGACCTTGAAATTCTGATGGTACTTCCTGAATTTAACCGAATTTTTAGTCGTGATATCCGCTTCACACAAAATCATCAGTTTATCGACGTCTTCGCCTGCGTCAAACACCAATCGACGCACGGCCGAATCGGTAACATCTTCGGCAAGCACGATAGGTCGCGAACTAAGCGTTACCATTTTCTGGACAAATTTCATCTTGTTATTGAGCGGCATGTGCAGGCGTTCAAATATTTTTTTGACCATTTTCCCGCCCAGGAATTCGTGCCCGTGGAACGTCCAACCTTGTTTTTTATTAAATTTCTTCGTTGGTGCCTTTCCAATATCGTGTAACAATGCGGCCCACCGAAGCCACAAATCGTCGGTATTTCGTGAAATGTTATCGACAACTTCCAACGTATGGTAGAAATTGTTTTTATGCGTTTGCCCGTCAATTTCCTCAACCTGGTTCAAAGCCGTAAGTTCGGGAAGGATCAGATCCAGTAATCCGGCATTATATAGCAATAAAAATCCGACCGACGGTTTATCGGTTTCCAAAATTTTATTGAGTTCATCCACAATTCGCTCGCCGGAAATGATTTTGATCCTTTCGGCATTCTTTGCAAGCGATTCGAAAGATTTCTGCTCAATTTCAAATCCGAGTTGTGCTGCAAAACGGATTCCGCGCATCATCCGCAACGGATCGTCCGAAAACGTAATGTCGGGATCCAATGGCGTGCGGATTACCTTGTTTTCCAAATCCCGGAGCCCGTTGAACGGATCCAGCAGTTCGCCAAAATCTTTTTCATTGAGCGACAACGCAAGCGCATTTATAGTGAAATCGCGTCGGTTTTGATCGTCTTCCAAAGTCCCGTTTTCAACAACCGGATTTCGGCTGTCGGCAGCATACGATTCTTTCCGGGCGCCAACGAATTCGATTTCGGTGTCGTCATACCGGAGCATTGCCGTGCCATAGGTCTTAAAAATCTGGACTTTCGGTTTTTTTGGCAGCAATTCCGAGACCCGCTCTGCAAGTTCGATCCCGCTTCCCACGGCTACGATATCGATGTCTTTTTTGAAGTCGCGTTTTAAAAGCAAATCGCGTACGAACCCGCCAATAACGTAAGTGTTTACCCCTTGCTCCGAAGCCGCTTGCGATATGACTTTGAATATTGTTGAGTTAAGTGCGTATTCGTAGTTTTTATTTTGAGCCACAGATTCACAGATTATTATTTATTCGGTAGTAACGGCCAATTATCCATTATCCATTATCAATTGTCAATTATCAATTGTCAATTATCATTTGGCCTATTTCCTTAGCACCTTCACCTGCGCGTCATTTGTCAACTTGATGATCGTTGACGGTTTGCCGCCGATTTTATCACGGTGCAAATTTACAACATAGTCCACACCTTTTATAATTACCGGATCGATATCTTTAAAAGACATTGGCGTTGGTTTGCCCGACAGATTGGCCGAGGTCGAAACAAGCGGTTTTTTCATCCGCTCCAAAAGCTTGTAGCAAAACGGTTCCTTCACGAGTCGCATTCCCAAAGTATTGTCGGCCGCAATCAGGTTTGGCGCGATATTTCGCGGTTGGTCGAGGATCAATGTTGTTGGTTTATCGGAAACTTCAAGGATTTGCCAGGCAACTTCCGGAATGTCCTTAAAAACATTGTAGAGCATTTTCTCGCCGTTCATCAAAACAATCATGCTTTGGGTTTCGGCGCGTTGTTTAAGTTTGTAGATTTTTGCCACTGCATCGGCATTCGTTGCATCGCACCCGATTCCCCATACGGTGTCGGTTGGGTAAAGGATGATCCCGCCTGATTGTATGACTTCGAAGGCTTTGTGGATTTCGGTAGTAGGGTCGCTCATGGCAAAATTTTGCGCAAAGGTATCCAAAACAAAGCAATTACCGCGATTTACAAATTCAGGTAGTCAAAGACTTTTTTGGAAAAGGCCACGTTTAGTTCACGGCACTCCTCAAGCAACCCGGGATATATGCCCGCATTTGCAAAGCTATCGAGTGCATTGTTGAACGTAGCAACGACCGGCATGTACTTAAAGTCGAAAAACTTCGAAGAATTCGGGATAGTAACCACTTTTTTTCCCATCAACATTGACCAATACATGGTGTGGTAGCTGTCGGTCACAATTTTATTGCAGCTCCCTATAAATCCAATCAATTCCTGCATATCGGTACTGTTTGACGAGGTTGGAAAATCTCTGAATTTTCCCGTAATGTCAGGGCGGCGCAAAGTGTCTTTATGAAAAATGATCCCCACCTCGTGGGTCTCCTCAAATGTTTCCCCAAACAGCGGATGCATGCAGCTCACGCACGGGATCCATTCGCCCGGCATGTTATAATCGCGCGTGCCTACCAAACCGAAATTCGTAACATCAACATTGTACGAGGTCACTTTTCCGTAGCGCGCAGGAGATTTTTCGTTGTGGCCGGCGCCCCAAATCACGGTCTTTTTGCCCTTTGAGCCAAGTGCTTCCACCATTTTTACCTGTTTGACAAAGCCGCCGCGATTGAGCAGCCCGCCCCCGCCAAGAATTATCGAACTCGATACGGTGCGGTCAATAAACTCCTGTAGCACTGCTTTGTCTTCGCTTTTATAATCAAAAATATCAACTGCGCTTCCTTTTAATTCCGGAAAATAGTGATACGGCGCACAATACAAATCGCCCACGTTTCGTGTATCAAGACGGTGCAAATTGATAACGCCACTATTTTGCTGGGTCGATGCAAGTATAGTGTTTATGGTTTTTCGTTTGCGCTGCGAGCGCCGCAGTGAAGCGATAATTTTATTGATCATGCTATTTAAGTAAGGATTGGTACACTTTGTAATATTCGATCGCGGCGGCATCCCAGCTAAAGGTGCCCGCGCGTTCCATCAATTTTGCGGCATTTTCCACTTGGTTCGCGGCAAATTTGTGCAGGCCTTCGGTAATACTGTTGGCCATATATTCGGGATCGTAATGATCCCAATAATTTGCAATATCCCCGCCAATTTCGGGAAGCGAGGTATTGTTCGAAATAAATACCGGTTTTCCAAAACGCATTGCCTCAATTACCGGAAGGCCAAAACCTTCGCGCAACGATGGAAAAACAAACGCCTCGCAATTTTGATACAAATACATTTTATCGGTTTCCGAGATTTTTCCCGGAACCAGTATGCGGTTGCCAAGCCCCAGTTTTGAAATCAACGCTTGCAAAGACGCGGCCTCGGCGGTCGAATTTTTACCCGCGATAACCAAATTGAAATCGGGAAGGAACGGTAACATTGCTACGAGCGATTTAAAATTTTTACGCTCGGTAATTTCGCCAATCGTGAAAAGAAACGGCTTTTTGATCTCGAACAAAGGCGAATAATTATCAGGAATTTCGATTTCTGAAATTGGATTTCCGTTATAGATGACATATTCGGGAACATTAGGCACGTCGAAAAACTGGTGTGTAGACTGTTTTGCGAAATTTGAAATGTAGGTAATGGCATGGCTTCGGTTAAGTTTCTCCTGGAATTTTACATGATTGGGAAGCTGCCTATAGTGGGTGGGATCCTTTATATGTGAAATGTTGTGAACCGTGAGCAGATACGGAATTTGATGGTACGGCTCAATTTGCGTGTTTTGGTTCATGGAGTGCCATAAATCATACTTCCTGCGGATGCGAAACATGGGATAGCGCCGCAGCGAATAGTATTTCTTATACCCAAAAGAACTTCCAAACTCCTTTTTCAGGAAAACGATATTTTGGGCGTGCAGCACGAGTTGCACGTCTTTTTCGGGAATTTTTTCGATGTTTTTGAGCAGGTGGAAATTAAATTGCCCAAAACCGAAGTACAGGTTTTTTATATGATGAGCTTCCAAAAAAACTGTTTTCATCGGTACTGGTTTTGGTTACAATATTAGGCAATATTTCAGAATCCAGCTAGCTAACTTTCAAACAATGTCGTAAATTAGCGGGATGAAAAAAGTGTTCCATCCTGATTATGAACGGCACAAAGAAACCTTAAGTGCAATGATCGCGAATTTTTCCACAATGGGTGAAATATTCGTAAAAGGGAAACGCAATTCGATCCGGGTTGCCGCACTTGCAAATAAAACAATCAACATCAAATCGTTTCGCGTCCCAAACCCGGTTAACGCAGTCGTATACCGGTATTTTCGTAAATCGAAGGCGCGGCGTTCGTTTGAATTTGCGAACTACCTGCTGCAAAACGGCATAGGAACACCCCAACCGGTAGCTTATTTTGAGAATTACAATCTATTTGGGCTAAGCAACAGTTATTATGTAAGCGAACATCTTGAAAGCGACCTGCTATTTCGCGACTTGCCCGGGAATCCCGATTATCCCGACCGCGAAAACATTATCCGGCAATTTGCGCGGTTTACGTTTGAACTGCATCAAAAGGGAATTGAATTCAAAGATCATTCACCCGGAAATACGCTGATTAAAAATTTGGGCAATGGCTGCTATTCCTTTTTTCTTGTCGATTTGAACCGGATGGTGTTTCATAAATCGATGCCGCTTGAACTGCGCATGAAAAACATGTCGCGGTTAACCTCCAAAGTCGAACTACTCAAAATACTTGCAAACGAATATGCAAAAGCGTCGGGTGAAGATCCCACACAGGTGTTCTACTTACTGAGCACGGCAACGGCGCGGTTCCACAAAGGTTTTTACCGCAAAAAACGAATCAAAAACAAATTGCTGTTCCGCAGGAAATAGTATTTGAAAAAACACTATTTTTCAAATTCAATACTTTAAATGAAGGCATCGGTAATTATCACTACTTATAATGCGGAAGAATGGTTGCGGAAGGTGCTTACAGGCTTCAGCGTTCAAACCGACTCCGATTTCGAGATTGTGATAGCCGACGACGGATCGACTGCCAAAACCGCAAATTTATTGGCTGAATTCAAGTCGGCCTTCAAATTCCCTATCGTTCACGTCTGGCAGGAGGATACCGGATTCCAGAAATCGATGATTTTAAATAAAGCAATCCTTCACGCAAACTCCGATTATCTGATTTTTACCGACGGCGATTGCATTCCGCGGCGCGACTTCGTTGCGACACATCTGAAATACCGTGAACAAGGCTATTTTTTGTCGGGAGGCTATTTCAAACTTCCGATGCCAATTTCGGAGGCGATTGCGATTGATGACATCCGGTCGCAACGGTGCTTCGAAATCCTTTGGCTCAGGAAGCAAGGCCTGAAAATGAACTTTAAGGTTTCGAAACTTACCCATAACTCACTTTTTGCGCGGTTTATGAATTGGGTAACGCCCACAAAACGCTCGTGGAACGGTCATAATTCATCGGGTTTCAAATCGGATATTGTTGCGGTAAATGGTTTTAACCATGAAATGCAGTATGGCGGACTCGATCGTGAACTTGGCGAGCGGCTCTTTAACCTCGGATTGCTATCGAAACAGATTCGTTACAGCGCGATCTGTCTGCATCTTGATCATGCGCGCGGTTATGCGATTCCCGATACGTGGGCGAAAAACAATGCGATCAGAAACTACAATAAAAAGCACAATGTCATCAAAATCGATAACGGAATCGAGCAGTTGTAACTATTTGGCAGGCCGCCCAAATATTGAATAAATTTTCAACCTGCGTGGAAGTGGAAGATTTCGTTTTTCCGGAACACCATGCGTCGCGATGTAATTTTCAACTGCATCAACCATTCGCTGGGCCGATTTTCCATCGTTGTACGGATGATACTGCTCGAGGATCTCACGTCGTTTTTCTGCAAAAGGATCTTCGCTGAGGTTGCGCTCAACCATTGAAAGTAATTTCGAATAATCGCCGCTGTTGTCCCACAGAATATTATCCGAAATATTCCTGAACGTTATCGCCGGTTTGTCAAGCAGCAGGAATTCATAAATAACCGAAGAAGTATCGCTTATCAGTAAATCTGCAATAAGCAGGAATTTAACGATGTTTTTTTCATCTTCAAAAATGATATTCGGTACTTCATCGCTCAGCTTGCGATACGCATTTAGCCATTCCACGGCCATCAGCGGATGGAATTTAAGCAATATCAAATAATCCTTATTTGCCGCCAGCTTTTTTAATTGCTCAAGTAAATGAGGTGCGGATGTGAGTTTTGGCGAGAATGTCGGAGCGTAAAGCAGTATTTTTTTTGCGTCGTGTTGTGTCAGCAATTCGTTTTTAATAATGTCAAAACCTGAAGTGTCACCGCCATAAACATCGAGTTTCGGCCAGCCCGTTTCAACGACTTCAAAATCCCGATATTTTTTCCAAAGCTTTTTAAATCCTTCGGTGAAATACGGACCTTGCGTAAGATATAAATCAAAGTACTTTCGAATCCTGAAATGGCCTTTCTTTTCGCCTGCGAGTCCGTGGAAAACCTGTACTTTCACGCCTCGTAAATAATGTGGGACTTCATTTCCGGGAACGAAAATCGCATCGCTTTTAAAAGATTCCAAATCGGATACCGAGGTGGTATGCCGGTCGGATTTGTATGGGAAGTCGCCGATAATCTTTTCATTGACATACCAGATCACTTCGTGTTTTCTGCCTTCAAGCGCCGCTTTAACGGGCTGTAAGATTCCAAAGGCATAATTGTTCTGGCAGAAAAGTATGCATTTCATCGTTACAGCAGGTTGTTTGCGTTTTCAAGGTCTTCCAGAAAATCGATTTCCATGCAGTTGTATGCCGAAATATCAATGGCTTTTACTTTTATGTTGTCTTTTTCGATTGCGAGTTCGAGGCCGCGCTCAAAGTAATCGTTCGCATCACATTCTTCAAGCCGGGTTATGAACTTGCCGATATCGTTACTCGAGATGAAATTGATTCCGACCGCTTCTCCGAGCCCGCCAACGACAGTTTTCGAGAGTTCGTCTATATACCCGTCCTTTAAAGTATATTTCACTTCCTCATCGCCCACTTTGCTCGTATTTACTGCAACAAATGAGGTGTTGTCCTCAATATGGGGATTTAGTATTTCAAGAAGTTTTGCATCGAAAACAACATCGCCATTAAACCATAATACAGATTTTTCCTTGTATTTTTTCAATGCACGAAGCAGGCTTTTTGAAGTATTTGTCTGGTCGAAAAACGGATTGTACACATAAGTCAGCTCAGGGAAACGCTCCATGATCAGCTCTTTTTTGAAACCGATTACAACATTGATGCTGTCGATATCATATTTTGAACTGATGTTTTCAATCTGCGATTCCATGATGCTTTTGCCGTTTTTAAGCAGCGTCAACGGTTTTGGAAATGGATTTCCGAGTCGCGAACCGATACCGGCGGCAAGAATGACTATTTTCAAATCGTAAGGCTTTAAATTTCTAAATTTTGTCCGTGGCAGGATCAAGTACCGAATTGTCGTCTACAAAAGTATTGTAATTTTCGTTGGGAATTTCCCAATTTCCGTATCGTGCCTTGAGATAGCCATCAAGTGGTGACGGTTTCGGATGGCTTAAGCCTTGAAAATCAATAGTTTTCATGTTTGCATACCACGCAGAATCTACCGATTTTATGACGTTGTCGCCAATCAGCCAATAATAGTTTTGTTTGTAGCGGTATTTTACAAACACATCAAGGCACACGTTCCCTTTTAATAGGCCAAAGAACCGCTTTTTTCTTATTTTGATCATTCGAAGATCGCCACGCTTGAAATAGGGTGGATGATCTTTTTGTACATATCTGAACCGGACACGGAAGTTTGCTTTCCGCAAAGCCTCGCAAAGGGTTGCAATTTCTTCCTGATTGATGTCGAGCACGCAGAAGTCAACATCATTGTCCCACGGCAAAAGCTTATTGTCACGCCGGATTCCGAGTAACGTTCCTCCGTCGAGTGCGTATTTTACCTTGTGTTGCGAAAAGATTTTCCCGACTTCTTTCAGTAAACTTTCTGCTTCGGCGAGATTTTTTCCTTGTAATTTTATATTATAGGCCATTGAAAATTAAAAAGATAGGTATTAAATATGCGGCAAATCTAAAGATTATCCCGTAAAAACTTAGTTAAAGCATTGGTTATTAACTCAGGATTGAACATTTTATAGTATTTTAAATGTTGCGTTTTTAAATCCTTTCGAGGGTTTTTCCCAATAAGTTCAGGCCTAAAATCATTTAGATGTACCGCTTTGTGGAAAATGCCATCTTCAAAAATACTCCAGCTTTTTTTCTCGATCCACGGTGAGAAAATCGTAAAAGACGGTTTATTCAGCGCTTTTGCGATATTGATCGCGCCGCCGTCGTTCCCCACAATGATTTTACAAAACGACATGATTGCCATGAAACTCCGCAAATCGGTACCAATGAGGTCAAATACAATTTTGGACTTTGATGTGTGGGAGCACAGCTCAAATAATCGGCGCGCCTCATCAACTTGTTTCGGAATATAATTGAACAATATCCTAACATTTTCTTCGTCCGCAATCCTGTCGATTAGCTGCGCCATGTAGTCAAGCGGATAGGTTTTGCTTTCCTCGCTTCCCAAAATGCTTACCATCACCAATTTATCGTCTGATGATATTCCGTGTTTCAACAGCAAAACATCAGCCGTAGCCAATTCAGCTTGGGTCAGAAAAATTTTCGGATACGGATCGATTTCGAGGTCGCCCATCAATCCTGCAAAAAGCTGTTCGCGCCTTTCGATCGCAAGCCCTTTTATTGTTTTCGGATTTTTCGGATAAAATACCTTTTCATTGTACGAAAAAGGAATCCCTTTTCCTTCGTATCCGATTCTTCGTTCGGCACCTGAAAACATGGTCACCAGGCAGCTTTCGAGCTTTGAGTATGCATCAATTACGATATCGTACCTGCTTTTGTGGATGGCTGAAACAAATTTCAAAAGTTCGATCTTGCTTTCGCGCGCTGCATCCGGAAAAAGGATCATACGGTCGATGTTTGGATTATTTTCGACAACCGGCTTCGTAAACGGATAAATTAGATAATCGATCTGAGCGTCCGGAAAACGCTTTCTCAAATTGTTGCAAATCATCGAACTGATCAGCACATCACCAATCATTTTGAGTTGGATGACCAATATCTTAGAAGGCGTTTTGGCAATTTTTTCCATTAAACGGCAACTCCATATTCGCGAAGCGCATCGTTCAGCGATGTTTTTAAATCGGTTGATGGTTTTCGCTTGCCGATGATAAGTGCACACGGAACCTGATATTCGCCCGCTACAAATTTCTTGGTATAACTTCCCGGGATCACGACCGACCGTGCAGGAACCACACCTTTCATTTCGACAGGTTCATCGCCGGTCACGTCAATTATTTTAGTTGATGCAGTCAGGCAAACATTTGCGCCGAGCACGGCTTCGGTTTCAACCCGTATGCCCTCAACAACAATGCAACGCGAACCGATGAATGCGCCATCTTCGATGATCACGGGCGCGGCCTGCAACGGTTCAAGTACGCCTCCAATTCCGACGCCACCCGATAAATGCACGTTTTTGCCAATCTGCGCACAGCTTCCAACGGTTGCCCAGGTATCCACCATTGTGCCTTCGTCGACATAAGCTCCGATATTCACGTAGCTCGGCATCATGATGACACCTTGCGAAATGTATGCGCCGTGGCGTGCAACCGCATTCGGCACTACGCGTATTCCTTTTTGTGCATAACCGCGTTTAAGCGGAATCTTGTCGTGGTATTCAAAAATCCCGGCTTCGAGCGTTTCCATTTTTTGTATCGGAAAATACATCACCACCGCTTTTTTGACCCATTCGTTCACCTGCCAACCGTCGAGTGTTGGTTCGGCAACGCGAAGGGTTCCTTCGTCAAGCAGGTCAATGACCTTGCGGATGGCGGCTATCGTATTGTCGTTCTGCAGCAGGCTGCGGTCGTCCCACGCTTGCTCTATGGTTTGTTTAAGATGGTTCATGAGAATAATTTTAGCAAAGATAAACTTTTGTACGGTATGAATAATGGCTCGCCAAGACGTCACGGACTATGACTGAACGTTACTATGGATATTGAATTTTATGACGTTTGCCCGGTAAGCGGTGCGTTAGGGATGGAAGCAAAGTGCCGCGCACTGCGTACAGCCCGGCGCATAGAGCGGTATGATTGCAGGAAAAGCACCACAGCGCAACGCCCAACTTTAAAATCTGACTTGCAGGAACCGACCAAAAATCGTAATATTAGGTATCCGAATCCATTTTCATGAAAGACAATTTTTCAAAGCAATCGGCCGAGTACTCGAAGTTCCGCCCTCAATATCCCGACGAAATGATCGAGCATATCGTATCGTTCGTGCATGAAAGGTCGTGTGCCCTTGACGTTGCGACCGGAAACGGGCAGGTCGCAAAACAATTGGCGCGTCATTTTGAAAAGGTTTATGCAACAGACATCAGCGAAAACCAGCTGCAGCATGCCGTGCGGGCAGAAAATATCATTTATAAAAAAGAAAGCGCTGAACAAACGGGTTTTGACGATGTGATGTTTGACCTGGTTTTGGTTGCGCAGGCAATTCACTGGTTTGATTTTGATAAATTTTACGATGAGGTGCACCGGATTTTAAAGCCAACCGGAATATTTGCTGCAATCGGATACGGAAACCTGGCAACGAATCCGGATTCCGATGTAATATTGCGCAACTTCTACGAGAACATCATCGGGCCGTATTGGGATGGGGAGCGCCGCTATCTCGATGAAAATTACGAGACCATTCCGTTTCCATTCGATGAAATCCCGACAAAAAAATTTACGAACCACCTTGAATGGTCATTTGATCACCTTGTGGGATACCTTGAAACGTGGTCGGCCACACAACATTACAAAGACAAAAACAATTCAAATCCGATCGACCTGATACGCGACGAATTGCGCGATTCGTGGCAACGCGGAAACAAGCAGGTAAAATTTCCCTTATTAATTCGCGTTGGTAAATTAAAACCATCCTCAAACTCAGCAGTTTTATGAGAAGTATACTAATAATTGCGGCACTGGCATTAGCACTGGGCTGCAGCAGAAAGGCCAAGAATCCGCCGCCTGCGCCAACAGAGATCACATCCGACACGGTTGTGGTTGTCGATCCGCACAACGCACGCACTTCGCTCGACTACCTCGGAATGTATAAAGGTACGCTCCCATGTGCCGATTGCGCGGGAATTGAAACATCGCTGCAATTGTCGGAAGGATTTTCATATTCGCTTAAGCGGACCTACCTCGGAAAGAAAGACAAGATTGAAGAGCAAAAAGGTACGTTTTCCTGGAACAAAGCCGGAAATGCGATCCTGCTGGAAGACGTCAAGGACGAACCCAACCAATATTTTGTTGGAGAAAACACGCTGACGCAGCTGGACCTTAACGGTAATAAAATCACCGGCAAACTGGCCGAAAGTTTTGTTCTTCGCAAGATTCCCGAAGCGCAGGCCGCGAAAACCGATGCGCCGGAAAACCAAAAACCCGATCCGTTGGCAGGTACTAAATGGAAGTTGGCGGAACTCAATGGAAAGGCGGTTGCAGGCAATTCAGAGAAGATTCCTTTCATCGAATTCCGATCCGCGGGAGCGTTTGGTGCCTCGGCGGGGTGCAACAGCATTGGCGGAAAGTATGAGTTTACAGACAGCAGAATCAGGCTTTTCAACGTGATGGCGACACGAATGGCCTGCGCCGACATGCGGGCCGAATCAGCGTTGTTGGAAGTTTTCGAATCGACAGACAATTTTGTGCGTAACGAGGAAATCCTTCAATTACGCAAAGGCGGTGTTGTACTGGCAAAATTTGAAGCGATGCGCCAGTAACCGTTCAGTGCATTTTCAAATCTTCCAATTAATGACGGCTCAATTGTTACATTGTCAATTGCTGTACTTTCGCTCAAATATTCCGTAATTTGCAATAAAAACATGGCCCGAATTTTAGCAATCGACTACGGTCAAAAGCGGACCGGAATTGCGGTGACCGACGAAATGCAGCTCATCGCATCGGGACTGACCACTGTCGATTCCGTTTCGGCACTGCCATTTTTGCAAGATTATTTTTTAAAAGAGAAAGTCGAAAAAGTGCTGATTGGCGAGCCAAAGCAGATGAATTACGCGCCGTCGGAAAGTGCGGCAATAATCGACGCTTTTGTATTGAAGTTTCAAAAGGCATTTCCCGAGATGCCGATTGTGCGGGTTGATGAACGATTTACTTCAAAAATGGCGTTCCAGACGATGATCGACAGCGGGCTCAAGAAAAAGCAACGCCGGAACAAAGCGCTTTTAGATGAGATTTCGGCAACCATAATGCTGCAGGATTATCTTGCAAGAAAGTAAGCGATAATTCAATGCTGCGATATCGCCAAGCCATTGAAACTGTCATTGCAGTTGTTTGGCCGTCTTCACTATATTCTCCGACAGGTTTGTCAGCCAGACCAATTGTTCGATAACAAGCTGCGCTTCCTGCATTTTCAGATGATATTCTTCCCCTTGAATATGCTCGTTTTCCTGTAGTTCCTTTGCGCGGATTTTTCGAAGTTCCGTAAAACGCATCGTCAGCTCCTCGTGAT
>JAEYZX010000191.1 GCA_023427845.1 Bacteroidota bacterium
GTTCACAGCATGGCCGATTTTTTCCTGTTGCTTCAGATTTCCAGTGCCGGTGATGAACTTCAGGGAATTAAACGCGGGATTATGGAAATGGCCGATGCGATCGTTTTCAACAAAGCGGATGGCGACAATGTAAAGAAGGCTAAGATTGCAAAAGTCGAGTTCAATCGCGCACTCCATTTATTCCCGCCAAAAAAATCGGGCTGGATGCCGAAAGTAACCACGTGCAGTGCTTTAACAAATGAGGGAATTGCAGAGGTATGGGATTTGGTTTCGCAATTTTTGACACTTACAAAATCCAATAATTATTTCAATGAAAAACGCATCGAGCAAAATCAGTATTGGATGCTTGAAACAATTGATGAGCAATTGAAAAATTCGTTTTACAACGATCCGGAAATCATTGTTATGCTTGAAGAAAGTAAGAGATCGCTGCAGAACAATGAGGTTTCTCCATTCGCAGCAGCGCAGCTTCTATTAAATCGATATTTTAATAAATAATTTGCCAATTCGTTTGGCAACTGTTTTTTTAGCCACAGATTCAGAGATTGCTGCGCCTATTTGCTCCGCTGAAACCACAGATTTATAATCAAAAACCTGCCGATCAATTTCATGGATTATCGCTTCAAGACCAAAAGAACCCGCAGTAAACGGTTACGCCAATTTCACTGATTAAATAACTGTAGACTGCGACTGCTTATTGCGTGCTTTTCTCGACTGAGGCTGAGACTGCAAACTGAGACTGCATACTGCCAACTTATTCTTCATACCGCTGCACTTCCCTGTCATAAAAATCATTTGCCTGTGAAATCAAGTCTTCCATGATTTGGCTGAGTTCGCCTTCGTCAAGATCTTCGGCTTCTTCAAGGAATTCGACCTCATCGTCTTTGAGGTTTATGATGAACCTTGGATAATCGAGGTGGATGATGAAAATATCTTCGGGAAAATCGGTGTTGTCGCCAAGTAAAAACTTAGGTAGTTCCATAATGGATTTCAGATTTTAGAATTCATAGTTCAGTTTAAACGCTGACTGGAATTGAGATTATAATTTTGAATTCGCTTTCGCTGCCTCATGTTCGACAACGAGTCGTCGGGTGAGTTTGTTGAAACGAATATACAAAAATATCGCGGCTGCCGTCAATCCTGCGAGTAATCCAATCCAGACGCCCGCCGCTTTAAGATCGGTATACAATCCTAAATAAATCGATATCGGAAAACCAATCACCCAATAGGCGACGAAGGTGATGTACATCGGGATTTTTACATCCTGCAATCCTCTAAGGGCGCCAAGCACTACTACCTGTACGCCATCCGAAATTTGGAAAACAGCCGCAACCAGCAATAATTTGGCGGCAATCGCGATAACTTCCGCATTATCGAGAAGCTGCGCCTCGTCGTTCATGTTTAGGAAGAACTGCGGCAAATAATTATGGAATATCACAAAGAATAGCGCAAAAATCACTTCAAGGATTATCGCAAGCAAAAAAATCGAACGCGCAACGATTATCAGCTTTTTGAAATCGTACAATCCTTTCTGGTTACTCACGCGTATCATCGCTGTCACGCTAAGTCCCATCGCAAACATAAAGGTTATTGTTGCAAGGCTTAATGCAATCTCATTGGCCGCCTGGCTTGTTTTTCCGATTATTCCGCAGAGCCAGATTGCACCGGTGAACAACGCAACCTCAAAAAGCATTTGCATTGCCGACGGGAATCCGAGATTCATGATTTTCCTTAGCGTCGCCTTTTTGATCTCGTCGAAACTGAACTTTTCAAAATATATCTTCAACTGCTCTTTTCGAGAAAGCATTATATGCATGAAGATCACCATCGCAAAACGCGATATGACGGTACCGATTGCCGCGCCCACAATCCCCATTTGAGGGAAAAACCATACGCCGTATATAAGCACATAATTGATGGGCACGTGTATGATATTCGACATCACGATCGCATACATCGAATAACGGGTCATCGACAGTCCGTCGGCAAATTGTTTGTAACCCTGATACACGATCATCGGAATCAACGAAAATGCGACCCAATCCAAATAGGGACGCGCAAGCGCAATCACTTCGGGCGGCTGCCCCATTGCATCCATAAGCGGTTTGGAGAAATAGACCACGCCAAACATCACCACGCCCAATACTGAACATAGAAAGAGTCCGTGGTGGAATGCAGAGCGGACTTTAGAATTGTCCTTTGCAGCATCAGCCTCAGCAACTATTGGCGTAATTGCGGTCGAGAATCCGATTCCGACGGCCATTGCGATGAACACAAAACTATTTCCGAGCGAAACTGCCGCAAGTTCGGTCGAACCAAGACGGCCCACCATAAGTTTATCGACAATGCCAATCAGCGTATGGCCGAGCATTCCAAGTATGACCGGATATGCCAGTTGCAGATTATAAGAAAATTCCTTTGTATAGGTCGACCATTTCACGGCTACTGATTTGCCGGCAAAAGTACTGCAGCGGCAATCAATTAAAAAATATTTAGCCAATACTTTGACGGTCAATCGCCCACAATCAACCCTTCACAAAAAAGCAGATTTTTAATAGGAAAATAAGTATTAATTACATTGCACAAATATAACATCTCCTGTTTATTGTGTAATAAAGAACAAAGGTTAGGGCCTAATTTTGCTATATGTCCGGGACAAAACCAACTCGGAATTTTAAAATTAAAAACATTCAACATGGAAAAGACAACAAAAATTAAAGGACTATTATTTGCTCTGGCATTTTTATTCAGTTTAAACATAAATGCTCAGGATGCCGCCGTGCCTTCGGACCCGGAAAATTATGACCAAGGCTGGCGATTGGGATTTGGTGCGAATGTTGGGTATGTATTCGACGACCCATATGATTTATCACTGGGTGGCGACGTCCGCCTGCAATACGACCTTTCCACTCGTTATTCATTCGTACTCACAACCGGATTCACCAATCTGTTTGTTGGCGATGACATGAAAGATCTTGGATTCATCCCTGCTAAACTCGGATTCAAGGCATTTGTATGGGAAGATCAATTTTATGTTTTGGCCGAAGCGGGAGCCGCATTCGCAGTGACAAACGGTTATGACAAAACTTCACTTGTTCTGTCGCCGGGCATCGGGTACGCTACGAAAAACCTCGATTTAAGTCTGCGCTATGAACACTACAACGACTTTCCTGTAATTAACAGCAACGGAACCACCGATGAAGGTACAGGCCAGATTGCGCTTCGAATCGCGTACGGATTCAGATTATAATCAACCACCAAAAACGAAGAAAACGCCTCAGGGCGTTTTTTTTATGCTTCATCCTGGAGAAAGTCACGGTATTTCTTAATATCTTTTTGAACTTCTTCATCCAGATCAGGTTCCCGAATGTCGCGCAGTTGCTCAAGCGTCTCCAACAATATCGAACCAGCAATCACGCGTGCCGTGTCTTTGTCGTCAGCCGGAATAATGTACCACGGCGCATTATCGGAATGTGTCTTTTGAATCGCTTCTTCATAATAGCGCATATATTTATCCCACAACGCACGTTCCTCAAGATCGCCGGTCGAAAATTTCCAATTGTGCTTTTCCTCGTCGAGTCGCCGCAGCAACCGTTGCCGTTGCTCTTCTTTCGATAAATTCAGATAAAATTTGATAACAACCGTTCCGTTCCCGGCAAGGTGCTTTTCGAAATTATTGATCTGTGCAAAACGCCGCTCCCAAAAATCCTCGGGAATATCAGCAACAGCTTCCATTCCGGGTAAGTTTCCATTGAGTAAATATTCAGGATGCACACGCGTCACTATCACGTTCTCATAATGCGACCGGTTAAAAACAGCGATTTTACCGCTTTCGGGAAGCGCTATGTAATGCCTCCACAGATAATCGTGCTTGAGTTCCTTTGAAGTTGGCGTTTTGAAACTATGCACGACAATCCCACGCGGATTCATCTCCTTAAAGACTTCACGGATCAGGCTGTCCTTGCCCGATGTATCCATTCCCTGAAGGCAAATCAGCACGCCGTAACGGTTGTGCGCGTACATTTTTTCCTGGATTTTGCTGAGTTTGCTCCTGATTTCACTCAGCATTTCGTCTTTTTCATCGTCAGAAAGGTCCCATTCAAGATGCGTTGGCCGTGGCGCCAATTTAAAATTCGCATGGGCAATAAAATCCCGGGCGTCTATATCTTTCATCTTCTTTTTTATTAAAAGTAGAAAATACCGGCGGTGGCGCAGCACTATTTTAATTATTTTTAGGAGCTATTCCCGCTCTCGCCTTTATCTTTTATTTTGCCTGTGGTTAAAACCTCCGGCAAAATCAAAAGGATACCGGCTCCATCGGGGCTAATCCTGCCATCATGAGCCGGGTTTGTCTTAAGTTTTTCCGATATCGGTTGGCGAGGGTTTATAATTACGCTGCGACGACGTCTTCCGAATTCCAATCTTAATCGAATCCAAATGCTATTTTTAAAAAATTTTGCCTCCAATCCAACCTTTTGCAACAAATGATACTCTTTAATAGAAAGAACCAATTGTGATAAACGAAACTCTCATAACAGGCTGCAAAAAAATGCATCGCGACGCACAGCGGCAAATGTACGAGCTTATGGCGCCCAAGCTGTACCGCACTTGCAGGCGCTATCTGAAAAAAGAGGAAGAAATCGAAGAGGTGCTTGCCGATGCCTTCTATACGATTTTTACAAAACTCGATCAGCTTAAGGAAATCAAGGCATTCGAAGGATGGGCCCGAAAAATCACCGTGAACCAGTGCCTTTTGCTGATCAGGAAAAATGTGAATTTCAATATGTACCTCGATGATGTCAAGATAATATCACAACCGGCGACTCCGGAAATTACGGATCTTGAAGAGGACGATTTGCTGAATCTGCTGCATCTTCTACCGAAAGGCTGCCAGACCGTTTTCAACCTTTTCGCAATCGAAGGTTACAGTCACAAGGAAATCTCGGAAATGCTGTCGATATCCGAAGGAACCTCGAAATCACAATTGAATGCCGCAAAAACAAGATTGAAACAGTTGGTAAACAATCTATATTACCAAAACGCAAAATAGAAATGGAAAACTCAGATAAGATATACGAACAATTCAAGAACGCTGCCCAAAAAGCCGAGCAAAAGGATTATCCCGATATGGATAAGGTCTGGAGCCGTGTCGAGGATAAACTCGACAAGAAAATCCTGACCAAAGAAAACCACCTCTGGAAGAAAATCGCCGTGGCCGCTTCAGTAATCCTTGTCGTCACACTTGCATTTCTAGTGTGGTCGCCAAAATCGGAAATTGAAACGAACCAGATCATAACAAAATCGACTGAAACGACACAACCTGAGTTGCAGGAAGATATCGTCGATCAAACTGCAAATCCTGAAATACGAACCGACGCAGCCGAAATCCTCGAAGAAAAAATCGTTAAACAGGATGCGATAGCAGTCAGTAACGAGCCGGCGCCTGCCGTAGTTCCAGTCATCGTTTCCGACAGCGCCGAGGAAAGGAATCGCAAAAAACCGGTAATGGAAAGACGAACGTCGAATTTCAAAAAAGCGAGGGTTTTCGATGCGGTTGGTGTGCAACCAAGTGAAGTCGGCGCCGCCCCTGTCGCAATAGAAGAACAGACGCAGGACAAAGATTCGCATCTTTTGGTGGTCGATGGCAAAGCAATAACCGAATCTGAAAAAGCAAAAATGAGCCATGCCGCCAAACAAATGCTTACCGATCCGAAAAACGAAACCGAATTCGTGCTGCTTAAAGAACCTCTTTACATCATCAACGGCGTTTCGTATTCGGAAGAAGAACTGTTTGGCCCGAATCCGACGAGTCCGTATGCGCCATTGAACAAACAGGAAATCGAAACGATCTCGATCCTTCAGGACGAACAGGCTACTGCAATTTACGGTGAGCGTGGCCGAAAAGGCGTGGTCATCATTACGACAAAAAACAAAAAACCTCTCGACGCAAAAGAGCGCAAATAATTCATCCAACCTTTAAAATTTACCATTATGAAAAATTTCAAAATGTTTTCATCAGGGATCGCCATGCTTTTATTTTACCTGTCGCTTGCCGTGGAAAGTCCGCTATTTTCAGGCAAATACAATCTTAAAACCATCACAGGCGTCGTCTCTGATGCAAGCGGACCAATTCCGGGCGCAAATGTGTACGTAGCGGGAACAACTCGCGGAACGCAAACCGATATCGATGGAAAATACACTATTGAGGCCGTCGAAGGTGAAAAACTCGTTTTCAGCTTTATCGGTATGAAAGACCGCACCATCACTGTCGGAAAATCGAATGTGATAAATGCAAAACTGGAAGGTGGCGTTGCATTGTCGGAAGTAGTTGTCTCCGCCGTTGGAGTACACAGACGCCAAAATGACCGGCGTGAAAAAAAAGATAAAAGCGCACCTTTGGCGGCAAAAGTTTCGGGGCTTCAGGTTAATAGCTATGCAGTTCAGAACAGCGAATCGCAAGTTGTATTCAGAGGTTCAAGATCCATGTCTGCTGCTGACGAATCATTGATCGTAATTGACGGAAAGGTTGCAACAAAAGCCGAGCTTGAAGCAATGCCTCAAAACGATATTGTAGCGGTCAACACGCTAAAAGGCCCGCAAGCCGCTGCGTTATATGGCTCACAAGGTGTAAATGGTGCTATAATAATCACAACCAAACATTCGCCGCTTCCGTATAATCCCGATCCATCAGATGAATCGTACGAGGAATTCGTCGAAAATCAATTCGAAAGTCCGACTGCCGCTCCATTATCAACATTTTCAATCGACGTCGACAATGCATCTTATACCAATATCAGAAGGTTCATCAACAATGGTCAGGCGGTCCCGAAAGATGCCGTGCGCGTAGAGGAAATGGTCAATTTCTTCAAATATGCCTATCCGCAACCCACAAACAACGAGCCCTTTTCGATCAATACCGATTACAGCGACAGCCCGTGGAATCCAAACCATAAACTGCTCCGCATCGGTTTACAGGGAAAAGTAATCCCATCAGATGAATTGCCGTCGTCGAATCTTGTGTTCCTTCTTGATGTATCGGGCTCGATGAATCAGCAAAACAAACTGCCATTGCTGATTGAATCGTTTAAAATCCTGCTGAATGAACTGCGAAGCGAAGACAAAGTCGCCATCGTCGTATATGCCGGAGCGGCGGGAATGGTTCTGCCACCAACATCCGGTTCTGAAAAAGAAACGATCAAAAAAGCGCTTGAAAAGCTGTCTGCAGGCGGAAGTACCGCGGGCGGTGCGGGAATCGAACTGGCGTACAAACTCGCCACCGAAAATTTCATCAAAGGCGGCAACAACCGCATCATCCTTGCAACAGACGGCGATTTCAATGTGGGAAGCTCGTCTGATAAAGACATGCAGAAACTGATAGAAGAGAAACGAAAATCGGGAGTTTTTCTAACCTGCCTTGGGTTCGGAATGGGAAATTACAAAGACAGCAAACTTGAAACCCTTGCCGACAAAGGAAACGGGAATTATGCGTATATCGACAATATCCAGGAAGCAAACCGATTCCTCGGAAAGGAATTCAAAGGTTCGATGTTTGCGATTGCGAAAGATGTGAAAATCCAGATCGAATTCAACCCCGCACTTGTGCAAAGCTACCGATTGATTGGTTACGAAAATCGAAAACTTCGTGCCGAGGATTTCAATAATGATGTTATCGACGCGGGTGAACTTGGCAGCGGGCATACTGTTACTGCACTTTATGAAATTATTCCCGTAGGCGTAAAAAGCAATTATGCACCTGAGGTCGATGCGCTTCAATTTAAAAATCCAACAGTGAAAGCAAACGCCGAAAACCAACTGGCTTTCATCAAATTCCGTTATAAAAAACCGGATGGCGACAAAAGCATTCTGATCAAAAAGGAAATTGAGAACACGTCCCGGCCGTTATCGCAATCGGCAGCCGATTTTAAATTCAGTGCCGCGGTAGCATGGTTCGGACTACAATTGCGTGATTCCAAATTGATTCTCGATAAATCACGTACCGCAGTCAAGGAACTCGCCTCGCAAGGATTATCGAACGACGTTGATGGTTACAAAGCCGAATTCATCCGACTGGTTGATTCAGGATTAAATAAATAGATACAAAAAGCCCGCTCGATGAGCGGGTTGCTTTTATTTTTCGATTTCCCGAAGGCTTTCCATCTTTTTATGTGCGAGAAAACCTTTGATATCTTCAAAATGTTCTTTAACCCGTTTATTTCCGAATTCGAACACTTTAGTTGCGAGTCCGTCGAGGAAATCCCTGTCGTGCGAAACAAGAATCAGCGTGCCGTCAAAATCGCGCAACGCATCTTTGATGATGTCTTTTGTTTTCATATCGAGGTGATTCGAGGGTTCATCCAGAATCAGAAGATTTACGGGCTCAAGCAGCAGTTTGATCATCGCGAGCCGTGTCTTTTCGCCACCTGAAAGTACTTTTACTTTTTTGGTGATGTCGTCTCCACCAAACATAAACGCGCCAAGCAGGTCTTTGATTTTGCTTCGGATATCGCCCACTGCAATGTCGTCGATGGTTTCAAAAATCGTCGCATTCTCGTCAAGTAACGACGCCTGATTCTGCGCAAAATATCCAATTTGTGCATTGTGGCCAATCTCAACACTTCCGCCATCATAATCAATTTCTTTCATTATGGCTTTGATCATAGTCGACTTTCCTTCGCCGTTTTTCCCGACAAATGCGACTTTTTGTCCGCGTTCGATAACGAGGTTCGCATCTTTGAACACTACATGGTCGCCGTATGATTTTGTGAGGTCTTTCACGACAACCGGATACTGCCCGGATCGTGCCGCAGGTGGAAATTTCAATCGCAAAGCCGAATTATCGACCTCATCAACCTCAACCGGTACAAGCTTTTCAAGCATTTTCACGCGCGACTGCACCTGCAATGTTTTGGAGTAAGTTCCTTTGAACCGCTCGATGAACTCCATGTTGTCGGCAATCATTTTCTGTTGTTCATCATAGGCTTTCTGCTGATGTGCGCGACGGTCTTTACGAAGTTCGAGATAGTGCGAATACTTTGCCTTGTAATCGTAAATCCGGCCCATAGTAACCTCGATCGTGCGGTTTGTTATGTTATCGACAAACGCCCTGTCGTGCGAGATCACCACAACGGCTTTGGCGCTGTTGATCAGGAAATCCTCAAGCCATTGGATGCTTTCGATATCCATGTGGTTCGTAGGCTCATCAAGCAGAATCAAATCGGGTTTCTGAAGCAGGATTTTCGCAAGTTCGATCCGCATTCGCCAACCGCCTGAGAATTCCGATGTTGGCCGGGTGAAATCTTCACGTTCGAACCCAAGTCCGCGTAAAATCTTCTCGACCTCGGCTTCATAGTTCACTTCCTCGATCGCGTAATATTTTTCGCTAAGATCCGAAACACGTTCTATGAGTTTCATATACGCATCGCTTTCGTAGTCGGTACGGATTGTCAATTGTTCGTTGATTTCATCGATTTCGGCTTTCATCTGAAAGATCGCACCGAACGCTTTGGAAGCTTCTTCAAAAACAGTCGCATTGTCCTGTGTAAGCAAATGCTGGGGAAGATAGGCGATCACTGCGTCTTTTGGCGCAGAAATATTTCCGGTTGCAGGTTTGCTGGCACCGGCGATAATTTTCAGCAAAGTGGATTTACCGGCTCCGTTCTTACCCATTAGGGCAATCTTATCATTTTCATTTATGGCAAAAGAAACTTCACTAAAAAGAGTCGTGCCGCCAAACTGCACGGAAATATCATTGACTGTAATCATTTGCGGATTTTTTTGAAGGTGCAAAGATAAGACAAAGAACTCCTGTGCGTCCGAAAAAGTTATGGCTTGAGTTTAGGATTGACAGCCTCGTACCAATATTCTACGGTACCGTCGAAAAGAAACTCGTTGACAAACTTCAGTCCCGCGTTTTCAAGTACTTTTTGGGACCCGACATTATCAAAATCGGCGTAGGCATTTATGATTGGTATTTTAAGTTCATTAAACCCATAATCAACGAAAGCTTTGGCAGATTCTGTTGCGTAACCATTTCCCCAGTATCGTTTTATAAAACGAAAACCGAGGTCATAAAATCGCTCGTGCCCATTCACGTCAAACTCGACTTTTAGGCCCGACCAACCCATAAATTCACCTGTTTCCTTTAGGATGACTGCCCAACGCCCGATACCATTATCGAGGTACTGCTGGCGTATGTCACGGATCCAGTCGTGGCTTTCCTCGATGGTTTTAATCGGATTGTTTCCAAGATAACGGTTAACCTCGCGACTCGAATCGAGTTCGAACATTCCTTCAGCATCGCTCGGAAGCATTTCGCGGCAAAACAGCCGCTCGGTTTCAAATGAAGTCCTCATAATTCAAATAAGCATCATGACCGAATATCCACTTTCTTCAGCGGTGTTAGCGCAGGTCCTTCAATGATTTGTCCGTTGGTATCGAATCGCGACGCATGGCACGGGCAATCCCATGTTTTTTCTGCGCCATTGAAATGAATCACGCAGCCCATATGCGTACATATAGCCGACACGGCTTTCATTTCGCCCGAATCAGAATGGAAAACTGCAACTTTCTTCCCGTCAATTTCAACAACTTTACCGTGATTTTTCGGTATTTCCGACATGGGCACATCTTTGAAAAATATGTAATCGTTCAGCAGCATCGCGGCGTTGATTGCATTTTCTTTTACGAATTTTGCCGCGGCCTTCATCGGGTTGTGCCGTGTCGCGTCAAAAAGTTGGGTGTATTCGTTTTCGGTGCCAATTATGATATCACGTATGATCATTGCCGATAACGTACCGTATGTGAGTCCGTCGGTCGAGAAACCGGTGGCAATAAAAACACTAGACCCTTTGCTTTTGCGGCCGATATACGGAATGTCGTCTGCGGGTTTATAATTTTGTCCGCCCCAACGATGCGTGATTTCGGCTACGTCAAAATGATTCTTGAGAAATTTTTCAAGATTTTCGATGTTTTCGTGA
This sequence comes from Bacteroidota bacterium, assembly GCA_023427845.1. Taxonomy (GTDB): domain Bacteria; phylum Bacteroidota; class Bacteroidia; order Flavobacteriales; family Flavobacteriaceae; genus Flavobacterium. The sequence goes on from JAEYZX010000191.1 coordinate 10,977, forward strand.
TTTTCTTCCTTCTGACCGACCTGATGTGGCTGGCCTACGACGATGATGTATTGCTGCTCATCGTGTTCATAAGATCGGATTGAAAATCTGTCATTTATGTTGTAGAATCCCCAGAACGTACCTTGTGGATAATTACCCGAGTTGAGCCGGGCGGCAATTCCGTATTCACGATAGGTTCCGAGCAACGAGTGGAAATCGGGCATCAATCCTTTTGGCGTATGCGTGGCATGGACTGCATATTTTGCGTAGACAGCTCCTTTTTCGGTTTTGATCAGGATATCGTCTTCCTGTTCGTGTATCGATGTCATGCGCGTATTCTCAAAAATCCTGCACTTTTCATCTGATATCGCCATTGCGAGTTGTTGCGTATAGCGGAGCGGATTGAATTGCGCCTGGTTATCGATTTTGATTGCTTTTTTATATTCAAAAGGAAGCTCGCCTGGTGCTACGTCAAGTACCGAAGCACCGGCTTCATTTCCAGCCTTCTGTATTTTTTCAATTTTCGAAACGCTGCTGGAATTGGAGGAATACTGATACCAGGGTACTTTTTTATAATCGCAGTCGATGCTGAATTTCGCGATGTTCTCCTCGATCAGGTCCATGGCGTCCTGACGTGCGGCGATCACGGTCTGCAGTGTTTCGGTATCGTATTTCGTTTGGATTTTGTCGAATCCTTCTTCGACTGAGATATATAGATTTCCGGTGCTGTGGCCTGTGTTTGCTGCACCCACTTTCAGCGACTCGATGACCACGACATCAAGCCCGGCTTCCTTGAGCAGTTGCGCTGTTGTGATTCCCGTGATTCCGCCTCCGATTACGGCAACAGTTGCAGTTATGTCGCCTGATAAAGCGGGAAAGTCGGTTTCCGAAGAATGGGATCGCCAAAGCGAAAGGATCCCTTTGTCGCGGCGTAGTTTTTCGTTATCCATAAGCTTTTAGTTTTAAATCAAAAGTTACAGAATAACGACTGAAGCAGGCGTTAACATCCCGTTAATTTATCCCTTTTTTGCTCATCCTGAATTTTGGTTTAGGGATGAGGGATGAGGATGAGGGAAAAGGGATGAGGGATGAGGGAATAGGGATTAGGGAGTTGCAGGTCGGAGATTAACAGAATCCTACCTAAAGCAATGACTGTGAGCGAGACCGAGATTTCCCAAAGAACACTATTCGTCCATTTCAAAGAACATCGGCTCGATCATGATTTTATCGGCCAGTGCCTCTACCCGCTCGGTTGCGGTTTCGGCAAAGAAAATCCGCTGTGTTTTCTCGACGCTTCCCGACAATCGCTGAACGATGGCATCCATTCTTGCCTTGAATAAAATATCGGCGTCGTCAACAATGAACATTTTTACTGTGTTCAGATTAAAACCTGCCGATGAAAATAAAGCATTGATTTTTGTGGGCGTGCCTATCAGTACATCGGCACCAAGCGAAATTATATTTTTATCGTAATCGATGTCGCCTTTATCGTGCACACCCAGAACACGGAGGTTGGTGTTGCTTCCATACTTTTCGAACAATTCCTCGAGTTCCAACACTTTCGCTTTGTCTTCGGCGAAAATAAGGGTACGCGTACTTTCTCCGACTTCCTTTTCAAGTTTTTGGATCACGTTGATTACGATTGCCGTCGTTTTACCCGATCCGGCAGGTGCGATGATTACACAGTCGGCGCCGCTTTTTAGGGTTGACCATGTTTCAAGTTGCAGTTCGGTCGGTTCGGTCAGGCCGTTTTCGGCCAGGGCTGATTGTAATGTTGGATGTATTTTTTTTAGTTTCATGTTTTACCGGCCACGAACACACAATTTGAAATCCCAAATTGGTATATCCGTGGTAAAAGATTTTATTTACTTGCAAAGAGTTTCACGTCGTTTTCTGAAATTTCATTTCCTCCTAAAATGATCAAACGTTCAACGACATTACGAAGTTCGCGGATGTTCCCTGTCCAGTCGTATTCCTGTAATAATTTAATCGCGTCTTTTGAAAAAGCCTTTGGCGCACAACCTTGTTCCTCGGCAATTTTCTTTGCGAAATGATCCACCAACATCGGGATGTCTTCACGGCGATCGTTAAGCGCAGGAACTTTTACAAGGATTACTGCGAGCCGGTGATAGAGATCTTCACGGAACCGCCCTTCAGCAATTTCTTTTGTAAGGTCTTTGTTTGTTGCGGCCACCACACGTACGTCGACTTTAATTTCTTTTTCATCGCCAACGCGCGAGATTTTATTTTCCTGAAGCGCACGCAACACTTTGGCTTGTGCCGATAGGCTCATATCGCCAATCTCGTCAAGGAAAATCGTTCCTTTGTCGGCTGCCTCAAATTTACCCGCGCGGTCTTTTACCGCCGATGTAAATGCGCCGCGCACATGTCCAAATAATTCGCTTTCGATAAGTTCCGACGGTATAGCGGCACAGTTCACTTCGATAAGTGGCGCATTTGCGCGTTCGCTTTTTTCATGGAGCCAGTGCGCTACGAGTTCTTTACCCGTACCGTTCGGCCCCGTGATCAAAACGCGGGCATCGGTTGGCGCCACTTTCTCGATCATTGTTTTGATATGGTTGATCGCTTCACTTTCGCCGATCATTTCGTAGTTCTTGCTGACTTTTTTCTTAAGTATCTTATTTTCTACGACAAGCTGTTTTTTATCGAGTGCATTTCGGACCGTATTCAGCAGCCGGTTCAGATCGGGGGGTTTTGAGATATAATCAAATGCGCCGAGCCTCATGGTGTTTATTGCCGTTTCCATGTCGCCATGACCGGAAATCATCACCATCGGAATTTCGGGTTTTATTTTCTTGACCGCTTCGAGTACATCGACACCGTCCATTTTTGGCATTTTGATGTCGCACAGCACCAGGTCATAATCGTTGTTTTTTATTTTATCAAGTCCGATTCCGCCATCTTCGGCTTCTTCGACTTCGTAGGTTTCGCTTTCCTCGACAAGGATTTTTCCCAAAACGCGTCGGATTGCGGCCTCGTCTTCTATGATCAATATTTTTGGCATGTGATTATGGTTCAGGGTTCAGAGTTCAGGGTTCAAGGTTCAGAGTTCAGATTACTTCACTTCATTTTGTACTTTAGGATAAAATACCATAGTCAACATCATTAATGCCAACTGCTACTGCCAACTGCATACTTGCCGCCTATAGCCCCGATAGCAGTGGAAATCCTTTTTATTTTTTCTTTAAAAATAAAAAGATTGCAACGGATAGCGGGAATAGCTTCAAATAATTAACAAACTTTTTAATTAATACTTCAGCCACTTCCCGATTTCACGCCACGTTGGTTTTTTGCCGTACATCAAAATTCCGACGCGATAGATTTTTGCGGCAAACCACACAACCATAAGAAAAGTTCCGAAAAGCAGCGCCATTGAAATCAGCAGTTGCCACCAGGGAACGCCGAACGGGATCCGCATGAGCATTACGATCGGTGAGGTAAGCGGAATCATCGAGAATACGGTTGCGACGGTTCCGTGTGGGTCGTTTATCACCGTGAAAAAACCGATATAGACTCCCAGTATCAACGGAAGGATGATGGGCAAAAGGAATTGCTGGGAATCGGTCTCGTTGTCGACTGCAGCGCCGATGGCCGCATAAAACGAACTGTAAAGGAAATAGCCTCCGATGAAATAGATGATGAATGACGCGAATAATATTGCAATCGGAAGTTCCCACAATTCTTTAATGTAAAGCGCCATTGTCGAATCGGATTGGTTTTGAGCCGCCTGCACGACCTCGGCCGACATTCCCGCAGATGGGCCAACATTTACCCCAAGAAACACCGATGCGGCAAAAAGTAAACCGATGCCAATTACCGACCAAATTAAAAATTGGAGGATTCCGGCAAGTGAAGTCCCGATGATTTTTCCCATCATCAGTTGGAATGGCTTTACCGATGAGATGATGATTTCGACGATACGGTTGGTTTTTTCTTCGATGACGCTTCGCATGACCATGTTCCCGTAGATGATGATGAACATCATGATGAGATAGCCGAATATTCCGCCTATGAATATTTTTATGAGGTTGAGTCCACGTACGCTTTCTTCCCCCGAGGCCTTTGTTAGCCGGATTTGCACGTTTGCCTGAGCATTTTCGATCGCAATGGTATCGAAACCTGCGTTTTGGTAATTGGACTGCGTTAGTTTTTGCGCGATTACATTTTCGAGATTTTCGATGAAACCCAGCGGCGGACTGTCGTCGGAAATGTATTTGATGGAAGAGGCAAGTTTTTTGTTGTCGGTCTCGGCCGGAATAAAAAGCAGGCCTTCATATTTTTCGGCTGTTATGCTGTCGAGGATGATTGCCAAATCGACAGTTGAACGATCAAGGTATTGGTACTCATCGGAACTTTTAAACGCATTGACGAAATGTCCGCTTTCATCGTGAACCGCGATTTTGCGAACATCGGCTTTCATCGAGCTCAGGTAGCCGACAACGACTGCGATTGCCGCAAAAAGCAACGGGCTGAGAAAGGTCATTACGATGAACGACTTGTTGCGGACTTTCGAGATGAACTCGCGTTTTATGATAAGTGATAGGATACTCATTAATTAAACAATTTAGAAATTAAACAATGTAACAATTGCAATTCAAAACATGATTCATAGGTAAATTGATACATTGGTAAATTGATACATGGGTACATTAGTCATTGCTTTAGCTGACGGTTTGGATGAAGATATCATTTACCGACGGAATTTTTTCTACAAAGTGCGTTACCTGGCCGCGTTGGGTCAGGATATTCAAAAGATCGTTTGGGGCATGGGTTCCGATTTCGACGTTGAGTTTCAGTTCGTCGTTGAGCGATTTGAAATGCGCCTGTGAGACGGTGAATTTTAGCGTCAGGTCGTACATCAGGCCTTCGACATTTGCGGTAAGGACGCCGACTTCGTAGGTATTGGAGCGATACTGCCTTTTTACATCGATGAGTTTGCCGTCGATGAGTTTATTTGACTGGTGAATGAGTGCGATCTCGTCGCAGAGTTCCTCGACGCTTTCCATTCGGTGTGTCGAAAAAATGATTGTAGATCCCTGTTTTTTAAGGTTCAGGATTTCATCTTTAATGATGTTCGCGTTTACGGGATCGAATCCTGAAAACGGCTCGTCGAAGATCAGCAGTTTTGGTTTGTGGAGCACCGTTACGACGAACTGGATTTTTTGTGCCATACCTTTCGACAGTTCGTGGATTTTTTTGTTCCACCAACCTTGTATTTCGAGCCGGTCAAACCAATAATCAAGTTGTTTCTTTGCTTCAGATTTTGAAAGGCCTTTCATCTGCGCGAGGTAAAGGCATTGTTCACCGACCTTCATCGATTTGTAGAGTCCGCGTTCCTCGGGCATATAGCCAATTTGGCGTACATGATCCGGGTTTAACTTCTCGCCGTCGAGGATGATCTCACCGCTGTCGGGAATCGTTATTTGGTTTATAATCCTGATCAGTGAAGTTTTTCCAGCACCATTAGGACCTAACAGTCCGTATATGCTGCCTTTTGGGACCTGTAATGAAACACCGTTAAGGGCAGTATGATTGCCATAACTTTTTACGACATTTTTTACTTCGAGAATATTGGGCATTTAATAATCGGTTTTTGGATGAAATGCGGTGCGTAAAAGTAGCACAAAATACCGCGTCAAATAAAGGATTCAAAAAAAAACCCACCCTTATTTGCACAAGGATGGGAAAAATTGCTATGAAAAAGAAATTACTAGTTACCTAGTAATAACCAAATGTAAAATATTTTTTTAAATTATGAAAACATATCCTTAACTTTTTCAAAAAAAGATTTGTCGGTTTTTTCGGGATTTGGGATGAAATTATCATCGGTAAGATTATTCTCGAAGAACTGACGTTGCTCTCTTGAAAGTTCTTTTGGCGTCCAGACATTCACGTGCACCAATAGGTCACCATTTCCGTAACCGTTTATGCTTGGAATGCCTTTTCCTTTGAGCCTCAGAATTTTGCCTGACTGAATTCCTTCTTCGAGTTTGATCCTGACTTTTCCATTGATTGCATCGATGTCCTTTGAGATTCCGAGCACTGCTTCAGGAAAGCTAATGTAAAGATCCAGATGCAGGTTCTCGCCTTCACGTTTAAGGAATTCATGCTCGATTTCTTCTATGGCTACAATCAGGTCGCCCGGAATTCCGTTGCCCGGTGCGTCATTTCCTTTATTTGAAACTTTCAACTGCATTCCATCTGTAACACCCGCCGGGATTTTGATCGATACCGTTTCGTCGACCAAAACCATTCCGTGTGCATCTGCTTCTTTTGGCTTGCTGTCGATGGTTTGTCCGGTTCCACCGCATGACGGACAAGTGGATGCCGATTGCATGCGCCCAAGAATCGTATTGGTGACGCGCATTACCTGGCCCTGACCGTTACAGGTTGGGCATGTACGGTATTTTACGCCTTTTGCCTGTGCTTTGCGTTTGACTTTGACTTTCTTCTCAACACCATTTGCGATTTCCTCAAGAGTCAGCTTTACTTTTATGCGCAGGTTGCTTCCTTTCATCCGTCGCTGACCGCCGCCGCCGCCAAAACCTGAGAATCCGCCTCCGCCACCGAAAGCACTTCCGAAGATGTCGCCAAACTGACTGAAGATGTCATCCATATTCATTCCGTGGCCGTTTCCAAAACCGCCGCCGTCAAATGCCTGATGACCGTATTGGTCGTAACGCGCGCGCTTTTGCGGATCGCTTAAAACTTCATATGCTTCGGCTGCCAGTTTGAAATTTTCCTCAGCAGTCTTATCACCCGGGTTTTTGTCGGGGTGAAATTCAATGGCTTTTTTGCGATAGGCCTTTTTGATTTCAGCCGCATCGGCATTTTTGCTTATCCCGAGTAACTCGTAAAAATCTTTTTTCATTTTAAATAGTCATTATCAGCTTACTGCCCGGTTACAACTTTCGGGAAGCGTATTATTTTATCGCCTAATTTATAGCCTTTTTCGACTATGTCAACAATCTTGCCTTTCAATTCGGCTGATGGTGCCGGAATTTGGGTAATCGCCTCGGCATAATCGGCATTGAACGCGTCACCGGGGCGGACTTCAATCAGTTCAAGCCCTTTCGAGTTAAGTGTATTTTTTAATTTATCATGGATCAGTTCGACACCTTTAACAAGATCTTCGTCGCCGAATTTTGCAATTTCGGTAATCGCCCGGTCAAAATCATCTAGCACCGGCAACAATGCCAAAAGTACGTCCTCGTTGGCCGTTTTATATAAATCGATTCGCTCTTTTGCAGTACGTTTCTTGAAGTTTTCAAATTCGGCGAACAATCTTAAAAACTTGTCTTTTTCCTTAGCCAAATCTTCTTTCAATTTATCCTCAGGACTAATTTCCTCGGTTGGAGCCTGTTCCTCAACTGCATTTTGATCCAATGTCGCATCGTCCAACTCCTGATGATTTTCTGTATTCTCAGTTGCCATATTCGTCTTATTTTTAAAAAGGTCGTTAAATTTCATTTTTTTCGAAGTCGCAAAAGTACTGCCAATTATGGCTTAATGTCAAATTGTCACAGTTTTTTGGCCGATAATTCAATTATCGGAAAGAAGGTCGTGCAGTGCAGGTTCAAGTTGGGTGTATTCAAAGGTAAAACCGTTGTCCTGTGCCTTTTTTGGAAGGACATATTGACTGCTGAACAGCAACATGTGCATCTCGCCCAAAAGCAGCTTCATCAAAAAACGCGGAACTGCGGGCAAAAATAGCGGTATGTGCAATTGTTTTGCGATAGCGACGGTCAGCGTTTTATTCGTGACGGGATTCGGCGCGGTTGCATTGTAGATTCCATCCAATTGATTGACAATCGCGTAATGGTAGAGTGCCACAACATCGTTTATATGGATCCAGGATTGCCACTGATGTCCGGTTCCGAAGGGAGCACCGACACCGAGTTTGACCGGTTTGACAAGTTCCTGCAAGACGCCGCCTTCTCTGGCCAATACCAATCCTGTCCTGATTTTACAGACCGAAATATCAAGCTGTCGGAATTTATTGATGCTGTTTTCCCATTTTACTACAACATTTCCAAGAAAAGAATCATCGGTTTCGGTATTTGATTCGGTGTAATGCTTCGTTAGACTGTCAGGATAGATGCCGATTGCCGATGCAGAGATAATGTGCTTGACCTGGTGTGGATTGCTTTTGAGTGTTTTGTAGAGCAGGTTTGCCGACATGGTGCGGCTCTCTATGATTTCCTGTTTATATGCGCTGGTCCATCGTTTTGCGATAGGTGCGCCTGCCAGATGAACTATTACATCTACGCCAATCATGGAGTTCTCATCGATTTTGCCTCGCAGTGGATCCCAAAGAAACCCCCGTACTCCTTCGCGGTTGTTGATTTCGTGCTGATGAAGCGTCAGGTAATGTATATCGAATTTCTTTTCAGACAGAAGTGCGACCAACCTTGTGCCGATGAGACCGGTTGCGCCCGTAATAAGGATTTTCATGATGTTAGTTTGATGAACCAAAATTACAAGCCGAACCGGGAAATAAAATGTTAATTAGCCTAGGTTTAACTCGGCGATTTAACCCGGATGGTCCATTCGAATTCAATGGTCGAAACGCGATCTCCTTTTTCATTTTCACCAACAGATGTCAACCAGAAAGTTTGCCCTTCACCGGTGGTGATCGCGCGTTGCAATGCTTCGGATACGACATTGCCCGGCAGGCAGGTGAATGTTATCCGACCGGTTGCCTTTTTGCTGAAAGTACTTCTGTTTGCCAGGATCAGCATTGATATATTTTTCCCGCTTGCGCTGATCTGTGTCATGACCGGCACTGCGGTAGAAAGTTCGGCCGCCATTGCCTGTACTGCAAAATACATTGATCTGAAAGGATTTTGGTTGATCCACCGATGCCTGACAGTGACACAACATCTGGAAGGCGATACTTCCCGTACCCGGACACCACTTATAAAAGCAGCAGGTACTTTGAACATCAGAAAGCTGTTCAGTTTTGAAGGAGAATATTTCATGTTCATTATTTGCATTAAAGTAACGAAAAAAGACTGCAACCTGCTTTGTTAAGATTTTGTTAATTTTAAGTACTATGTAAAACCAGCTACCGTTTTTTAGATATATATTTGCATAAGAAATTACTATATACTTTTTATCATGGAGACGACCACCACCAAAAGCACTGCCACTTTGATCCATCTCAGCACGCTGACACAGTACTTTATCCCGTTTGGAAATTTCATTTTTCCGATTGTAATATGGAGTACGACTAAAAAGGATTCCGATTTCAACGATCACCACGGTCGGCAGGCTATAAATTTCCAACTCAGCATATTATTGTATACCCTTATTCTGGCGATGATCGCGATCCCTACCCTACTGTTCACCATTTTTAAAAATGTTCCCATTGTGGATCTGGTGGATGGCGAATTTCTAATAGATGATTTCAGCATCGCAAAAATTAGCGGAATTGTAACGCTTGCCATTCTCGCGGGGGTGGTTTGGTTCTTTTTAAAAGTGGCCGAATTTTTCCTGATAATCAATGCCTCGGTCAAGGCTGCTAATGGCGAACATTACAGCTATCCGCTTTCAATCAATTTTATCAAACCCTCGGTACATACAAAGGAAGAATCACCCTTGGAAACGGCCGGCCCGCAGCCCTGATGGAAGCGTCAGCCTTTTGAACCGCTCCTTTAGCGGGCAAAAGCTACAGCGTACAGCAGGAGAAGCTGCCCAAAATATCATGAATCAAAAATCATCAATCACTGTTTCAATCATCGCCCGAAGGGCAAAACAATCAAAAAATGAGCAGTTCAATCAAACCTTTTAAACCTGAATTATGAACATTGAAAACACAAAAGCCCAGATGCGAAAAGGTGTTTTGGAGTTCTGTATCTTATGTGTCCTCAAGGAAAAAGATGCCTACACGTCCGAAATATTAGACACCCTTAAAAAAGCAAAACTACTTGTGGTGGAAGGTACCATTTACCCGCTGCTGACAAGACTGAAAAACGACGGACTGCTCAGCTACCGCTGGGAAGAATCTACATCGGGACCGCCGCGGAAATATTACGGGCTGACCGAAATCGGGAAAACATTCTTAAACGAACTAAATGGCACCTGGGTTGAGTTATCCGATGCCGTAAACATTATAACCAACCAAAAACAATAGTCATGAACAAAACAGTAAATATAAATTTAGGCGGTATGTTTTTTCATATTGACGAAGATGCATATCAAAAACTGACACGCTATTTTGATGCGATTAAACGCTCCTTGACAAACTCGACCGGGCAGGACGAAATCATCAAGGACATTGAAATGCGTATAGCCGAATTGATTTCGGAAAAGCACACAAATGACAAACAGGTCATCAATTTGCGTGAGGTTGATGAAGTGATCGCGGTTATGGGCCAGCCGGAAGATTATCGGATCGAGGACGATTCGGCTCCGCACGCAGAAGGCTATGCTTCATTTGACGGCCGACGCAAATCGAGAAAACTGTACCGCGACCTCGACAAAGCGATGCTTGGAGGTGTCGCAACCGGATTGGGGCATTATTTCGGGATCAATCCGATGTGGCTGCGAATCATGTTTCTGTTGTTTGTGCCATTTGGATTCGGAACCGGTATTCTAGCCTACATAATTTTATGGATCGCAACACCCGCAGCCGTCACTACAGCCGAAAAACTTGAGATGACGGGCGAGCCGGTCAACATTTCGAATATTGAGCGGAAAGTCCGCGAGGAATTTGACGCGATGTCCGATAAGTTTCGCAACGCGGGCGACAAAATGGGCACTAATGTCAGGAGCGGTGCCGAACGCGTTGCCGGCAATATTGGCGACGCACTGCTTACCATCTTTAAAATCTTTGCAAAGATATTAGGTGCAGTGATTGTGGTATTTGCGGCGGGAATGCTCGTGAGCATGTTCATAGCCTTATTCACATTAGGTTCGACCTCATTGGTTGAGGTGCCATGGCAAGCCTATATTGACGCGGTAAACTATACTAACGTGCCAATTTGGGTAATCGGTTTACTAGGTTTCCTGGCGATCGGCATTCCATTCTTCTTCCTGTTCATTCTGGGATTAAAATTATTGGTGAACAATTTGAAATCTATTGGAAGCATCGCCAAATATACATTGCTGGCGGTTTGGCTGATTTCGGTGGCGATATTGATTACACTTGGAATCCGGCAGGCGACAGAAATTGCATTTGACGGAAAGGTGATGGAAAAACAGCCGATCAACATTCAGACTACCGATACCTTACATGTAAAATTCCGCTACAACGATTTTTACGCAAAAAGTTTTGATGGCGATGAAGATTTTAAATTCACCCAGGACGAATCAGGAAATGATATCATTTATTCAAACAACGTGAACCTTCATTTCATGAAAACCGACAACGATACGCCATATATTCAGATCGAGCGTGTTGCCGAAGGAAAATCGCTTACCGAAGCCAAACAACGGGCGCAAAAAATCAGATACTCGTATTTAGTTGAAGGAAATCAGTTAATTTTAGACAATTATCTGCTGACGGAAATCGAAAATAAGTATCGCAACCAGGAAGTTGATATTTATCTGTACCTTCCGCAGAATCAAATAATCAAAACTCATGAAAGCATTGGCAGTCATGATGTTTACAGCGACGATTATACGGTTCCCGAAGGTTATGATGAGAGGGTCTACAAAGCTCAGGGATCCGATTTTATTTGTTTGAACTGCTTAGACGAAACGGTAAACTACGCCGGCCACGAAGGAGAAATAAGCATAACAACCGATTCCACTTCAACCACCGTGACTGTCGATAAAAACGGAATTCGGATTCGCGAAGGCAACAATACCGAAGTAAACAAAGAAGTAAAGCGCCTTCAGATCAATGAAGACGGGATAATCATAAAAGCGAAATAACAATGATCAAAATCATCATATCACTTACGAAAATAGTTATAGGTTTGGTTATCGCATTGGTGGTTTCATCGTGTCGGTTCACCGGTGTTTCGGGCGACGGAAATGTTACGACCAACACAAGGGATGTAGGCG
>JAEYZX010000080.1 GCA_023427845.1 Bacteroidota bacterium
GGACAGAAAAGTGCCGGAACGCGTGACCAGGATTTCCTTGAACACATGTATGTGGCAACAAATCACCAATACATGATGTTTTTTACGCAAAAAGGGAAATGTTTCTGGATGCGTGTCTACGAAATTCCTGAAGGAAGCAAGACCAGCAAAGGCCGTGCAATCCAAAACCTGATCAATATCGAAAGTGACGATAAAGTCAAAGCATTTATCTGTACACGTGACTTAAAGGATCAGGAATACATCAATACGCATTACGTGATTATGGTGACCAAAAAAGGAATCGTGAAGAAGACCTCGCTTGAGCAATATTCGCGTCCTCGTGTAAATGGCGTTGCCGCAATCACGATCCGCGAAGACGATGAGCTATTGGAAGCCAAGCTCACAAATGGCGAAAGCCAGATTCTGGTTGCGGTAAAATCGGGCAAACTTGTACGATTTGAAGAAAACAACACACGTCCGATGGGTCGAACAGCTTCAGGTGTCCGCGGAATTACCTTGGCAAATGATCAGGACGAAGTAATTGGTATGGTTTCTGTAAACGACATGGAAAGTGAAATTCTGGTCGTTGCCGAAAATGGTTACGGGAAAAGATCCAGTCTTGACGAATACCGTGTTACGAACCGTGGCGGAAAAGGAGTCAAGACACTCAATATTACCGAGAAGACCGGAATGTTGGTGTCGATCAATAACGTAACCGATGCAGACGATTTGATGATCATCAACAAATCCGGACTTACCATCCGTATGGCGGTTGAAGACCTGCGGGTAATGGGACGCGCGACGCAGGGCGTGAAACTGATCAATATCAAAGGAAACGATTCGATCGCCGCCGTAACCAAAGTGATGAAAGAAGAGGAAGACATTGCACTTGAAGCAGCTCTTGAGGATATGGACAATGAGGATAAACCTGTAATTTCATTGAATAGTGAAAACGCTGAATCAGTAGATGAAACTGATCAAAATGTTGAAGGAAACGAAGAATTAGAAGATTAAATTATAACGATATGAAATTAAATCAACTGACGGTTGTAGCGGCATTATTAATAGCTTCTGCAGGGATTGCGCAAAAAGATCAATTGAAGGCGCTCAAAAAAATCCATGATAAGTCGGCCCTCACCGCAAAAGATGTGGCCGAATATAACAAACATGTAACGGAATCCGAACCTTTGCTGGCTTCAGCATCGGAATCCGACCGTGCCTATCTCACCTATTATAAAGCTTCTGCTCCGTTAATGGCACTGTCTACCCCGGAAGGCAAAGCCAACCCGGCAGCTGCGATGAAAACAATGTCGCCATCAGCGATCACCAATTTTGCCGTTGCATCGGCAGCAGTTATCGATCTTGAAAAAAAATCCGGTAAAAAGGTGCTCACAGACGACATCAACACGAAAATTGATGTAATAAAGCCACTATTACTGGCGCAAGCCGTTAAATTCGGCGATCAGAAGAAATTTAAGGAAGGATCTGACGTACTGTATTCAATCTATGAACTCGATAAAAGCAATCCTGAGACACTTTATTTCGCAGCGAGTTATGCGCTTGATGCAAAGGATTATGATACGGCTCTAAATTATTTTTCAGAATTGAAGGACTTGAACTATACCGGGGCGGGAACAGCATATTTTGCAACCAGCCTTTTAGATGACAAGGAAACAGAGTTCGGATCCGAAGCTGAAATGAACCGTTATGTCAGCGTTTTGAAAACACACACAAAGCCGCGAACTGCTCCAATTCCGTCACGTCGGCCCGAAATATTGAAGCGGACTGCATTTATCTTGATTGAGCAGAAGAAATATGATGAAGCAAAAGCGGTAATTCAGCAGGCAAAAAGCGAAAATCCTGATGATACGTCTATATTGCTGACTGAAGCCGACCTTTATCTAAAACTTAATGAAATGGATAAATACAAAAATACCATTTCGCAAGTACTACAGAAAAACCCGAATGATGCAATATTAAATTACAACCTTGGGGTAGTGACGCTCAACAGTGGGCAGTTTGATGAAGCGGAAAAGTATTTTCTTCGTACCGTAGAGTTAAAGCCCGACTATGCGGATGCTTATGTGAACCTTGCGGCAATAAAACTAAAAGCCGATGCAAAGTTGGTCGAGGAAATGAACAAACTGGGGACATCGGCGGCCGAGAATAAAAAATACGATGCGCTGAAAGCCGAACGAAACAAACTTTTCCGAAGTACATTACCGTACCTAGAAAAGGCTTATGAAATCGATCCTAAAAACGAAGCAGTGCTGGACAACCTTATGAGTGTCTACAACTACCTCGAAATGACCGACAAATACAAAGCACTTAAAGCGCAGCGGCAATAAATAATTGTCGCACACCAAAAAAGCCGAAACATTGTTTCGGCTTTTTTTATATATATTTTTTGATGACGCGGAGTTTATGGGTGTGTCTGTTGGCTTCCGCATTGTATATTCCCAAATGATCCAGCCGGTCTATTCGGACCTTTCCGCTTGCATGGATGATATAATTGTTTTCCATTATGATTCCAACGTGGATGATTCGCCCTTCTTCATTATCGAAAAATGCCAAATCGCCGGGTTCACTTTCCTCGATGAAACTCAGCGCTTCACCATGTGCTGCCTGCTGAGAAGCGTCCCGTGGCAATTTGTAGCCATTCAGTTTGTAAACCATCTGCGTGAATCCTGAGCAGTCAATCCCAAACGGTGTTTTCCCGCCCCACAAGTACGGTGCGTTCAAATACATAAACGATGTGGGGACCAGTTTGGATTTCGGTTTGGAACCACAGACTTTTAGTCCTTCAAATTCAAATTTATTGACATTGATTTCCGGATGATTCAGGAAAGACAATGATGATCCAAGGGGAACAGGCATCAGAACATTTGATTCGGATGTCACATATTCCACAAGATCGGAATTCAATATGACTACATCGTCTGATAAAGTTTGGTAGTCCGAAGCCGAGATTTCCTGGAATTGCTTAGAATCGACCCATCCTTCATAGTCGTCATATTGCAATCGGATTTTTGCCCATTGCTTTTGCCGTTCAACTATTTCGAAATGTTCGCCGAACAATGCCTGCGAGACGATTTCGCTGCGGTCATCAGGTTCGCTGCGGATTGGAATTATGGCTAAATTGCAGATTCCGAACATTTTTTTTGTTTAGGAGCTGATCCTGCTTTCACTGCTATCTTTTTGCAACCCTTTCAGGGTTTTGAACCCTGAAAGGGTTTTACAAAAAGGATATCCGCTCAATCAGGGCTAGGCATTTCGGTACGATTATATTTTCTCTATTACGATTGCAGACGCACCGCCACCGCCGTTGCAGATCGCAGCCGCGCCGATTTTGGCATTGTTCTGCTCAAGCACATTGATCAGCGTAATGATGATCCTGACCCCCGAACATCCTAGCGGATGACCAAGCGATACCGCGCCGCCATTCACGTTGACCTTATCAGCATCAAGATTCAGGATTTGCATGTTCGCAAGCCCTACAACAGAAAATGCTTCGTTGAATTCAAAATAATCAACGTCGTCAATTGAAAGTCCGGCTTTTTTAAGCGCTTTTGGCAATGCTTTCGATGGAGAAGTGGTGAACCATTTTGGCTCCTGCTCCGCATCGGCATAGCTTCTGACATAAGCCAAAGGTTTTAAACCTAGTGAATTTGCTTTTTCTTCGCTCATCACCACAACAGCACCGGCGCCATCATTTATGGTCGATGCATTCGCAGCAGTGACGGTTCCTTCTTTGGTGAAGACTGCGTTGAGTGACGCTATTTTATCGAGTTTTACATTGGTATATTCTTCATCCCGCGACACCATTATCGGATCGCCCTTTCGCTGCGGAACTGCAACCGGAACAACTTCATTGTCGAATTTACCGGCTTCCCAGGCTTTTGCCGAACGCTCATACGACTGAATCGCGAATTTATCCTGATCTTCGCGTGATATGTTGTATTCTTTTGCGCAATCATCGGCGCAAACTCCCATGGCATTATTGTCATAGGCATCTGTAAGGCCGTCTTTCTGAAGTCCGTCGATCATTGTCGTCGGGCCAAATTTATATCCGTTACGCAAATGCACATAATGCGGAATAAGGCTCATGTTTTCCATTCCGCCTGCCACGACAATTTCTGCGTCGCCGGCCTGTATCGCCTGAGCGGCAAGCATTACCGATTTCATTCCCGAAGCGCAGACTTTATTGACTGTGGTCGCTACAACACTGTCGGGCAATCCCGCAAGTCGCGAAGCCTGTCTGGCGGGAGCCTGGCCAACGCCTGCCTGTACCACATTTCCCATATAAACTTCATCCACAAGATTATAATCGAGATTGATCTTATCGAGTGCGCCTTTTATCGCCACTGCGCCCAATTGCGGTGCAGTCATCGTTGATAAGGCACCCATGAAACTTCCAATTGGCGTGCGTGCCGCCGAAACTATAACAACTTTTTTGGTCATGATTGTAGTATTGTATTGAGTTGCGAAAGTACGGAATTTTAGCCAAAAAATAGAAATGCGGGTGCGAGGTCAAATTTAAATCTTGTGAAATTTCGTATTAAGATGTGTCAATGCTTTAACTTATAAAAAAAGATTATAAGTATGCGCTTGATTATGAGCAAGTATTGTACAGATTCTAAAAATTAGGCAAAAAAACTGACGGAATTGTTGCGGAATTTAGTTTGAAAAGTTACATTTGCAACCGCTTAAAAGTTCTACGTTCTTAAGCATGGAGAGTTGCCTGAGAGGCCGAAAGGACATGTTTGCTAAACATGCGTATGGGAAACTGTACCAAGGGTTCGAATCCCTTACTCTCCGCTTTTATTTTTTCGGGGTGTAGCGTAGCCCGGTCATCGCGCCTGGTTTGGGACCAGGAGGTCGCAGGTTCGAATCCTGCCACCCCGACACATTATGGAGCAGGACGCATAGCTCAGCTGGATAGAGCACCTGCCTTCTAAGCAGGCGGTCGAAGGTTCGAATCCTTCTGCGTTCACGAATGAATCATAGCCCTTGAAACTGAATTAAATTATTTAAATTCAGTTTCAAGGGCTTTTGAATTTCAGCGCAGAGCGATAAAGGACGGGCGCCAATTTCTTCGTGAATTGATTTATCCAATACAAATTTCCCGGGATTTACTTAGTTGCGAATGTATGGTCAGGCGATCTTTTTCATGGAATCGCCAAATATTCGGATATTGCGAAGAAATCAAGACCATGAAATCATTCCTTTGCTTTTTCGCCATTATGCTTCCGTTGTTATCCCATTGTCAAAATAGGGCCGACAATGAATCTGGCGTTTCTGACACCACTTTCGTAAATCTAAAAGATTATAGTGGAGATTTTCATTACGACATGAAATATGCCACTGCCGACAACTTCCTTAAAGCTAAAGTATACGATTGTGATGAATGCTATTTGCGCTATCGGACAGTAAAAGCCCTGATCGCAGCGAATGATATCTTCGGAAAACTTGGCTATAAAATCAGTATTTACGATTGCTATCGTCCGCTCGATATTCAAAAACGAATGTGGAAAATAGTGTCCGATCCGAAATTTGTCGCCGAGCCCGCGAAAGGCTCTATTCATAACCGTGGAGGTGCTGTCGATATAACGTTGCTCGACAAATATGGAAATCCACTCGACATGGGAACATCCTTTGACCATTTCGGCCCTGAGTCGGCCCACAATTACAATAAACTTACCGAACAGCAAAAGAACAATCGCCGCCTACTTAGCGAAGTTATGGTCGCGTCCGGGTTTACGATTTTAGAAAGTGAATGGTGGCATTACGACCTGAAAGGTTCTTCAGCAGAAAAGCTTTCCAATTTTAAGTGGGAATGTCACTGAGCCAGACAATCCATCATATTGATGAAAAAACGTTGTGGATCAAAATCAGTTTTGTGCAACTCCGACCGCAGAACGCTCGGGAAAACATAATCCTTCGTTTCAGTAGCATACTTTATCCGCATCAGTCCCACCGGCGATGTAACGAGATCTTCAAATGAATTTGGCGCAAATGCGAAGTAGGCCGTTAAAATATGATTGTTGAAGCCTTGATCATTTCTGACATTTGTGCCACACGTCATATCACCTCGATACACGAGCGTCACAATTTTTCCGTTGTCAAGCTGCAAAAAAATACGTGAGTTCTTGTCAAGGCAATTAGCGGCAATGAATTCCTTGCTGCGGGCAATCATCTGCATCTTCAGCAATGGCATCTCTTTATCCATCGCAAGTGCAAAATAGATATAAGCGGATCGTCCTGCAAAATTTTGTTCGGCCACCAAATAATCGGCGGTCTCTTTAAACGTTCCCAGACTATCCGTCACATTAACTGCAAACTCACACGGCTTTTGCGCGTATAAACCTATCTGTGTCAAAAATAATGTAACTAATAAAATCGATTTCATTCTTTAAATTTTGGTGCAAATTAAAACTATTTTGGCGTCATTCAGGTCGGTCGTAAAGAAACAATATTCGTGCCCGCCGTCCCTTATTTTCCATTTTTTTCGAATAAATTCGACGCTCTCCGGAAAATTCCGCGTTGCGATATTCGCTTTTTTTCCTTCCAAAATCTTTTTCATCGTCTGTTTATTATAAGGGAATTGATTAAAAAGTTCGAAAATCCGCCCCGGAAATTCCAATAGAAGTTTTTCTGATGTGTACAGATGCGAATGTTTATGAAGCTTGAACAGATTGAAGGTGGTGGCGACCTCGTTAAATGCACCCGCTTTCATAATAGCGGAATTTGGTTCGTACAAATAGCTTTGCGGCATTCCAAATTGAACATTGCCATTATCCGAAACTATAAATGTGTCCACTTTATCTCTTGTGAAATTTACCGATTTGATCAAGGGTTTTCCGGAAAATCCTTTTTTTATAATCCAAAGCAGTTCTTTAACTTCATTTTCGACCGCGACAACATGTATTTCACAAACGTTTCGAAGTTCATTCAGGCCCGAAGTGATGTCGAGCAGCGGCGCAGTCTTGATCAGCAGATTGTTAGTATAGGTTAGATAGAATTCAAACAGCTCCGGGACATTTGGTGAACAGTCGGCCAACATAAAAACTTTTCCTTTTGCTGAATTTCTTCGTGAGGGGTCAATATAAATCCAATCAAATTGCCGGTTTAATCGCTTAAGGATTTCTGAACCGTCGCCCGTTATGCATTCGATATTTTCAGCGCCGAGAACCGCAAAGTTATGCCGCGCTTTCGCCGACAGCTCCGCGTCCAGTTCGCAATGAACCACGTGCCCGAACCGCTTTGAGAAAAAATAATCATCAACTCCAAATCCGCCTGTAAGGTCGATAAGCGAAATTCCGCTGATAATTTCCGATTTGTATTTTGCTGTTATTTCGGATGAAGTCTGTTCAATCGATACTTTCGCAGGATAAAGTATATCTTGTTTTGCAAACCACGTTGGCAGTTTATCCTTGGCTTTGGTCTTTGCCGCGATTTGCTCAAGTAATTCCTGCCAATTCACCTCAAACGGATTTTTTGACAGCGCCAGTTTTGCGATATCGGCACCGATATTCCGATCTATGTACTGTTGAATTCGCCGATCGAGTAGCGGATGAGTCACATCAAATGTTTTTAGTGAGTGCGTGGATTACTTTATTGTCTGGGAAAAATTCCTTTCCGATTACCTTCAAAATGGTATAAAGCGGAACTGCGATTATCATTCCCATGATTCCGGAAAGAAATCCTGCAATGAGTATCACAAGAAAAATTTCCAGCGGATGTGAATTCACGCTGTTCGAGAAAATCAAAGGTTGCGAAAGGTTATTGTCGATTACCTGGACGATCCAAAACCCGATCAGTACATATATCGTCGTTGGCAGGATCTCTGACTGGAAGTCGCTTCCCAGGTTGCTTATCATCGTAAGAAGCGCGGCAAAAACAGACGCAATCAGCGGACCAATGTAAGGTATTATGTTCAGTAGCGCACAGATGAACGCTATCACAAAAGCGTTGTCAATTCCAAAAATCAGGAGTACGATGAGATATAAGACAAACACAATAAAAAGTTGGATCAACAATCCGATGAAATAACGCGAAAGCAAATGGTTGATCTTGTCAATCGAGTGCAGAATCTTGTCTTCGTGCGATTCCGGCAATATTTTCTTTACACCTCGGGTAAACATTGCGCGATCTTTCAAAAAGAAAAATGTGATGAAAAGCACCGATGCGAGTCCCATGCCAAAACTGCTAAGCGTTCCCAGTATCACGTTCAGGAAATTCGGAATGAAGTTCAGATTGAGTTTTGACGCAAGATTCGACTCACGCATCATTTTTCCTGCATCAATATTATGGCTCTCCAGGAATGCAGTGAATTGGTTGATAAGATTTACGACGTTGTTTTCGATCGAATTGATGTTCAGCAGCGAAAGGCTCTGGCCCTGCGAGATGATCAATGGAACAAACATCATGATAAAACCGAAAATTATCGATACAAACACAAGCATCACCGTAATTGCCGCAAAAAGATTGTTGAACTTGCACCTGCGTTTCAGGAATTTCATGAGTGGTACACCAATCAGCATCAATATAAGCGACACAAGCAAATAAATCAGTACCGGCTGTATCTGGAGCAGCAGCCATAACAGCACATACACCAGCGCCAGGACGGCGACCGCCTTTAAAATTCCATTTGCAATTATTTTTGACGTGATCATCGACATTAATTGGTAAAAATATAGTGTAGGATATTCGCACCCATTTTCAAGGCTTTTTCACGTACCGCCAGCGGGTCATTGTTTACTTCGGCATCTTCCCATCCGTCGCCAAGGTCGGTTTCGTACGTGTAAAGCAACACAAGCCGGTTATCGACAAATATTCCGAATGCCTGAGGTCGTTTGCCATCGTGCTCGTGTATTTTCGGAACACCTCCCGGAAAGGAGTAGGGCTTTTGGAATATTGCATGCGTTGCCGGCAATTCAACCAATTCCTGATTTGGAAACAGCTTTTTAATTTCTTTGCGGATGTATTGGTCCATGCCGTAATTATCGTCTATATGCAAAAATCCTCCGCCATTGAGATAGTTTCGAAGATTGTTTGCATCGCGGTCATTGAAGACGACATTTCCGTGCCCGGTCATGTGTACGAAAGGATACGAAAACAAATCCGGACTCGACGGTTCCACGGTCGACGGCTTTGCTTTTATTCGCGTGTTTATGTTCTGGTTGCAGAATTTGATTAAGTTTGGAAGCGATGTCGGATTCGCATACCAATCGCCGCCACCATTGTATTTCAGCAACGCAATTTCCTGCGAATGGCAATGAATTCCGATCAACAGCAGTCCGATAATTAAAAACTTGGTCATAATTATTCATTTACAAACGCAACACTATGGCAGGCAACGATCGCCGCTGTTTCAGTGCGAAGCCTTGTTCCGCCTAAAGATACAGGAATGTAATTGTTTTCAAGTGCCAAATTTATTTCTTTTTGCGAAAAATCGCCCTCGGGGCCAATCAGCATTGTGAGGTCACAACCTGGCTGCAGGATATCTTTCAGTGATTTTTTATCCGAATCTTCACAATGTGCGATAAACTTCAATCCTTGCTGCGGAAGCTTCATAAAATCGGCAAAGGCGATCGGCTCGTTGAGTTTTGGAAGATAATACTGAAGCGACTGTTTCATGGCCGACTGCATAATCTTTTCAAACCGCTCGGTTTTGATGGTTTTTCGTTCCGACCGGTCGCAGATAACAGGCGTAATTTCGCTCAAGCCGATTTCTGTCGCTTTTTCCAGGAACCATTCAAAACGGTCGTTCATTTTTGTAGGTGCCACTGCAAGGTGCAAGCGATATTTCGCAGGCAATGCTTTTTCGGCAGATACAATTTTGACGATGCATTTCGTATCTGACGCGACTTCAATTTCTGTGGTGAACAAATATCCTAAACCATTCGTAACATAAACTTTATCGCCTCCTTGCTTACGCATGACTTTAATGATATGTTTACTTTCTTCGCGGTCAAAAGTGAATGAATCAGATGCTTCGGAAATTTCCGCATTATAGAATAATTGCATAACTGGATTGGTTTAAAAATCGATACGCGCTTTTGAGACTACAGCTGAGTTCTCGAAATGACTGGCCAAAAACTTGTGATAACCCACAATCCCGATCATCGCTGCATTGTCGGTTGTATATTCAAATTTCGGTATATAGGTCTTCCAGCCGTAAAGTTGCTGCGCATTCTGCAATGCTGAGCGAATCCCCGAATTCGCAGAAACGCCTCCGCCTATGGCAATACGATTGATTCCCGTATCGGCTACAGCCAATTTAAGCTTATCCATCAGGATTTCAATGATCGTATGTTGGATTGATGCGCAGATATCGTTCAGGTTTTTATCGACAAACGCGGCATCTTCAGCTTTTTTCTTTTGGATGAAATATAAAATCGCAGTCTTTAATCCACTGAAACTGAAATCAAGTCCCGGTACTTTTGGTTTTGTGAACGAAAACGCATGCCGATTTCCGAGCTGCGCATATTTATCGACCAAAGGTCCGCCGGGATACGGAAGTCCCAATATTTTCGCGCTTTTGTCAAATGCCTCACCAACCGCGTCATCGGTGGTTTCTCCGATAATCTGCATATCAAAAAAATCATCTACGCGGACAATTTGCGTATGCCCGCCACTGATCGTGAGTGCCAGGAATGGAAATTCAGGTTTTTCAAATCCTTCTTCCTCAATAAAATGTGCAAGGATGTGCGCATGCATATGATTCACCGCAATCAGCGGAATACCGAGCGCCAATGAAAACGATTTGGCAAAAGAACTGCCAACCAGCAGTGATCCCATCAATCCCGGACCTTGTGTAAATGCAATTGCCGACAACTGATTTTTCGTAACATTCGCCTTTTTGAGCGCAGCATCAATAACCGGCACAATGTTTTGCTGGTGCGCACGCGAGGCAAGCTCAGGAACCACGCCACCATATTGGTTATGGATCAACTGGTTCGCCACAACATTCGACAGCACTTTGTCGTTTAACAATACGGCGGCCGCTGTATCGTCACAAGAACTTTCAATGGCTAAAATATAAACAGCCTTGGTATGCATATAACGGCAGGATATTTGATTAAATTTGGGCTCAACCTCAGTAAAAAAATTTTACTTTTACTGCTGTCAAAATTAAGTATTTTTTCAGCAGTGTGCCCTTAAAACGCTGCAAATAAAAAATCGGAGAAAAAATTAAAACAACAGGCGGATTCCATAAATTCAGAAAAATTGCATTGCGTTCGATACTCGGACTCATACTGTTTTTGCTGGTAATGGGCATAGCGCTGTCACTTCCGGTTGTTCAGACCTATCTTGGAAAAGTGGCCACCAACAGAATCAATTCGGATTATGGCACCGACATAACGGTTAACCGCGTGGCGATTTCCATTTTTGGCGGCGTCAAATTTCAGGAAGTACTGATTCGGGATCATCATAAGGATACGCTGATTTTCGCGAACCGCATTCAGACAAATGTGCTGAGTTTCCGCCAACTCTACAATGGCGACCTGCTTTTTGGTGACATCCGCCTCAACAAGGCACTCTTTCACATGAAAATGTACAAGGGTGAAACCGAAACCAATTTCGACAAGTTTGTCCGCCTTTTCGACACCGGCAAGAAATCGACCAAGAAGTTCCTGATGAAAGCCGGCAACATTTACATATCCGAAAGCAGGTTTATAGTTTCCGATGAAAATTTGACTACACCTACAAATCTTGATTTCACGAAACTGGCTGCCGAACTAGGTGATTTCAAAATCCACGGTCCCGACATTTCTGCCGATATTGAACAAATGTCGTTTCTGGATCATCGCGGCCTTTTTATAAAAGACCTGAGCGCCGGATTCGCATATACCAAAACTGCGATCAAACTCAACACGCTCGCAGTAGAGACTACAAATTCGATGCTGAAAGGCGATGTTGAACTTTCGTATGTTCAAGGTGATTTCAAGGATTTCAACAATAAAGTCAATTTCGATATCAGGATTGACGACGCGTCACTCGCAACAAACGACGTTCACTACTTTTACAAAGAACTCGGTCGCGACCGTTACATACATCTAAAAACAAATGCAAAAGGCACACTGAACAGCCTGTCGCTTACAAATCTGCGTATGGTCGACAATACAAATTCGCAGATCGTTGGCGATGTGCTTTTCAAAAATCTATTCGGAAAATCGGAGCAGGGGTTTTACATGAAAGGTGATTTCGATACGGTCTCTTCAAATTACGGCGACCTCGTGACACTTCTTCCGAATGTGCTCGGCAAAAAACTACCATCATCGCTAAGTAAAATCGGTCAGTTCAACCTTCGGGGAAGAGCAGAAATATCGACAACTGAAATCGATGCCGATTTTTTTATGGCAACCGGCCTTGGCAATATCCGATCGACACTGTCGATGAGCAATATCGACAACATCGACAACGCATCGTATATCGGCAATATAGTACTTGACAATTTCAATATCGGACGTTTCCTCGAGAAACGGGATCTGGGTATAGTAAGCCTTGACATAGACGTTGCCGGTAAAGGATTTACTGAAGAACTTCTCGACACCGAATTTTCGGGTGATATTTTCAAAATCCGCTTTATGGATTATACGTATCGGAATATCGTGGTGAACGGAAATTTCAAAAACCCGGTTTTTGAAGGTGAGGTTATCATCAACGATCCAAATCTTTTCATGGACTTCGATGGGAAAATGAACCTTGGCAAGAAGAACATAGAGTATGATTTTCATGCCAACATCGATTATGCAAACCTTGGCAGGATGAACATCGTGAAGAACGACTCGATCTCGGTTTTCAAAGGCGATCTGCGGATGAACGTTTCAGGAAATTCGCTCAACGACCTGCAAGGTGAGATCTTGATCACCGAAACATCGTATCAGAACAAAAACGACACGTACTATTTTGACGACTTCACTGTAAAATCATCTTTTGACTCCGGCCGCGTGCGAACCATCTCAATCAATTCGCCCGACATCATCGAAGGGCAGGTCGTGGGAAAGTTCGATTTTGCTGAAGTTCAGAAAATGGTCGAAAATTCGGTCGGAAGCCTTTATACGAATTACCGGCCGAATAAGATCAAAAGCGGACAGTTCCTGAGATTCAATTTTTCCATTTACAACAAAATAATCGAAATATTTTATCCGGGCATTTCAGTTGGCAGCAATACCGTGGTTCGCGGTAACATCAACTCTGATGAAGGTGAATTCAAATTTAATTTCAGTTCGCCGCAAATCGCTGCCTTTGAGAATTACTTCGATAAGGTGCGCATCGACATCGACAATAAGAATCCGCTTTACAATGCCTATATCGAAATTGACAGTGTTCGGACAAAATATTACAAAGTATCAGAGTTCAGCATGCTTAACGTGACCGCCAACGATACACTGTTCCTGCGTTCGGAGTTCAAGGGCGGACCAACGGCTTCCGATTACTACAATCTCGATCTGTATCACACAATTGATGATCAGAACAATATTGTGGTCGGAATCGATAAATCGGAGTTGTTTTTCAAGGATTTCCTATGGTACCTCAACGAGAACGAAAGTCCCGACAGTAAGATCGTATTCGATAAGGAGCTCAGGAATTTTTCTGTCGAGAATATCGTGATGTCGCACGAAGACCAAAAAATGGAACTTGAAGGCGTGGTAAAGGGAACCGCCAACAAAGACCTGAAGCTCACTTTTGAAAATATAAGCCTCGAAAAAGTCACGCCAACTGTGAACCGATTCAAAATTGAGGGCGATCTGAACGGTGAGATAAGCGTGAAGCAAAAGCAGAACGTATACCAGCCCACATCATCGCTAACGGTTGATAACCTGAATGTAAACGACATTGCGCTGGGCAGCCTCAATCTAGATATTGACGGAAGCGAAGACCTGAAGTCGTTTTATGTCAATTCGGTACTCGAGAATGAAAATGTTGAATCTTTTAAAGCCGATGGGACGTTCACAATTGAAGGCGAAGAAACACTTATGGATGTCGATTTACGATTCGACCGATTCAATTTAGGAACCTTAAACGGACTCCTTGGCGGTGAAGCGATTTCAAACATACGCGGATTCGTTTCAGGAGCAACCACACTTGGCGGCAAGTTCAGCGACCCAGCCATCGACGGACGCCTGTTTGTGGATGATGCCGCTGTTACGGTGCCGTATCTGAATGTCGAATATGAGATGGAGCGCAAGTCGATTGTTGATGTTACCGAAAGCCAGTTCATTATCAGAAGCACGACGATTACCGATCCGAAATTCAGATCGCAGGGTAAGCTTGAAGGAAGGATCACACATGAAAACTTTGGCGAGTGGGAGCTTGATCTTCGCATCGAATCCGATCGCCTGCTTGCACTTGATACGCAATATAGCGAGGAAGCGGCTTATTACGGCACGGCGTTTATCGACGGGATCGCAACCATCACCGGGCCAACAAGCGGACTTTTAATCAATGTCGACGCACGATCGGAAACCGGTACCGATATAAAAATCCCAATCAATAATACCGAAGCGGTTGGCAGTAACAGTTATATCCACTTTTTAAGTCCGAAGGAAAAATACAACCTCGAACAGGGGATAGCGCAAACGACGCGGAATTACAGCGGACTCGAACTTAAAATGGAATTCGACATTACTGAAGACGCCAATATAGAAGTCATCCTGGACGTGAATACCGGACACGGAATGTCGGGAAGCGGAAAAGGGACACTGCTTTTTGAAATCAATACGCTTGGAAAATTCAATATGTGGGGCGATTTCCAGTTATACGAAGGTGTCTACAATTTCAAGTACGGTGGATTGATAGACAAGAAATTCGCTGTAAAAAAATTCAGTTCAATTGTTTGGGAAGGCGATCCGTCCCGGGCCGTCCTGAACCTCGAAGCAGTGTACAAAACCACGGCGAATCCGGCAGTACTGCTTGAAAATCCGTCGGTAAACAAGAAAGTCCCGGTGGAGGTCGTCATCGGCGTTCGGGGAAGCCTTGCGAACCCGGAACCTGATTTTGATATCAATTTCCCAACCGTAAGTTCGGTACTCAAATCGGAAATCCAATACAAACTCGATGATCGCGATACACGGCAAACACAGGCATTGTATCTGTTGTCGTCAGGCGGATTCTTAAGTCCGGAAGGTGTGAGCCAATCTGATTTTGCGGGAAATTTATTTGAACGCGCAAGCGGACTTTTCAGCGATTTGTTCCAGGACGATGATGGCGTTTTTAACGTAAACGTCGACTATGTGGCAGCCGACCGACGACCGGGAACAGAAGCCGATGGACGGTTTGGGGTTTCGGTATCGACGCAAATCAACGAACGTATCTCAATCAACGGAAAAGTCGGCGTACCTATTGGCGGTATCAACGAATCGGCCATCGTGGGTGATGTTGAAGTCCAATACAGGGTCAACGAAGACGGAACGCTGAACCTTCGTGTATTCAATCGCGAAAATGACATCAACTATATAGGTGAGGGGATCGGATATACGCAGGGACTTGGTATTTCGTATGAAGTCGATTTCGATACGTTTGCCGAACTTGTAAATAAGATATTCAAAAATCAAAAACTTGAACGCGCGTCAAATGTGAATCAAATTCCCGATTCTGATATGCCGCCGGCCGATTTCATCGAATTCGAATCGGATAAAAAACGAAAAGATCCTGCTCCGGTTAAGCATAATCACGAAGCTATTCCTGAAGAAGATTAACTGCAATCCATCTTATTTATCAACATGAAGTTCGTTTTCGTATAAACTTATCAACGAAAACGTTTGAAACTTTCTGATATTCCTAAAATATTAATAAGGAGCCTGCGAAACTGTAACTGGTTTGCTAAATTTACAGAAACAACGAATTAATGTCAAAAACGATTAAGAAAATTGGCGTCCTGACATCGGGAGGTGATTCACCCGGAATGAACGCTGCAATCAGGTCGGTTGTCCGTACCTGCGCTTATCACGGAATAGAATGCATCGGGATCTATCGCGGATTTCAAGGAATGATCGAAGGCGATTTCAAAGAAATGGGTCCGAGAAGCGTCAATAACATAGTCAACAAAGGCGGCACGATCCTGAAATCGGCACGGTCAAAAGATTTCATGACTCCGGAAGGACGTAAGAAAGCACATCAACATCTTTCAAATGCCGGAGTCGATTCGCTTGTCGTGATCGGCGGTGACGGAAGTTTTACCGGAGCCGATATTTTCAGCCGGGAGTTCGGATTTTCGGTGATGGGGATTCCGGGAACAATCGACAACGATATTTTTGGTACAAGCCATACGCTGGGGTATGATACCGCGCTGAATACGGTTGTCGAGGCAATCGATAAAATCCGTGATACGGCGAGTTCCCATAATCGACTGTTTTTTGTTGAGGTCATGGGGCGGGATGCCGGTCATATCGCGCTCAATGCCGGTATCGGTGCCGGGGCAGAGGAAATTCTGATTCCGGAAGAAGACCTCGGGCTCGATCGACTTCTCGAATCGTTAAAAAGAAGCAAAACTTCAGGCAAATCGTCAAGCATTGTAGTGATTGCCGAAGGGGATAAAATCGGAAAGAACGTTTTTGAGCTTAAAGATTATGTGGAAACCAACATGCCTGAATATGATGTTCGCGTTTCGGTACTCGGACACATGCAGCGTGGCGGGTCGCCCTCGTGTTTCGACCGCGTACTTGCAAGCCGACTCGGAGTCAAAGCAGTTGAATCGTTATTGGAAGGGAAGTCAAACTACATGGTCGGACTCCTGGGCGACAAGATAACATTGACACCGCTGCTTCAAGCCATTAAAGGACATACCGAAATCGACCGGGAACTGTTGCGAGTGTCAGACATAATGTCAACGTAAATCAAGAATATAAAAATCGCGAGAGCCACGGCTTTTGCAATAAAATACTATAAAATGACAAAAGTAAAATTAGGAATAAACGGCTTCGGTCGGATTGGACGATTGGTTTTTCGGGAAACCTACAATAGAAACGACGTGGAAGTCACCGCAATCAACGACCTGCTCGATGTGGAGCATTTGGCCTATCTGCTGAAGTACGATTCGGTGCACGGGCGTTTTTCGGAAAATGTTGAAGTCCGCGATGGCAAACTTTATGTCAACGACCGCCACATTCGCACTACGGCCGAGAAAGATCCGTCGGTATTGAAATGGAACGAGGC
>JAEYZX010000112.1 GCA_023427845.1 Bacteroidota bacterium
GCGCGTACTCGACGGCCCGGGAGCATCCCAAAACCAGGTGGCTGCGACGGGTGTTACAAAACAGCCCATTCAGGCTTCGGATCAATTCCAGTTCATAAAACTCAAAACAGAATTACTTCCCGTAGACAGAAAAGATTTTTTTGGGTCGACTGCATTTTACACATTGATATTTCTGCCATTTCTGGCAATTCCCGCCGTAGTACTGATCCGTAAAAGAAAAGACGCGGCCGACAGCGATATTTCAGGGAACCGCGCGAGAAAATCCGACCGGCTCGCGAAGAAATATCTTTCAGAGGCAAAACGGCAATTTACCAATAAGGAACTGTTTTACGTCGCACTTGAAAAGGCGATGCATAATTTCCTGAAGGCAAAACTGCACATCGAAACATCTGATATGAGCAAGGAAAAAATCCGCGAGATATTGTTGCAAAAAAATGCGGATCCACAAACCATTGAGGAATTCATTCAGCTTACGGCAGATTGTGATTTTGCGCGCTATGCGCCTTCGTCAACAGGGGCGATCCAGCATGATTATGATAAAGCCGCGAGAATTATTTCAGCATTGGAAAAACAACTATGAAAAGTTTATACGCGATAAAAACACTTTTTTTTATTTTTTTGACCATTCAGTCGATGTGGTCGCAAACTGCATTCGATAAAGCGAACGAGCAGTACCGCAAAGGCGATTTTGCAAATGCAGTTGAGACTTACGAGAGCATCTTAAAATCCGGAAAGGAATCGGCCGAGCTCTATTTTAACCTGGGTAATGCGTATTATAAGCAGAATAAAGTTGCCCCTGCAATCTATAATTTTGAGAAAGCACTTCTGCTGAACCCGAACGACAAAGAAGCTAAAAACAATCTGGCTTTTGCACAGAAGATGCAGATCGATGAAATTAAGGAAGTGAAAAAAATCGGCCTGCGGCATTGGATTGGCGGGTTCACTTCTGCAGTGCATTACAATACCTGGGCGATGATCGCAGTTGGATGCGCTGCGTTGTTTCTGATTATGTTCCTCGGTTATTATTTTGCTGCATCCACGCTTTATAAACGCATCTTTTTTGGCGGAATGTTCGTTGTGCTGACATTGATTTTATTATCGGTTTTCGCGGCCGTTTTCGAACGTGAGAATTACGTCAGTGAAAAGCCGGCCATTGTGTTTTCGCCGATTGTCGGAGTAAAGAGCGAGCCGTCGGAAGATGCCGATGACGCCTTTGTTTTGCATGAAGGTACGAAAGTGTACGTGACCGAAAAGCTGGATGATTGGCGTAAGATCGAACTTCCCGATGGAAATCAGGGTTGGATTGAACACGCCGCGATAAAAGAGTTGAAATAACTAAAATGCTTTCGCCTTGATTTCGCTGAACAATTCCTCGATTGATGGATAAATCAGCACAGCGGTTTTTAAAATCGGATTGTAAAACATCGATTTCCCGGCTGTTTCGTTGCTTATGAACCGGCCATCACCGTTGAGCTTCGTAAAAAGGTTCAGCGATATACTGATGATCAATGTCATCTTCAATACGCCAAAAATTCCGCCGAGCAATTTATTGAACAATCCCAGCCCTGCAAAGCTCGCAAGTTTTGTAAAAATCTTCGCCAACAGCGATATTCCTACTAAAACCAATATAAAGGTCAGTGCAAATGCGACAACCTGGATTGTGTTCGGATTCCACGAAACATGGCTTCCGATAATCGCCTTTACGAGGTGCGAAAAATGGATCGCGGCCCAAATTCCGATCAGTAAAGATAAAAGTGAAGCGAGTTCGATAAAAAACCCATTCCACAATCCGCGAATCAGTCCGTATAATAATAATCCGCCAAGCACGAAGTCAATAAAAATCAATAGTCAGGATGTTAGGTATTAATATGCTATTTTTGTCAAAAATAGAAAATGAAACCACAAACGCAGAATGAATCGGGTTTTTTAGTGAATTCATTTGCTGTTTGTCTTACTGAAATGTGATAGAATGTCAAGAGATATACAATTAAAGGACCGTTGGGAAAAACTGGTAGAATTGCTTTCCGATAAATTTTCACAGGGCGAAAACCTGGATCTTGACGCAATAATCTATTTGATTGGCGTGCAGGAACTCGGCCAATTGCACCGAAAATACAAAAAAGACGAGAAGTTGAACCTGATGCATATCGCGATCTGTCGGCTGCTCGAACCCTACGGGTTCTACGAGTTCGATTTCGTCGACGGCGATGGCTGGCCACACTACCGCGTAAGGGAGCAGCTTCCGGCGCTGAAGGCAGGCGAACAGTCGATTTTGATGAAAGAGGCAATAGTAAATTACTTTCTTGAAAAGGAACTGATTTCGTGATTTTTTCAGGAGCTGATCCCGCTGTCTGCTTTACCTTTTTCTCCACCGGCCCATTGCTTTCCCGGATACGTTTTCAACGAGAAAAAGGGTACCGCTGCCCATCGGGGCTAACGAATTATCGCTAAATTTGCACTTCAACTTTTGAAAGATGACCGAAAAGATAAAACAATATATAGCCGAAGCTCAGGCATTCACAACAACAAACAAAGATTCACTTGAGGCATTCCGTATAAAATTCCTTGGTAAAAAAGGGATTTTGAATGACTTCTTCGCCGAATTCCGCAATGTTCCGAACGAACAGAAAAAGGAGTTTGGGCAGGTGATAAATCAACTCAAGAATGTCGCTGAGGAAAAAGTAAAATCAATTCAGGAAATTCTCGAAAACAGTGAAGAAACCAACGGAATTTACGGCGATCTGACACGTCCGGGCGAACCGCTTAATATCGGTTCCCGACATCCGATTTCGCTGGTTAAAAACCAGATCATCGACATCTTTTCGAATGTTGGCTTCAATGTTTCCGAAGGTCCGGAAATAGAAGACGACTGGCACAATTTTACCGCATTAAACCTGCCCGAATATCATCCGGCGCGCGATATGCAGGATACGTTTTTTATCCAGACCAATCCCGATGTTTTGTTGCGTACGCATACATCATCCGTGCAGGTGCGGTACATGGAAAACAACAAGCCGCCAATCCGAACCATTTCTCCGGGACGCGTTTTTAGAAACGAAGCCGTGTCATCGCGATCACACTGCATTTTCCATCAGGTAGAAGGACTTTACATCGACAAGGATGTTTCATTCGCCGATTTGAAGCAGACGCTTTTGTACTTCACAAAGGAAATGTTCGGAAAATCAAAAATCCGCCTCCGGCCATCTTACTTCCCGTTTACCGAGCCAAGTGCCGAGGTCGACATTTATTGGGGTCTCAAAACCGAAACCGATTACAGGATTACCAAAGGTACAGGTTGGCTTGAAATCATGGGATGCGGAATGGTAGATCCGAACGTGCTCAAAAATTGCGGCATCAATCCCGACGAATACAACGGATTCGCATTCGGAATGGGAATCGAGCGTATTGCGATGCTTTTGTATCAGATAGGCGATATACGAATGTTCTATGAAAACGATGTTCGGTTTTTGGAACAGTTCAAGGCGAGTATTTGATAAAGTCGAAAGGGATGAGGGATGAGGCAAAAGGCAAAAGGGATGGGTCGAGAAGGCAGAACCTGAACGGAGCAAACCTGAAATTTGAAATCAATCCGCGACCCTAGCCCTGATGGAAGCGGAAATCCTGTGCCGGCATTCTTTTGACGGTACAGATTGCAGCGAACAGCAGGATAAGCTCCTAAACAAAATGAGAAAAGACATTATTATACCCGAAGTCGAAAACGTTTTTATAGCCGCGGTTCAGCAATGGAACGACGACTTCATGGAAAAAACCTGGTATGCATACCTGGTGAACGACAGCGATTTCAAGCTGGATAGCGTGATGGTCGTTTCAAAAGCGTTTGGGACCTTAGAAGGCGAAATGCGCAAAACATCGCTGCTTCGCCATGCATTTGTTGAAATTCAGCCTGTATCGGCCGTTAAGATCGAAATGATCGAAAAAAGCGTGCTGGCGCTGAACAATGAATTTATGGTGACGTTTTTTATCGGTGATAAACTATACGACAAGAAGTACACTTTTAAAGCCAATAGCATTAACGAATCGGAAGTCGAGGAAGTGCCAATCCTATTTGTCGACGGTGTCATTGTGCGCTGATGCGGTGCTTTTTGCGACATTTGAAATAATCCGGCACAAAATCTCCTGAACTGAAATTCGACCTTTGCGTTAATCGAGTTTATCAGTAAGTTTTCGAAACACGTCTTTTGCTTCTTTTCCTTCGTATAATATTTCGTAAACAGCATTTATAATTGGCGTTTTTGCACCATATTTGAGATTAAGTTCATAGGCGCTCTTGGCCGCATAATATCCTTCGGCAACCATGCTCATTTCCATCATGGCCGATTTTACGGTATAGCCTTTTCCGATCATATTCCCAAACATCCGGTTTCGTGAAAAAACCGAATAGCCCGTCACCAGCAAATCGCCCAAATAAGCCGAATTGTTGATGTTGCGTTTCATCTTGTGGACTTTTTTGATGAACTTTTTCATCTCGCGGATTCCATTACTCATCAAAACCGACTGAAAGTTATCGCCATAACCCAGTCCGTGTGCGATTCCTGCTGCGATTGCATAGATGTTTTTCAGCATCGCGGCATATTCGGTTCCGATGATATCATCTGAAATCTTTGCTTTGATGTAATTGCCCGAAAGGTTTTCGGCCATGACTTTCGCTTTTTCAGCATCGCCGCATGCGATTGTCAGGTATGACAGCCGTTCAAGTGCAACTTCTTCAGCGTGGCATGGCCCGGTGATAACGCCGATATTCTGAAGATCTATACCGTATTTTACATTGAAATGTTCGCCAACGATAAGGCTGGTTTCGGGAACGATTCCTTTTATTGCCGAAAAAATAACTTTGCCATCGAGGCTTTCGGTTAATTTATCAAGTTCGCGGCTGAGAAAAGCCGACGGAATCGCAAAAATCAGATAATCGGCATATGCGACGGCTTCATTGATATCGCTCGTAAGACGTAATTTTTCGACGTGGAATTCAACCGAGCTCAGGTAATTCGGATTGTGGAAATGCTCCTTTATATGCTTTACGGCTTCTTCATTCCGCATGTACCACGCAATCTCATCAAGGTTGTTGCAAAGCATTTTTGCGATGGCTGTAGCCCAGCTTCCGCCGCCGATTACAGCAAATTTAGGTTTCCTGTCCATTGTAAAAATTTGTGGTTCAAAAGTAAGCAAAATTGCCGAATCTGAAGGCGAATTTCAAGCCGTTCTGTGCAGCTGCTCCGAAAAATAACATGCTCACTTTCAGCACCGAATGTTATAAATTAACAAAATTTTATGATTTGAAGGGCAATCATCACGATAACTCTGCGTTGTTAAAGTTATTCGCATGCTGAGTTGCAATTCAGCATTAAAAAGATAAGAAGTTAGTTAAATTTTGTTTTTGGTGTTTTGAGAAAGGCGCTTTTGAATCATTCAGAAGCGCCTTTCGATTTATTTGCGATACAGGTTATTGTAGTCGATGTATTCCCAAACTTTATGCGGCAGCAGTGGTTTCACGTTTTTGCTGTTTTTGATATTTTCCCGGATGAATGTCGACGAGATTTCGACAATTGGTGCTTTGACCAGCTGCACCTTGATGTGGTCTGCAAATTGTGCGGTGGTGACATCTGCCGAAAGTCGCGGATAAACATAAATATCGTGATTTTGCAGGATCACCTCGTAGTTTTTCCATTTGTGCAGCGACTTCAGATTGTCTTCGCCCATAATCAGCGAGAATTCGTATTGCGGAAATTTTTCCTGCAGATGCGCCAAAGTATGGACGGTATAATTTGGTTGCGGAAGTTTGAATTCGATGTCGCTTGGTTTCAACGACGGATAATCTTCAGTTGCTAAGTGCACGAGTTCGAGCCGCTGATAATCATCCAACAAGGTTTCCTTCTTTTTTAATGGGTTATGTGGCGTAACAACCAGCCAGATTTGATCCATATCGGTATATTCGGCCATATGGTTCGCAATGATCAAATGACCGATATGAATTGGATTAAAGGTGCCGAAATAAAGTCCGATTTTCATTACAGTGCTTTTAAAGCCAGATTCAGGAATTATAATCGAAAACGCGTTTGCCAAACTATTTTTTTACGAAATCGCGAACCAGCATATAGGCTTCGGCCTTTGCTTCGTCGAGATCATAGTTTTTGATGATTTTGTCGAATTGCGGCGCAGTGGCGAGTTCAACAGAGGCTTTTGCGATCCGCATATTGATTTTGTCGTCGCTTTCGGTCGATCGTTTTTTCAAACGGATCTTCAATTCGTCAATACTTGGCGGTTTTACAAAAACGGCGAGAGTCTCTTCGGGATAACGTCTTTTTATGCGCAATCCGCCTGCAACGTCTATATCAAAAAACACATTTTTTCCCTTCGCCCAAATCCGTTCGATTTCACTTTTTAACGTACCATAGAAATTGTCGCGGTAAACTTCTTCCCATTCCAGGAAATCTTCCGATTTTATGTGTTTTTTAAATTCATCGAGCGAAATAAAGTAATAATCGCTGCCGTGAACTTCATGGGCACGTGGCTCGCGTGAAGTAGCCGATATCGAAAACTCAAGGTTCAGTTCGTCTATTCCAAGCAAATGCCTAACGATGGTGGTTTTGCCTGATCCCGACGGTGCCGAGAACACAATGAGTTTTCCTTTATTCATTCGATTTGTTTAAAGTACGTTTAGTACCTGTTCTTTAATTTTTTCAAGTTCGTCTTTCATCTGAACCACAAGCTTTTGCATTTGCGAATGGTTCGACTTCGATCCCATCGTATTGATCTCCCGACCCATTTCCTGC
Organism: Bacteroidota bacterium; assembly: GCA_023427845.1. Taxonomy (GTDB): domain Bacteria; phylum Bacteroidota; class Bacteroidia; order Flavobacteriales; family Flavobacteriaceae; genus Flavobacterium. The sequence goes on from JAEYZX010000112.1 coordinate 6,792, forward strand.
GTGATGAAACCAAGTTTTCTTCCGTTGGCTTCCTTACCTGCAAGCGTCTCAATAAAATAATTCAAATGGTTTTCAAGACGGACTTTTTCTTCAGTAATGTCGTATTTTTCAAGATAGAAAATGAGTTCCTGTTCAAAACGGTTTTCATCAAGCGTCACGCGCAATTCCTCTATGGCGGCTTGTAAGCGCGTCTTCACCGTAGTGATTCGTTCGCCGTCGAGCGCAACCGTTTCGTTCATCATCGTCATGATGTTTGCAATCCGGTGAAGGAATTCCTTTTCGAGTGCAACGCCTTCCGAAATGCGGAAATTCTGAATGTTTTGCAGTCCTTCATCAATTACGGTCTGGATGTGCTGCCATTCATTTTCATCGATTTCATCACGCTCGGTTTTTAGCGCATCAGGCATCCGGACCGCCATTTTCATTAATTCAGTTTCGTCGGCATCGGCATACACCTCGCGAAGTTGGGCAATATAAGCTCTTATGATTGGGACATTTACCTTCGTTGAAGTCTGTTCTGCGGTTCCCTCGATATAAATTGAGAAATCAATCTTGCCGCGTTCAAGTGCTGTCGCGATCTGATTTCGTAGCGGAAGTTCCATTTCACGGTAAACTGAAGGCATTCGCACGCTTAGGTCAAGTCCTTTGCTGTTCAGCGATTTCACCTCGACTGTAATTTTTTTTGTCGGCAGTTGCAAAGTTGCTTTGCCGAAGCCTGTCATCGACTGTATCATACTATTTTAAAAGAGTTCAAAGATAAGGAAAAATTGGTTGGCGGTTTAGCGCCTGTCCTTTTGAGTTACAAGATACACTCCCGAAAAGACCAATACCGCAGAGCCGATTTTTACCAATGATAATTCGTCTTTTCCCATGCCAACCGCAAATACAGTAGCGAACAACGGCTGTAGGTAAATGAAAACGGCAATTGTTGTCGGCGATAGTTCCCTCATCGAAAGTAAATTCAGCAGGTAGCTGAGAAACGTCGAGAAAACTACCACAAATGCGATTTTCCAAATAATTATATCCGGAAGTGCTTGCCAATCGACGGCTTCAACTTCGCTATAACCAAATGGCAACACCATAATAAATCCGAATATGTAAATCCATTTTACAAATGTGAAGGCATTGTATTTATCCATTAGTTTTTTTACCAGGATCAAATAGAAACCATATGATACCGCATTAATAAAAACGAGTAGATTTCCAATTCCGGGATTAGGTGCACCCGATATTTTTTTTCCATATAAAATCAGTATCCCGGCGCCTAAGAGGCCGAGTGCAATCCCGACAATGCTCCGAAATTTCATTCGCTCCTTGATGATGAGCGCTGAAAGTATAAGCACGATTATGGGAGTGGTGACCATCAATACCGAGGCGGCAATGGGCGAGGTCAAACTAAGCCCTTTGAAAAATGTCAGCATATTCAAAGCGACGCCAAAAAAAGCTGCCGCAATGATTCTAGGATAGTCGCCCAGCGCAATTTTTTCTTTGGTCACGAACCAGCCTGCAATTACAAAAAGAATTGCGCTGATGCCAACCCGCAGCACAATGAATCCATACGCGTCGACGTACTTTGGCATCACATCTTTGGCAATGGTAAAAGTGACGCCGTAGATGATCGAGACGAATGTAGCTGCAATCAGTGCGAGATTTCTCTTTGACATCAGCTGAGTACGGCGGTGACTTGTTTAATCGTGTTTTGATTGTTGCCGATATATATTTTACCCGAAATTATAAAAACGGGACGGCTAAGGAATGTATAGTGTTGAAGGATTAAATCGCGATAATCGTCTTCGGTGAGCGATTTTTCTTTAAGGTTCATCGACTTATACAATTGTGCCCTTTTAGAAAATAAAGCTTCATAACTTCCTGCGAGTTCGCGCATTTCGGTAAGTTGTTCGGGTGTAATCGGATCCTGCCTGATATCCTGAAATACCAGATTGTTTTTCGGGAGCGATTTGATGATTTTCCGGCAAGTATCGCACGAAGCGAGGTAGTATATTTTGTCCATCGGGCGTTTCGTTCATGCAAAGGAAATCCATTTGGGCTGAATTTCATTATTTTTATGGAAATTTTAAAAATGGACACAACATTGGAAATTACGCGGTCCAGCCGCAAAGTGATGCTACATTTTATTGAAAGTCTTTCATTGGAGCAGCTAAATACGGTTCCGCCGGGCTATAACAACAACATTATTTGGAATATCGGACATTGTATTGTGGTGCACCAGATGCTAGTATATAAACTGTCGGGCCTACCGATGATGATTTCTGATGAAATGGTCAATAAATACAAACGTGGAACCCGCCCTGAAGGAGCCGCGGATCAGAGTGAAGTTGACCGGATCAAGACACTTCTGTTTAGTACGATCGACAAGACCCGCGAAGATATTTCCGCCAATATTTTTCAGAACTATCAGCCGTTCACAACTATGTCCGGGTTTGAACTACGCGATGCAGCTACAGCGATGGAGTTCAACAACTACCATGAAGGGGTTCATACCGGCGTTATGATGAGCCTGCGGAAGTTCATCTAAAATGCAAATGCTGTTTCACCTGATCGTACGGAAGCAATAGTTCCTGCGCACCCTCGGCATATGATGCGATTTCGTAAGCGTTGTAATAAAGCAGGATGCCTTCAGTAGTGAAAAAGATATTTTGCGGCAGATGGAACTGCTCGTTCTCGAACATCATTCCTTGCGAATTTATCGAAGCCCCTGCAGGAATTTTGAATTTTTCGCGAAAACGATTTTCGGCATATGTGCGAAACGCAGCCAGATCCTTGAAAAGTTCAGCGTTTGATATCGATTTCCCGGTTGCCGGATCAAACAACAATGACCGCAATCCGCCATAACCGTGCGCACCGCCCGTAAATGTATAATGTTTGATCTCGATGTTCAAAATTTGCTCCGATTGATAGGCGATGCGTCCTGTCAAGTCGGCTTCCCACCCAAAAATCTCATTCGGTGACTCACGCCGTAATTTTTCGTAAGTGGAAATGAACGACGCAAGAAGTTCATCATAATTTTTTGCCTCCGATGGATTTTCTCCAAACTGCACAATTCCCGTGACGGTCCTGAATATGGTTTGATTGATACTGTCGGCTGCGATACCATTTTCGGCAAATGGGACAGCAACGGTAATTTGCGGACATTGATCATCGCATTGCAGTGACGTTTTTTTTGTAAACGACCGGGTTTCAAAAGCGAGTTCCTTGCTGCAACTTAAAAAGATAAAAAGGAATAGTAACGATATGGCTAATTTTTTCATGAAAGTTAACGGGTAAGGAAGGTTTGCTTGCGAATGAATTAAAGGGTAAATTTGCCCATTAAATCAGAATCTAAAAAATCAATTATATGAAGTTTAACACCAAAGTGATCCATGGCGGACAACATCACGATCCGGTTACAGGGGCGGTAATGCCTGCTGTTGCACAAACATCGACATTCGTTCAGAAAAGTCCGGGACAGCCAATCGGCGATTATGAATACAGCCGGGCCGCGAACCCGACGAGAACGGCACTCGAGAGCGCACTTGCAAGCATTGAAAACGGTGCCCGGGGATTGGCATTTTCATCCGGGCTGGCAGCTACCGACTGTCTTTTAAGATCATTTAAAGCCGGAGACGAAATCATCGCGATGGATGACTTGTATGGTGGAACTTATCGTATGTTCACACGTATATACAAAGATTCGGGAATCAAATTCCATTTTGTCGATATGAACGATATGGACAAATTCAAATCGTTGATCAACGAAAATACTAAGTTGGTATGGGTTGAAACGCCTACAAACCCGTTGATGAAGTTAGCCGATATTGAAGTAATCGCCGCTATTACGAACGAAAAGAAAATTCTTTTTGCAGTCGATAATACATTTGCAACGCCATATCTTCAAAAACCGTTGGATCTGGGTGCCGACATCGTGATGCACTCGGCTACGAAATATTTAGGTGGGCATTCTGATGTGATTGCAGGTGCGCTTGTCACCAAAGACGCCGAATTGGGTGAGCAGCTACATTTTCAGCAATTCGCTACAGGCGCTACACTTGGTCCAATGGATTCATTCCTGGTATTACGCGGAATCAAAACTTTGTCATTGCGCGTGCAAAGAAGTTGTGAAAACTGCGCCAAAGTGGCCGAAGTGCTAAATAACCACCCGAAGGTAAAAACGGTTTATTACCCTGGACTCGAATCACATCCATTCCATGAGATTGCGAAAAAGCAGATGAAGAATGGATTTGGCGGAATGGTATCGTTTACATTTAAATCGGGTCTGATGGAAGATGCAAAGCGTTTTCTTGAAAACCTGAAGGTATTTACGTTGGCTGAATCATTGGGCGGCGTTGAATCGCTTGCGAATCATCCGACTTTGATGACACATGCATCGATACCGGCCGACAAACGCAAAGAAATCGGGATTACCGATGATTTGGTTCGATTAAGCGTTGGTATTGAAGATGCCGACGATTTGATGGAAGATATCCGTCAGGCATTGGACGCGTAGTCTACATTTTAAAGGAAAAACGTGCTTTTAAATACTTTAGCCACGAATTCACAAATTATATCATTGTGAATTTGTGGCTAATTTTTGTGTCGATTGTACTATTGAATGTAGTAGATATATCCCACATTAAGCCAGACCAACCAGTCGTTTGCTTTGTTTTCGGGATATTTATTCGGATTCGGGCTAAGTCCGTCGACCCAGTTCGAAAAGTAATACTGCATGCGAAGATCGATCATAAGATCCGAAAGCTCGGTAAGCTTGTATCGGGTTCCAACACTGCCTACAATTGACCAAGTAGTTCCGCCGGTGTTGTCAAATGCATCAAAATATTTAATCGGGGTAATGCTTGGGTCCTGGCCAAGTTCGCCGTCGCCCAGTACTGAATACGCCTCGGGATTATAATAGCTGAATTGCGCTCCCAGACTGACGAATGGTGCCAATGAACCAATTGTGGCAGTAAAATCGCGAATGCTCAGCGGGAAATATTCGAGTTGCATTCCAATATTGGTAACTGCGGTTTCACCACGCATTGCACGTAGCTGATTTGAAAAAACGCTGTTTTTGTTTTTGATGTATTCGCCAAAATGTTCCAACTTGGTTTTGTTGTACGACAATTCGCTTCGCAACTTGAAATGATCATTGAAATACGTTTCAGGAGCATAGCAGTTACAATCAGCCCTATAAGAAAAATTAAGATAGTGAATCAGACCGATTCCAATACCGGTATTGCCCATATTGGTTGAGATGTCATGTCTTTCGCCGTAATCAGACTGAAATGCCACTGGCCCTACGATAACTCCGACTTCGTGAGAAAATCCAAACTGTGCTTTTGCCAAATTTGAACAGCCGAAAAGCAGCAATAAGCTGAATAATATGTGTTTGGGCATTGAATGTAAAATATTTAGCATCGGGGCAAATATATAAAAACATCAATCAGTTCTAAAATAAATTAAAAAATACTTGAAATCGACAGAATATTTAAATAATCGATTATTAAGGACTAAATTCTTATAATATCCGAGAATTTTCTAAAATCACGATAATATGTTTGCCGATTTGAAAATTTGCATACAGATATTTTTAATAAATGTATATTTGCGCCATCAAACGAAAACGTTTTATCAAACGTAAATAATCCACTTATTATGTCAGAAAGTATTAACTCTTTTGTCGAGTCGGTCGCCAAAAGAAATGCAAATGAACCGGAATTTATGCAGGCCGTGCATGAAGTTGCAGAAACTGTAATTCCGTTCATTGAGGAAAATGCAAAATATCAAAATAAAATGCTGCTTGAGCGTATGGTTGAGGCCGAACGGATCATAACATTCAGGGTCGTTTGGACAGACGACGCCGGAAATATCCAGGTCAACCGTGGTTACCGAATCCAAATGAACTCGGCTATCGGACCTTACAAAGGCGGCATCCGATTCCACCCATCGGTAAACCTCAGCATCCTAAAATTCCTTGCTTTCGAACAAACTTTCAAAAATAGCTTGACAACATTGCCTATGGGCGGTGGAAAAGGAGGGGCCGATTTCGACCCTAAAGGCAAATCCGATAATGAAGTAATGCGATTTTGCCAGGCGTTCATGACAGAATTAGCCAAGCATGTCGGTGCCGATACTGATGTTCCCGCGGGAGATATCGGTGTTGGAGGCCGTGAAGTTGGTTATATGTTCGGACAATACAAAAGACTTAGAAATGAATTTACAGGCGTACTTACGGGAAAAGGGATCTCTTTTGGAGGTTCATTGATTCGTCCTGAAGCCACAGGATATGGCGATGTTTATTTCGCGCAAAGCATGCTTCAGACAAAAGGGGATAGTTTTACAGGCAAAATTGTCGCGATTTCAGGATCAGGCAATGTAGCGCAATATGCTGCCGAAAAGGCAACCCAACTCGGCGGCCGCGTAGTTACGATGTCGGATTCCTCAGGTTATATTTATGATGAAAGCGGAATCGATGCAGAAAAACTCGCTTATGTAATGGACATTAAAAATGTGAGAAGAGGAAGAATCAGCGAATACGTCGATAAATATCCATCCGCCAAATTCGTAGCAGGGAAACGTCCTTGGGAAGTAATTTGCGATATTGCACTTCCTTGCGCGACGCAGAATGAGCTTAACGGAGTTGAAGCGCAAATGCTTGTAGATAACGGATGCATTTGCGTTGCCGAAGGAGCCAACATGCCCTCGACGCCCGAAGCGGTTACGGTATTTCAAAAGGCAAAAATACTGTTTGCCCCGGGTAAGGCCTCGAACGCCGGTGGAGTAGCAACATCGGGCCTTGAAATGTCACAAAATTCACTTCGATTAAGCTGGACCTCTGAAGAGGTGGATGAGCGTCTTAAAAAAATCATGCTTGACATTCACGCATCATGCGTAAAATACGGCTCGGATTCGACAGGATATGTCGACTACGTCAAAGGCGCAAATATAGCAGGCTTCGTAAAAGTTGCCGATGCGATGTTGGCCCAGGGAGCGGTATAAGAATAATCAATCTTATTGCAGATGCCTTCACGAAACTGAAGGCATTTTTTATATGAAATATCATAAATATGCGTTTAGACTATATTTGCGCTTGAATCCATAGAAATGAAGAAATTCCTACTTGCACTCTTTCTAATTTACGCATCGGCCAGTTTCGCGCAAAGCAATCAGTTGTGGAGCGGTTATTTTTCATACAATCGGATTACCGATCTGACACAGTCCGATAATAAAATTGTGGCTGCTTCTGAGAATGCGCTTTTCACAAAAAACCTTGCAACAAATGTTCTGTCGACGACCACTACAATCGACGGCCTGGCAGGTGAGACGATTTCCGCGATACATTTCAGTTCCGCATTCAACCAAAAATTCATTGGTTACGATAACGGTTTAATGATAAAAATCAATGAAACCGATGGCAGCATGCTCAATATCGTCGACATCCTTAACAAACAACTTCCTTCCAATATCAAAAGAATCAATCACTTTACCGAGCATGAAGGCATCCTTTATATTTCGTGTGATTTTGGAATCGTACAGTATGATATCGCAACGCTGGGATTTGGCGATACGTATTTCATCGGGACCGGAGTCCCGGAAATCGTAGTCAAGCAGACGGCCGTCCACGATGGATACATATATGCCGCAACACGTGATTATGGTATAAAACGCGCAGAGATATCAAATCCCGATTTGATCGATGCAACACAGTGGACGCAGCTCACAATGGGTAATTACTCCGGAGTTGAAATGTTTGCTGATAATGTGTTTGCGGTAACAACCGATGGACAAATTACCCGCTGGAATGGAGTAAATTTTGCATTCTTCAATCAATTGCCGGCTGCTGTAACCGATTTTAGGGCAACCGAGGATTATCTCGTCGCAACCGTTCCGGGGCGCGTTACGCTTTTTGATCAATCGCTGAATGTTGCAGCACAATTCAACAACTGGCAGATACCTGATTTATATCCCTCATTCACGGCAGGTACTGTTGTTGACAATTTATTATACATCGGAACATTGCAACATGGTGTGGTAACGACCGATATAAATAATCCCACCGCGCAGGAAATTCTTTTGCCCGCCGGGCCGTTGCGCAACTATATATTTTCGATCAATGCTTCCACCGAAAACCTTTGGGCTGTATATGGCGGCTATGATTTTCAGTATACGCCGTGGTACAATCCGTTTGGGTTCAGCAAGTATACGTCAAGTGGCTGGGTTCACATTCCGTATGCCGAAATTCCGCCCGGCACGACGCCAATCTTAAATTTATCGCACGTATCCGTGAAACCCGATAACAGCAACGAAATTTATATCAGTTCGTATTTCAACGGTCTTTTAAAATTTTCGGATACCGCGCTGGAAACAATTTACAATGGTACAAATAGTGCGTTCCAGCCGATGTTTGCAACTGATGCACCGGATTCAAATATCAGGGTCGGTGAAACTGCTTTCGACCGCGACGGAAATTTATGGGCTGCTCTGCCGTTGGTAAAAAATGCACTGGTAGTATTGCGTTCAGATGGCAGCTCGGCGTCGTTCAATGTCGAAGAAATCGTTGACAACTATTCAACCGCGTTTTATGGCCCGCTGGTTGTCGACAAAAACAAGACGGTTTGGTTCGGTTCGCGCAACGATGGACTGATCGCGTTCAACGAGAATGGCGAAATTTTCAAAAGGCTTCAAATGGGCAGCGATTTAGGAGATTTGCCAAGCAATAATGTCCGGTCATTGACAATCGACAACCGGAACCAGTTATGGATTGGAACCGCTAAAGGACTGCGCGTACTTTCAAGTGTCGACCGGTTCAACAACGATGCACAAATGACTGCAAATGCGATTATCATTGAAGAAGAAGGGCTTGCCCAGGAGTTGCTGTACGAACAATTCATAACCGACATTGCCGTAGATGGCGCCAACAATAAGTGGATCGGAACTGCCGATTCAGGGATTTATATGGTATCGCCAAACGGACAGGAAACAAAGTATCACTTTACCGTCAATAATTCGCCTTTGCCCAGCAATGTGATTACCGACATCGAAATAAACGGTGCATCGGGCGAAGTGTTCATTGCGACCGAAAAAGGTATGATATCGTTTAAGGGAATTTCGACAAAACCCAGCGAGAACCTTAATAATGTCATTGTATATCCTAATCCGGTACGGCCAGAATTTTTTGGGACTGTTAAAATCGGTGGTTTGATCGACAAAGCGACAATTAAAATAACCGACATTGAAGGAAATCTGGTTTACGAAGTCGTTTCCGAAGGAGGTACAATTGAATGGGATACGACTGCTTTCGGTAAATACCGTGTGGCATCGGGTGTCTACATGATTTTTATATCGGCTGAAGACGGCTCTGAAACAAAAGTCAAGAAAGTTATGATTATCCGCTAATGCAAATCAAAACCAAAGCAATTGTCCTATCGGCATTGAAATACCAGGAAAAAAGCCTGGTCGTAAAATGCCTCACCCTAAGCGACGGAGTTAAAAGCTATTTTGTCAGGGATGCCTTTTCAGGAAGGAAATCAAGTCAGAAAATCGCATATTTCCAACCGCTTACATTGCTTGACATCGAAGCCGTCCATAAAAACAAAGGAACACTTGAAACCTTCAGGGAAATCAAGCTGTCAACCGCGTATCATTCCATAAACACGAATATCCATAAAAGCACGATCGCAATTTTTCTTTCCGAAGTATTGTCACACAGCATTCACGAGGAGGAAAAAAACGAACCCATGTTTTCATTTCTTGAAACCGCATTACTATGGCTTGACAATCATGATGAGGCCGCGAATTTCCATTTGATTTTGCTTCTCGAGATCACCAAATATCTGGGATTCTATCCCGAAAAAGACAATCAGTCACTGCCGTTTTTTGAAATGACCGAAGGAGTATTCACAAAATATGCGGGTACGAGCTGCCTTTCCGAACACCAAACCCAATTGCTTAAACGGCTGATGGACCTTCGTTTCGAAAGTTCGGCCAAATCTTTTGCCGCCGCCGATCGACAAATGCTGCTTCAATTCCTGATGGATTATTACGCCTATCACATTACGGGCTTCCGCCAGCCAAAATCGCTCGAAATATTGAGGGAGGTTTTTGCCTGACGACCTCCCATTTTTACTGCATTAGGCCGTTAAACTCTAAAAATTGCGTACCTTCGCCGACTGATTTTAGAAACTATATAATGAACACGCCATTTGCTGAGTATAAAGGACTTGAACTGCCAACGGTAGCATCAGAAGTTCTTGATTTTTGGAAAAATGAAAATATATTCGAAAAAAGTGTGTCGACCCGCGAAGGCAAACCCACTTACGTATTTTTTGAAGGCCCGCCATCGGCCAACGGACTTCCGGGTATCCACCACGTAATGTCGCGCGCCATTAAAGATATTTTCTGCCGTTATAAAACCCAAAAAGGCTTTCAGGTCAAACGCAAGGCGGGATGGGACACACACGGACTTCCGGTGGAGTTGGGAACCGAAAAGGAACTCGGAATCACAAAGGAAGATATCGGAAAAACAATTTCGATCGAAGATTATAACGAGGCTTGCAAACGCACCGTCATGCGCTATACCGATGTGTGGAACGACCTCACCGAAAAAATGGGTTATTGGGTCGATATGCAAGATCCGTATGTGACCTACAAACCCAAATACATGGAATCGGTTTGGTGGCTGCTCAAACAGATATACGACAAAGGGCTGATGTACAAAGGCTATACGATACAGCCGTATTCACCAAAATCGGGAACCGGACTGAGCTCGCACGAAGTCAACCAGCCGGGTTGTTACCGCGATGTAACCGACACTACGATTGTCGCCCAATTCAAAGTGCCCGATGATCAGAAGCAGCAATTGCTGTCAAAATTTAACAGCACAACAGACGATGAGGTCTTTATACTTGCTTGGACCACAACACCGTGGACATTGCCAAGCAACACTGCGCTTACTGTTGGTCCAAAAATCGATTATGCACTTGTCAAAACGTTCAATCAATATACGTTCCGGCCAATTACGGTGGTTCTTGCGAAGAATTTGATATCGAAGCAATTCGGAAAGTCATTTTTTGAAACCGCCGATGAGTCGGATTTTGAAAACTTCAAAGAAGGCGATAAGAAAATACCCTATCAGATTCTTGGCGAGTGCAAAGGTTTGGATCTTGTCGGAATCCGATACGACCAGTTATTGAAATATACGCTTCCCTATCAAAACGCCGAAAACGCTTTCCGCATCATTTCGGGGGATTTTGTGACAACCGAAGACGGAACCGGTATCGTACATACCGCGCCTACATTCGGTGCCGATGACGCTAAGGCCGCCAAAGAAGCCCAGCCCGAAGTTCCGCCGATGCTGGTGCTGGATGAAAATAATATTCCGGTTCCACTTGTTGACCTTCAGGGTAAATTCACCTCGCATGTTGGGGAACACGCCGGAAAATTCGTAAAGAACGAATATTATGATGCCGGAACTGCACCCGAGAAATCGGTCGATGTTGAAATCGCGATTCATCTGAAAGAGGAAAACCGCGCATTCAAGGTCGAGAAATACGTACACAGCTATCCGCACAGCTGGCGTACCGACGAACCGCTTTTATACTATCCGCTTGATTCCTGGTTCATCAAAATATCGGAAGTCAAGAACCGCATGTTCGATTTGAACGAAACCATAAACTGGAAGCCAAAAGCTACCGGTGAAGGACGTTTCGGCAATTGGCTAAAAAATGCAAACGACTGGAATCTTTCGCGATCGAGATATTGGGGAATCCCATTGCCGATCTGGCGAACCGAAGACAAACAGGAGGAAATCATAATTGGATCGGTACAACAGCTATACAGCGAAGTAGAGAAAGCGATCGCTGCAGGAGTTCAGGATAAAAATCCATTCATCGGATTTGAAGCCGGCAATATGTCGGATGAAAATTATGATTTCGTTGATCTGCACAAAAATGTTGTCGACGGAATCACGCTAATATCTGCTTCAGGCAAACCAATGAAGCGCGAATCCGACCTGATCGATGTTTGGTTTGATTCGGGAGCCATGCCTTATGCGCAATGGCATTATCCATTTGAAAATAAAGATAAAATTGACGGCAATACCGATTTTCCGGCCGATTTCATTGCCGAAGGTGTCGATCAGACCCGAGGATGGTTTTATACGCTGCATGCGATTGCAACCTTGGTTTTCGATAAAGTCGCGTATAAAAATGTCGTTTCCAACGGTCTTGTATTGGATAAAAACGGACAGAAAATGTCGAAACGTCTTGGCAATGCGGTAGATCCGTTTACGACCTTGGCCGAATACGGTCCCGACGCAACGCGATGGTACATGATATCAAACGCAAACCCGTGGGACAACCTCAAATTTGATATTGAAGGCATTGGTGAAGTCCGCCGAAAGTTCTTTGGAACACTCTACAATACTTATTCGTTCTTTGCGCTGTATGCGAATATCGACGGATTTAAATATGAAGAAGCCGAGATTCCGATGGACGATCGGCCTGAAATCGATCAATGGATAATTTCAGAACTCAACACGCTTGTAAAAGAGGTTGATGGTTTCTATGCCGATTACGAACCTACGAAAGCAACACGCGCAATTTCCGATTTTGTTCAGGAAAACCTGAGCAATTGGTACGTTCGTCTTTGCAGAAGACGCTTTTGGAAAGGCGAATACGCACAGGACAAAATTGCAGCTTATCAAACGTTATACACTTGTTTGGTGACTGTGGCAAAACTCAGCGCGCCCGTAGCTCCGTTTTTCATGGAGCGGTTGTATCGCGACCTTACGCAGTCGACGCTGACAGAAAAACATGAGAGTGTTCACCTGGCCGAATTCCCTAAATTCGTTGAAAACTTTGTTGATAAATCGCTTGAGAGCAAAATGCAGAAAGCCCAGACGATTTCATCATTGGTGCTTTCACTGCGAAAAAAGGAGATGATAAAAGTGCGTCAGCCATTGCAAAAGGTAATGATTCCGATACTTGACGATACGCAGCGGGCTGAAATAGAAGCGATAGCCGACCTGGTTAAAGCAGAGGTAAATGTTAAGGAAATCGAACTGCTTGACGATGCTTCCGGCGTTTTAGTCAAACAAATCAAACCGAATTTCAAGGTTTTAGGGCCGCGTTTCGGAAAAGACATGGGGTTGATTTCCAAGCAGATACAGTCTTTTACGTCTGACCAGATCAACAAATTGGACAAAGAAGGCAGCATAAATGTCGACATGTCGGGAAAAAGTATAACTTTAACTACCGAAGACGTTGAGATTTCGTCTCAGGATATCGAAGGTTGGTTGGTTGCAAGTTCAGGGAATATTACGGTCGCACTCGATATAACAATCAGCGAAACCCTTAAAAACGAAGGCATCGCAAGAGAATTAGTTAATCGTATCCAAAACATCAGAAAGGATTCAGGTTTTGATGTAACCGACAAGATTAAAGTTCAAATCCGGCGCGACAAAAACATTGAAGCGGCGATTTTAGGAAACGAGCAATATATTAAAGATGAAACATTAACTCAGGAGCTGATTTTTATGGACCAATTGGAAAATGGGACGGCAATCGAGTTCGATGACATACAAACAACATTATTAATTTCAAAATAACAGAACATGGTGGAGGAAAAAATCAGATACTCAGACGCAGATTTAGCGGAGTTCAAAGAAATTATTTTAAAGAAAATCGAAAAAGCACAAAACGACCTTGATCTAATAAAAAGCGCCTATATGAATGATTTGAACAACGGTACCGACGATACGTCGCCTACGTTCAAAGCGTTTGAAGAAGGCAGTGAAACAATGTCGAAAGAAGCGAATTCGCAATTGGCAATCCGTCAGGAAAAATTTATCCGCGACCTGAAAAATGCGCTTTTCCGTGTCGAGAACAAGACTTACGGAATCTGCAAAGTAACCGGAAAGCTTATTGGCAAGGAACGGCTTAAAATCGTACCGCATGCTACAATGAGCATCGAGGCAAAAAATTTGCAACGATAAAAAAAGGCTTCCAATCCGGAAGCCTTTTTTTTTGATCCCTACTTTCGCTAAAACTCCAGGACACTAATCGGTTCAAGGGTAAATTCGGGCCCGTAGTTATATTGTCTGATCGTATTCTGTCCAACCGCAATCAGATGCGATTCGAGCGGAATGACATCGGTTACGTTATCGCCGTATGATTGTTCCAAAGTCAGGACATTTGAAGAAGCATCAAATATTTTTAATCCGTCCGATCCGCAACAGACATATAAAACGCCGGATCTAATTCCCAAACCGTACGGCTGATCCAGGAAGTAAGTCGACAATAATGTTGGGTTCGACATATCGGTCACATCAATAACGTTGACCTGGTCCTCGATCGCCCCACAACTTGCGCCGCCACGAACCGTGATATACGCTGTCGTCCCTTCAACTACCACCGGATCGCACGCCGTAGCATGTGAAAAACCCGACATAAAATACGGATTGAATTCATCTTCGGCATTCACGACAAACATACCTGTTGTTGATCCTACGAAAAGATATTTCTTTTGACGGAACAACGTTTCGAATTCGCCACCGCCAAACCATTCGTTCATGTAAACCTCGTTTACAAAAACAGCCAGATTGGCATTGGCGATGTTAAATACATCCAGATGAAAAGCTTCAACCGCGTATAAAGCATTGCCGTTGATTTGGAAGCGCGCATACGATCCGCCTGTGCCAACACCCGCCGATTCTGCCGCGCCTGAGAATTGCTCGAATGCATCGTTGGCAATAACGCTGTAATCTTCCGACGGCCGCGCGCGGGTTTCCAATCGAAAACCTGTCATGAGCTCTCCGGGACCGGCAGTTACGGTATAATCATAAAATTCGGCGTTCTCAGGATATTGCGGAAAGAAATCAAATACATTCTGCAAAGTTTGGATCTGAGTGATGTTCAACATGTTCGAAATGTCGAAAACCACAAGATCAACAAAATTGTCCGCATACAGGCGATCGTCTTTAACCGCAATGTCGTGGACGCCTTCGATGTTCAGAAACGCGATATTCTGCGGTGCCGTCGGATTCGAATTGTCGAAGACATGAACGCCTTGCTCCGCGGCAATGTAGAAAATGTAGTTTTGCGCAACGTAAATTTTTCCCTGCGATTGCGTTTGTTTTGCCGCCATCACAGCAATGCTGCTGCGAATTTCATCCAGTGAACGAACCTCAGGAACCGCAAAGACCGCAGTCCCGGTACTGCTGCTGTCGTCACTGCTGCAAGAAGCAAACACCAAAACGATACAGCCTAAAAGAATTAGTCGGATTGTTTTCATAGTACAATTTTTAGTAATCAAAATCATGAAAATTTAGTTCACAACGACCTAAGTATTAATATTTTACAAATGAACAACGGCAATCCGCTTAAAGCCCCTCGAAGCGCTGTAAATAAAATATTTTAATAGCATAATATTGTTATTTTTGCACTACTAAACTGCTGCGAATGTCATTACGGAATTCCTACCTGCTCATATTCATCATATTGCTTGTTGACCAATGTTCGAAGATATATATCAAGACTAATTTTGTACTTGGCGAAGAGGTCAGTGTTTTCAGCTGGTTCAAAATCCTGTTTATCGAGAATGAAGGAATGGCATGGGGAACCGTGATCCCGGGCGAATACGGTAAGCTGATACTAACAATTTTCAGGATTGTCGCAGTAACCGGCATCGCATACTGGCTATGGGATTCGATACGTAAGGGAAGCTCAAACTATCTTATAACCGCAATTGCGCTGATTTTTGCAGGCGCGCTCGGTAATATTGTCGATTCCGTTTTTTACGGTGTTGTTTTTAGTCACAGTCACGGTCAGCTGGCCGAATTGTTTACCGATCAACCCTATGGGACATTGTTTCACGGTAAAGTGGTCGACATGCTGTATTTCCCGATCTGGGAAGGAAATCTGCCCTCGTGGCTTCCAATCTGGGGAGGCGATGAGTTCAAGTTCTTCAATGCAATCTTCAACCTTGCCGATATGGCAATTTCAACAGGCGTCGGAATCCTGATCGTTTTCAACAAACGCGCATTTCACAAAGAAGATTAATTTTCAGGAGCTATTCCTGCTGTCCGCTATAGCTTTTACGGCTTAAAGAAAGCCGCAAAAGGCTGCCGCTTCCATCAGGGCTAGAATTTATAGTTCCGTTCGGGCGTCACGCAATAATCAAGTTTTATATCACTTTCGAAAACATCAGAGCAAAAAGGTTCCGCCTCAAAAAAAGACAAGCCAATTTTAAAGGTCTCCGGCCTGCATTTAGATAAGAACCTATCGTAAAACCCTTTTCCGTAACCAACGCGGTTGCCCGCCAAATCAAACGCGAGCAGCGGAACAAAAACCACCTCTATACGGTCAACTGGAATTTCAATTCCGTTTTCAGGTTCCGGGATCCCATAGTTGTTCACAACCAGCCGTGTCGAGTCGGTCAACAGAAAATGCCTCATTTCCATAGTAGCAAAGTCACTTTTAGAAACGACGATTTCTTTGTCTTTTCCCGACAATAAATGAAGTAAAAATTCGGTGTTGACTTCATTTTGCGCTGTTATCGGTAAAAAAACATGAAAGCAGCTTTTATCCCAGATCGGCAGCTTCAACACACCGTTAGCGATATCAAGGCTTTTGGCATCGACGGTTTCTAGGTCCATTTGGCGGCGCAGTTCTTTGTATTTTATACGAAGTTCTTTTTTGGTCATCAGTGGTCAAGATTTATTTCCTCAGGCGAAACAACCATTATCGGGGCGGCTTTCTGCGTAACAGGTAATTGCGAGATATGGTAAATCGCATCGCCCTGATACACGATCGGCGCATGGTTCGCATTAATTATGTATCCTTCATGCGGTGCGGTCACTTTTCGCTCGAACTTTCCAAATGGATCGGTAATGATACCAAGAACCGCACCTTTTTTTACAAGTTTTCCGATTGAATTATAATCGATGAATAACCCCGAATTTTTTGCCCGGATCCACGAGGTTTTTTCGAGATACAGCGTGGGCTTTTCGGCCTGCGGTGCTTCGTGGCAATCGTCGAGCATTTCCAGATGGGCAAGCAGCCGTTTGGTTCCGTTTACGGCATCGATCGCGACTTCGGTGTTGATGTCAAGCGATTTTCCGCCTTCAAACAAAAGCATTTTTACATTGTGTTTTGCACACGCGGCACGGAATGATCCCGCTATTGTTTTTGAATACAACGTAAATGGCGCATTGAACACATCGGCCAGTTTTTTGAGTTTTGCATTGCGGGGTGCGATCCTGATTTGGGGTGCATTGAAGCGACTCGCGCCGCCCGCGTGGAAATCGACACAATAATCGATTGCCGCGATGATTTCCTTCAACAATGTATTTGCAAATCTGCTTGCAAGCGATCCCGATTTACTTCCCGGGAATACGCGATTCAGATCCCGCCCGTCGGGAAATTCGCGTGAATGGTTTACAAACCCGAACATGTTTACAATCGGGATGCAGATTATCGTTCCTTTTTTGGGTCTATTGATTTTTTGTGTCAGTAGCTGACGAACGATTTCAACGCCATTGATCTCATCACCGTGGATTCCCGCCGTGAAAAGCACAACCGGCCCTTCAATTTCCGAGCGTTCAACAATCACAGGGATTTTCAATTCGGTTGTCGTATGCAATTTGGCGACCTCCATATTAATTGTCCTGCTTTCGCCCGGCAATATCGTTTTGCCCAAAATCGTTATTGTCCTTGTTGTATTTTCAACCATATCCAAATGAAAGCCTAAAAGTAGTTAAAATCTTATTGGGATTAATTTGCTTAGGCCGGTCGTCCTCACATTTTCGTTAACTTTGCCAGTATGCAGTCACCTCCTTTAGCCTTACAAATACAAACGCTCCCGGACAGTCCCGGCGTGTATCAGTATTACGACAAAGACAATAAACTGCTGTATGTCGGAAAAGCTAAAAACCTAAAAAAGAGGGTTGCGTCCTACTTCAATAAAGTGCACGATACGGGCCGCACCAATGTAATGGTTCGCAAAATCGTCACAATTAAGCACATTGTTGTCGCCTCCGAAAGCGATGCGTTACTGCTCGAGAATAACCTGATTAAAACGTTGCAGCCGCGGTACAATGTGTTGCTTCGCGACGACAAGACCTATCCGTGGATC
>JAEYZX010000125.1 GCA_023427845.1 Bacteroidota bacterium
ACCGTCGACTTATGCGCCAACAATTTCAACGATAATCAACAGGAAGTATGTCGAGAAAGGAAACCTTGAAGGGCAGGAGCGAAAGTATACGCAATTATCGCTTCAGTCCGGCAAAGTATCCGAAAAACTGCTGAAGGAAAATACAGGTTCCGATAAGGGAAAACTGGTGCCAACCGACATCGGTACGATCGTAACCGATTTCCTTGTCAAAAACTTTGAGGCGATCCTGGATTATAATTTTACGGCCAAGGTCGAACAGGATTTTGACGAGATTGCCGAAGGGAATGTGAACTGGACCAATATGATGCAGGAGTTCTATGATAAATTCCATCCGAATGTAAAAGAAGTCGAGGCCAATGCCGAACGCGAAAGCGGTGAACGAATTTTAGGAACCGATCCAAAATCGGGCAAGCCGGTCAGCGTAAGGTTAGGAAAATTTGGCCCGATGGCGCAAATCGGGGATGCCGAAGACGAGGATAAAATATTTGCAAGTTTGAGGTCGGACCAGAACATCGGCAATATTACACTTGATGAAACGTTGAAACTTTTCCTTCTGCCAAAAAATCTTGGGATTTTTCAGGGAGAAGAAGTTGAGGTCAGCAACGGCCGTTTTGGACCATACGTGCGTCACGGAAGTACGTTCATTTCACTCCCGAAGGGCGAGGACCCGCTTGATGTGACAATGGATCGCGCGAAGGAACTCATCAATGAAAAGGCGAAAGCCGACGCGCCTATCGCACATTATAAAGGTGAGCCCGTACAAAAGGGCGTGGGCCGTTTCGGGCCCTTCATCAAATGGAACGGCGTATTCATCAATGTGAGCAAGAAATACAATTTCGACAATCTTTCGCAGACGGATATTGAAACCTTGATAGAAGATAAACTTCAGAAAGACATCGATAAAGTAATCCATAATTGGGAAGACGAAGGCATCCGTGTCGAGAAGGCGCGCTGGGGACGATCGGTCATCACCAAAGGGAAAACCAAAATTGAGCTAAGCAAAGATGTAGATGCCTCCAAACTGACACTTGACGAGGTAAAGGAAATGATTGCGAAAAAGGCTCCGGTTAAGAAAGCGCCGACCAAAAAAGTCGCAGCCAAAAAAAGTGCTGCCAAGAAAACAACAACAGCCAAAAAGAAACAATAAATGGAATTCGATTTCCTTTCCCCTATAGACTCCGGGACCGCCGAAATGATCAACGGTCTTTCATCGCAGCAGCTCGGAAAAAAGATCGCGCTTCATACCGATAATGATTTCCCTGATTTGGATGGTGTTCAAATCGCGATTATTGGAGTGCTTGAAAATCGAGGGTCTGAAAAAGTTTCAGATCATGTCGAACTGACTCATTTCCGTCGCGAATTGTATCATTTGTATCCCGGAAACTGGAACGGCGTCATTGCCGATCTCGGAAACATCCTTCCAGGCGATACGATTGACGACACCTATTATGCGGTAAAGCATGCGGTGGCAGGATTGATTCGCCGAAAGATCATTCCAATAGTAATTGGCGGTTCGCAGGATATTACGTATTCATTATACCGCGCTTACGATAAGCTGGAACAGATGGTGAATCTGGTGGCCATCGACAGCAAGTTTGATTTCGAGCAAGGAGAGAATAGCGTTGCTTCGCGTTCCTATCTGACTAAGATTGTCGTTGATGAGCCAACGAACCTTTTTAACTTCAGTAATCTAGGATATCAGACCTATTACAATTCCCAGGAAGAAATCGATCTTATCGAGAAGTTATTCTTCGACGCGTATCGGCTAGGGGAGGTCTCTGCAAATATTGCGATTGCCGAACCGGTTTTCAGGGATGCCGATCTTGTAACGGTCGATTTAACAGCAGTTAAGTCGGCAGACTCGGGCAATTTCATTACATTTATGCCTAACGGCTTCAATGGAAAGGAAATTTGCGCTTTGGCACGATATGCCGGGATAAGCGACAGAACTTCGACATTTGGGATTTTCGGACATAATAATTCAAAGCAGGAGTCTGTTTTGATGGCGCAGATCGTATGGTATTTTATTGAAGGCTACCATTACCGTTCGAACGAATATCCTTTCGGAAGTAAAGACTCCTATATTAAGTATATCGTTCCGTTTGAAAATGAGGAACTTATTTTCTACAAAAGTGATAAAACGGATCGCTGGTGGATTGAAATCCCATTTATTTCAAATGCTAATAATAAATTAAAAAGAAACACGTTATTACCCTGTTCACACGAAGAATATCTGGCTGCGTGCAACCAGGAACTTCCGGAGCGATGGTGGAAAGCGCAGCGTAAAAACAGCATTTGAAACAGGTCATCAATCGATATTTTTTGCAGTTAATCGATGATTAACTTTTAAATAAAAGTACGAATAACCTTATATAAATCTCTGTTTTGTGCCGTTTATCGATGATTTTATGCATTTTATCGGTAAATTCTTTTTTTATTTACTTTTTTAATTCTACTTTTGGGCGGTAGTAGAAATTTTAAAGTAAATAATTGCTTTTTAAAAAAATAATAGATAGGTTTACGCCCTTTAAAATTATAATACATACAAACCCAAATTATATGAAGAAATTTGTTGCATTAACGGCAATTTTTACTCTGTTCATCGGCTGTGGTTCTAGCGACAAAGGTGAGCTTGTGGGGGTAAAAGGGAAAAAATGGCATCCGGAGAAGCCTTATGGTATGACCTTGATACCGGGAGGTGCTTTTATAATGGGTAAATCAGATGATGATTTGGCCAACCTTCAGGATGCACCAACTAAAACTGTTACGGTTCGGGCTTTCTATATGGATGAGACTGAGATCACCAATAGCGAGTATCGTCAGTTCGTGGAGTGGGTTAAAGACTCAACCATCCGCGTTCGCCTTGCAATTCTTGCTGATGAAGTAGGAGGCGGCGGAACAGCGGGTACAGGTGGCGGTGGCCGAAACAGCGGTAGTATTGCCGATTTCGCTTTCGACGACCAGGATCCGGCGACTATGACTCCGTACGACAAGTACATGTATGAGAACTACTATAGTCTTGGAACCGAAGAAGATCCGTACGCCGGTCGACGATTGAACCGCAAAGTGAAGTTGATCACCGACACAAGTAAATATCCGGATGAATATTATACTGAGGTGATGGATTCAATGTACCTTCCTTTAACCGAATCCTTCAATGGGCTTCGTACGATAGATGTAAACAAATTGAAATTCAGATATTCTTGGATGGACATTCAGGCGGCCGCGAAAGCTAAAGTCGGTAAACGAAGCGACTTTATCCGAACTGAACAAACCCTTGTATATCCTGATACAACTGCGTGGATTAAGGATTTCGCCTATTCTTATAATGAGCCGATGCACAATGATTATTTCTGGCACCAGGCATATCAGGACTATCCTGTAGTAGGCGTAAACTGGAATCAGGCCAAAGCATTTTGTGCGTGGAGAACCTTGAATAAAAACACATACGTTAAACAGAAAAAAGGACGTGACCTTATAAATTCATTCCGTTTGCCGACTGAAGCTGAATGGGAGTATTCTGCCCGAGGCGGACTGGAGTCAGGTTCATACCCATGGGGTGGTCCTTATACGAAGAATGACCGTGGATGTTTCTTGGCTAATTTCAAACCAAACCGTGGTGATTATGCAGCCGACGAAGCATTGTATACCGTAGAGGCAAAATCATATGAACCAAACGGATACAATTTGTACAACATGGCCGGAAACGTGGCCGAATGGACCGATTCTTCCTATGATGCCGCCGCATATGAATATGTTTCAACAATGAACCCTACTGTTGGCGACTTGTCTAATATGAGAAAAGTAGTTCGCGGAGGTTCATGGAAAGACGTGGCTTTCATGTTACAGGTGAGCACCAGGGATTTCGAATATGCTGATACTTCAAGAAGCTATATCGGATTCAGGACCGTACAGGATTATATGGGTACGCAGGTAACCGGGCGTCCTACCAGAAGATAATAACCAGTATTTAACCAACTTTATATAAACTTAACTAAACTAAAAATTTTTATTATGGCAATTTTGAGCAAAAAAGCAATGATCTTCGCTTACGGTATGGGAGCAGCTGTGGTTATCGTAGGAGCATTATTTAAAATCATCCACTTCGAGATTGGACCACTTACAGGTAACGTAATGTTGACTATCGGACTTGTTACCGAAGCGATCATTTTTGCACTTTCAGCTTTTGAACCAGTAGACAACGAAATCGATTGGTCATTGGTTTACCCGGAATTGGCAGGTGGTGAGGCCAAAAGAAAAGAAGTAAAAGAAGATCCTAAAGAAGCTGGTGGTCTACTTTCGCAAAAACTTGATGCAATGTTGAAAGAGGCAAAAATCGATGGTGAATTGATGGCTAGCCTTGGATCAAGCATCAAGAACTTTGAAGGAGCTGCAAAAGGTATCGCTCCAACTGTTGATGCAATCGCTTCACAGAAAAAGTACAGCGAAGAACTTACTATGGCTGCCGCACAAATGGAGTCATTGAACAGCCTTTATAAAATCCAACTGGAGAGTGCTTCCAGAAATGCACAAATCAACCAGGAAGTTGCTGAAAACAATTTGAAACTAAAAGATCAAATGCAATCTTTAACCTCAAACCTTGCTTCTTTGAACAATGTTTATGGTGGAATGCTTTCTGCAATGAGCAACAGAGGATAATTTTAAAACCTACATTTTAATTAACAAAACAAACTAATCAGAAAAAATGGCAGGAGGAAAATTAACCCCTAGACAGAAGATGATTAACCTGATGTACCTGGTTTTCATCGCGATGTTAGCACTAAACATGTCAAAAGAAGTACTATCTGCTTTTGGTATCCTAAATAATAAAATTGTTGAATCGAACAGTCTTGCCGATACCAGAAATCAAGCTTCTTTCGAGCAGCTTGCCCAAAAAGCGCAGGATCAGCCGGGTCAATACGGTGACAAAAAGCAGAAGGTCGACGCAATCAGAAAAGTTTCAAAAGAATTCAATGATTACATCGAAAATCTTAAGAACGAAGCCGTAAAAGGTTTGGAGCGTGATGCCGAAGGAAATTTGCCATATGAGCAGATGGACAAAGGAGACCACTTCGACAACCTTTTCTTCAAAGGCGATAAAGTTTCTAAAGAAGGACAGGATTTCCTGAACAGGATTAAGAATTATCCTGCACAGATCAGACAAATTGGCGGTAGCGCAATTGCCGACAGCGAAATGAAAAAAATCGAAGAGCGTTTTGCTACTAAGCCTGTGAAGTCTGAAAAAGCCGGTGCTACTTTAGAATGGATCGACTATAACTACAAAGGTTTTCCACTGATTGCTACAATCACTAAATTGTCTCAATTGCAAGCTGATGTGAAAACTACTGAAAGCGACGTCATGGCCGGAATGTTCCAGTCCGATTTGATTGCTGCCGCGTCTTTAACAGCATACCAACCAATCGTTGTTTTGGATAAAACGGCATACTTTCAAGGTGAAGCCGTAACAGGTAAAGTTATCCTTGGAAAATTCGACCCTTCACTTCAGGCAAAATCTGTCGTTTTGAATGGAAACAATCTAAAAGCTGAGGCTGGACAAGCAGCATTCTCTTTTGGTGCTGGAAATGTTGGAGACCATACTATGACCGGATCTTTTAACTTCGAGGAAGGTGGAAAAACGATCGCTTTGCCAATTAAAGGTAACTATGTTGTGGTTCCACGTCCGAATTCTGCGAATATTTCTGCAGATAAGATGAACGTTGTTTACAGAGGTTTGCCTAACCCAATGACAATTTCATTCGCGGGTATCTCTGATGACAAAGTTACGGCTTCTGCTCCGGGACTAACACGGTCAGGACGTCCAGGTCAGTATAACTTAAATCCTGGTTCGGGAACTGAGGTTACGGTAAGTGTAACTGGAAAATTACCTGACGGAAAAGCGGTTTCTGACAAGAAAACATTCAGGATTAAAAATATTCCAGGACCAATGGGTGCTATTGGTGGACAAACAGGAAACACAAAAGGTTCTAAATCACGATTGGAAGTTTCACAGATTTCTGCAGTACTTCCAGACTTCTTGTACGACCTAAACTTTAGAGTTACGCAATTTACAATGAAAGTCCAGGGTCAAGCTGCAATCGTAGTAAATGGCGACCGACTTAATGCACAAGCTAAAGCAGCTTTAGGTAAACTTACACGAGGTGATTTGGTTTCTTTTTACGACATCAAAACCAAGATTGAAGGCGTAACTGCCAATATCGTTACAGGTAAAACTGCACCGGTAGTTTACGAAATACAATAATAATTTAAGTTAGGCGTTTCCTTTCTTAGATAACTTAGAAGATAAAACATGAAATTGAGAAACTTTTTACTGGTGGTATTTGCAGTTGCCGGAAGCGTTGCTTCTCAAGCACAGTCAAATTTACTTAATGCGAAAGTCCCGGATGAAATAGGTAAAAAAACGCCTGCCCAGTTGATATCGGATAACGATAAGCCGCTTCCTTACGGATATGTGCATGATCGTGACGTCCTAATGGGAAAAGCAATCTGGGAAATAATCGATTTGGATGAAAGGGTAAATTTTCCTTTGTACTTTCCGGTCGATACGGCCAACATAGGTAAGAATCGCCGCTCGCTTTTCGATGTTTTGTTGAAAGGTATCAAGGACGGACGTATAACCGAAGTCTATGGTGACGATTATTTCAATACCAAAAAAACGCTGAAAGACATGCAGTCGTCGTTTCGTTATGTCGACACGATCCCGGCGGGTATTGATGAAATCAACAATTACTACGATGAGTACATGTCTGGCGAACGAGTATTGGATCCGCAGTTTGTCGATGTGCGTAATCTGACCTCGATGGATATTTCCGGGTACAAAATTAAAGGGTACTGGTACTTCGACAAACGCCAGGGCGAACTGAAGTATCGTTTGCTTGGATTATGTCCCGTAGCTCCTGAAGCGCGTGATATCGGGTCAGACAATCCGGATGTAATTGAACTGTTCTGGGTTTATTTCCCGTCGATCCGAGACATATTGCACGAGTATAAGGCATTCAACGACAAAAACTCGGCAATGCCGATCACCTTCGATCACCTGTTGAATTCACGACGATTCCATGCCGTGATCTACAAAGAGGAAAATGTGTACGGCGATCGTGAGATTGACGATTACATGAAGGACAATGCACAGATGCAACTGCTCGAATCCGAAAGGGTGAAGGAGAAAATCCGAAACTTTGAACAGGATATGTGGAATTACTAAGACTTCAATATAATTCATGAAAGCTCCTACCGAAAGGTAGGAGTTTTTTATTTTTGCAACATGACAGATTACATCATAGTAGGATGCGGATTGGCCGGAATTGCTTTTGCCGAAACTTCGATAAATGCCGGAAAGTCGGTAGTTGTATTCGATAACGATACCCAGACTTCATCAACTGTTGCGGCCGGAGTTTATAATCCTGTCGTTTTAAAAAGATTCACAAGCCTTGCCCACGCACAGGAACATCTCGATGAGATGAACCTCTTTTATGATCGATTGGAATCGAAACTCAATTTGAAACTGAACTTTAGGTTGCCGGTCCTGAGAAGGTTTACCTCAATCGAAGATCAGAATAATTGGTTCATCGCAGCAGATAATCCTGCACTCGCGCCTTTTCTTTCAACTGATTTGATTGATGCAAAATTTAGCGGAATCGAATCTCCCTACGGCTTTGGCGAGGTCTTGCAGACAGGTTATGTCAATACTGCCGCACAATTGCTGAGCTACCGGAACTATTTATTGAATATGGGCCTTCTTCGTAATGAATTTGATTATTCGACGATTCAATTCGGCGTGGACTGCGTTCATTATGATGATATCACCGCACGGCATATCGTTTTCGCTGAAGGTTTCGGAATCCAAGCGAATCCATATTTTAAATATTTGCCCCTCGATGGTACTAAAGGCGAATTGCTGCTGGTGAGGGCACCAGGTTTGTCGCTTGACGTTATTCTGAATGCAAGCCTGTTCATCTTGCCCCGGGGCAATAACCTGTTTAAAGTTGGCGCAACATACGAATGGACCGACAAAAGCAATGACCCTACGTTAGCGGGCCGGTCAGAACTTGAAGCAAAACTCAGGGATATACTAACGTGCGATTTCGAAGTTGTAGGTCATTATGCCGGTGTTCGGCCAACGGTACGCGACCGAAAACCTTTGATCGGCACTCACCCCGATTTTCCACGGCTTCACATCTTAAACGGGCTCGGTACGCGTGGCGTCATGCTTGCACCCGCAATGGCAAAATCATTATTCAGCCATATTGAGACCGGAACTCCCATGGAACGCGCAAACAGCATCAACCGGTTTAAGCCCTGGGATCTTTCGATCGGTCGTAACTCATAAACATGTTGATGTAAATGTTCCGCGAAAGACGCGTTATAAGAGGCATCAATAAAAACAAACTGATCAAAATCGCCACAAACGACATCCCGATACTCATGTCAAGCCAGACAAAGCATATGATAAATGCGATAATGCTTTCAGCAACCGCCAAAGCATAGCTCACATACATCGCACCGAAAAAGAAATTCGGCTCCATTTTGTATTTCGTGCCGCAAACGCTGCAACGCTCGTGCATCTTCATCGTTTCCGAAATAACGTAAGGATTCGGATTCAGATACATATTCTCATTCTGGCATTTAGGACAAGTTCCTGTTAAAATGCTATATAGTTTGGATCCTTTTTTTAACATTTGCAAAAAATTTCGCGAGACCATTAGGTCCTGCAAAATTACTCATTCAACCACGCATATCATCACAATAAATGCTTAATATACACAATTTGTCAGTCTCGTTTGGCGGGACCTATCTTTTTGAAGAAATTACTTTCCGATTGGGCGCAGGCGACCGCGTGGGACTTGTAGGTAAAAACGGTGCAGGTAAATCCACAATGCTCAAAATCCTTGCCCGCGATATATCACCTGAATCCGGCAGCATCGCGGCCGAAAAGGAAATCCGTATTGGTTTTCTTCGTCAGGATATCGATTTCGAGCAAGGCAGAACCGTACTCGAAGAAGCGTATCAGGCATTTACCGATATTAAGCATGTTGAAAAAAAGCTGGAGGAAATCAATCATCAGCTCGTAACACGCACCGATTACGAAAGCGATGAGTACAGTAAAATCATAGAAGACCTTTCCGATTATACGCACCGTTTCGAGCTTCTCGGCGGATACAACTACATAGGTGAAGCTGAGAAGATATTGCTCGGACTCGGATTCAAGCGCGAAGACTTTAATAACGCAACCGAAACCTTCTCGGGAGGATGGCGAATGCGTATCGAGCTTGCAAAACTATTGCTTCAGGCAAACGATGTGTTGCTGCTCGATGAGCCAACCAACCACCTCGACATCGAATCCATAATCTGGCTCGAAGGATTTTTAAGAAACTATCAGGGCGTTGTCGTAATCGTATCGCACGATAAGATGTTTCTCGATAATGTGACCAACCGTACAATCGAGATTTCACTCGGCAAGGCCTACGATTTCAATAAGCCGTATTCACAATACTTGGAACTTCGACACGAAATCCGCGAAAAGCAACTCGCTACGCAAAAGAACCAGCAAAAGAAAATCGAGGAGACCGAGAAATTGATAGAAAAATTCCGGGCAAAGGCGTCAAAGGCCTCGATGGCGCAATCATTGATCAAAAAGCTCGATAAGGTGGAACGCATTGAAGTTGACGAAGACGACAATTCGGTCATGAACATTTCGTTTCCCGTTTCAAAGGTCCCCGGCCGTGTCGTAATCGAAGCCGATCACGTTACAAAAGCATATGGTGATAAAGTGATTCTTGAAGATATTTCACTACTTGTGGAACGCGGCAGCAAAATCGCGTTTGTCGGTCAGAATGGCCAGGGAAAATCGACTTTTTTAAAAGCCATTGTCAATGAATTTGAGTACGACGGGACGATTAAACTTGGCCATAACGTTCAAATCGGATACTTTGCCCAAAATCAGGCCGAATATCTCGACGGCGAAATCACTTTGCTGCAAACGATGGAAGATGCCGCTACCGATACCAACAGGTCAAAGGTACGCGACATGCTCGGCTCCTTCCTTTTTCGTGGCGACGACGTCGAAAAAAAGGTAAAAGTGCTTTCGGGTGGCGAGCGCAACCGTCTGGCGCTTTGCAAACTTTTGCTACAGCCTATCAACGTGCTCGTAATGGATGAGCCAACGAACCACCTCGACATTAAATCGAAAAATGTCCTCAAGGCGGCTTTGCAGAAATATGAAGGAACCTTGCTTTTGGTATCGCACGACAGGGATTTCCTTCAGGGAATGTCGAATCTTGTTTATGAGTTCAAAGACAAAAAGATCAAGGAATATTTGGGCGACATCAATTATTTCCTCGAAATGCGTAATCTTGAAAACATGCGCGAAGTCGAGAAACGCGACATTATAAAAAAGGAAAACCCTAAAGAATCGGCAAGCAAACTTTCCTACGAAGAGCAAAAGAAAGGAAAAGCACTTCAAAACAAGCTCAGCAAAATCGAAAGCCAGATCAAGCAGCTTGAGCGCGACATTCAGCATGACGATAAAATGCTTGCGTCAAACTACGATAAACATATCGAAGACGCATCGTTCTTCACGGCCTACAACAAGAAAAAAGCCGAACTCGACCAATTGCTGCTCGACTGGGAAATCGTACAGGAGGAAATCGAAAAGGTTTAATTTCAGGAGCTGTTCCCGCTGTTCGCTTTATCTTTTTTATTTTTTGCCAATGGTTGAAACCATCGGCAAAAAATAAAAAAGGATGCCGCTGCCATCGGGGCTAGGGCATTATCATGAAATCAGGCCGATTTGTTTTGAATGAGCAATCGCCTCGTGGCTGTCGCGAAAATAACAGGTCGCAACATCAATGCTTTCCATAATTTTCAAAGCTTCGACCGTTTTTGGCTTTTTATGCTTGCCGGTCTGCCGGATATAAACCGCTTTTACGGTTACCGGAAATATTTTACAGATATTTTCATACAAATAAGGGTCGTGCTGCGAATCATCGCCAAGCAGCGTATATTGCAAATGCGGATAAAATTCGAGTATGTGTTTGATTTTTTCGAATTTATGATTGTGGTCGCCGCGTCCCGAAACAAAAAAATCGAAAAGGCTCGTCTTGATGTCCTTTA
Organism: Bacteroidota bacterium; assembly: GCA_023427845.1. Classification (GTDB taxonomy): domain Bacteria; phylum Bacteroidota; class Bacteroidia; order Flavobacteriales; family Flavobacteriaceae; genus Flavobacterium. The sequence continues at coordinate 11,131 of JAEYZX010000125.1, forward strand.
ACAGCAATACCGCACGCGGCAGCTGGTGCAGGTGCGTGAAATCGGTGATGAATCTATAGAGGTTCCATTCGCTGCTCGAAACATAAAAGAATGCGTTCTGCTCATTTTTATCATCGCGTCCCGAACTGCTCAGAGCCTGGTAGTGCGGCACCACACCTTCAAACAACTTCCTGTCGTTTACATTCCTGAAAAGCAGGATGTAGAGTTTTTTAAATGGATTTCGCGTATGTGAGATCAGGAACGTATCGTCAATATCCGAAATGAAACCCAGGTTTCCCTGATATGGCCTGATGAAAGTGCCTTTGCTTTTGATTTCTTCATTATCGTGAAAAATGCTGACATGATAATCCATCCAGCCATAGTTTGGTTCCTTTGAAAGCGGGATGCAGAATTTGAAATATCCGTCTTCTAATGTTTTGGTGTGGATTCGTTTGCCGTGAAGATCAAGATAAACATCGGCATTAGCCTGGGTTTTGACGCGAAACATCCGGATCACCGACTTTGCGTTTCGGAATCGCTTCTTTTGAAAATCATACTCTTCTTTTGTGGTTGGGCGAAACACATGCCCCATCACAATCAGCTCTTCCTCATTGGCGTAGCCGCGGTATAATTTTAAAATTGGCTTCATAAAATGTATTACATTTGAGTTGCTAAAACAAAATACAACTTTATTTGCAATCGCCGATATGAAGACGTCAAAGAAATTCCTTCTGGTGGTTAATCCAATTGCAGGAGGTGTCGATAAGAAAGAAATGATTGCTTTGGCACAGGAATTTGCCGACAATAACGGTATCGCATTAGTCCTTTATGAAACCACGGGAAGCGACGACCAAGCACGTATAAAAGAACTTTATCAACAACAGAAATGCGACCGGGTTATAATTGCCGGAGGTGACGGCACCATTAAAATGGTTGCCGAAGCGCTCGAAGATGTCGATGCCGTATTAGGGATTATCCCCGCAGGTTCGGCAAATGGCCTGTCGGTCGACTTAAATTTTCCGACCGTAATGGAAGAACTGTTGCAAATCGCATTTTTTAATGAATTCACTGAAATCGACTTGATTTGCATCAATGATAAAAAAAGCCTGCATTTAAGTGACATCGGACTTAATGCCGAGTTGATCAAAAACTACGAAAACAGCACAATCCGTGGTAAAATCGGTTATGCGCTGCAAGCATTTACAACCCTGACCGATTCTGAAGTAACATTCCACGTAGAAGTCGAAGCCAATGGCACAACGCTTCGAACCGAAACCAAAATGGTTGTAATCGCAAATTCACAAAAATATGGTACCGGCGTGACCATAAATCCGAAAGGCAAGATGAACGACGGTAAGTTTGAAATCGTTGTCATCAAAAACCTGACACTTGGTGTATTTGGGAAAATTGTGGCAGGAAATATGCCATTGGAAACAGGCGATGTCGAAATCATATCGGCTAAAAGCGCAAAGATCAGAACCGACATACCGGTACATTTTCAGGTCGACGGCGAATATTATGGCGAGGTGACCGATCTCGACATCGTTATCTTGCCAAAGCAAATGAAACTCGCAACACCTAATCCTTAAACGGATGTCTTTGCTGCCAGGAAGTTTTCGGTTCAAAATATTTAAACAATCGGGGAAGCAGAAAATTTAGTATCCGGTTGTCATGACGGATAAATCCTATCATTTGCTCGGAAACCGCGCCAACTGAACTTTTTATTTCAAGAGCTGTCCGTGCAAAGATTATTTTACGGTAGCCGTGGTTTATGGAAAACGCGGTCATGTCATAAAGCATATTCAAATACAACATCTTCTCGCGCTGGCAATGTTCGTCGTAACCGAGGAAATACGTGTCGATATCGCTGCCATTTTCGATAAGCGTGCTAAATCCAACGAGTTCATCGTTATCGAAATATCCATAAAAGAAAAACCGCTGCTTTAGGTGCTGTTTTAATTCGATAAAATGATTCTTAGGAAGATAAAACGTATTGAATGGTGCGTTGTTCGCCACGTTCATATACAGTTCGTGGATTCTTGTGCTGTAATTTACGATATCATCAAGCCCCAGTTTGCGCTTTTGAATTCCAATCGATTTCTTTCTGGAGCGCTTGTATTGATCGCGATATTTTTTGGTGATTCTTTTTAGATACTCATCGAATGAAGTCATACTCGGATCGACAGTCAGCACCATATTTGGCTGGGTCGAAAATTTAAAGTAATCGTCAAAAATGTGACTTTTAAAATGAATGTCCTCAGTTGGGTAAAAATCCTTGAATATCGTCAGATGTGCGGTTTTGCCGCTAGCCTGATAATCATTCCGAAGCTGATTGATTGCCCCGCCTAATGTTTCAATTCCTTTCGAAAGGTTGACATCGGGTAAAAATTTAAATGCGTTTTGTCCGGTCAGCATATTATTTCCCAGGAATAATACGTTGGCACCGAACAACTTGAAAAAATAATGCCTGATTTTGGTTTTAAAACGCGTATCCCTTTCGCCAAAAGATTTGACCTTGCGCATATTGATGAATTGCGACACGGCAACACCCACGAGGTCCGACTCCGAAAACACAGCTATGAATCTGCATGTCATGTTCTCGGGCGAAGCATTTTCGAGCACAGCCAAATAAGTGGTGTGCAAAAAAATATTGCGTCCCGCAACAGTATTCCATGACGAAGGAATATCGGCTACGCAAGTAAAAATTTTAAAAGAATACGATTTTTCCAACTGAATTTGCAAAAACAGCATATTTGCTGCCAAGCAAAAGTAACGATAAGGCGCTTTATGAAAATAAAAATCCCGCCTTTTATGACGGGATTATGATTTCTTACTCCCAACCGCAGAGAATTCCGCCCATTATCGTAAAACATACGATCCAAAATCCGCCGGTAACCAGCACATACTTCCAACTTCTTCTTTCGTATAGTGAATTGGTACCTATGATGGGCAACGCAAGGAACAACCCCGCAATGAATCCGTGGAGTGCACCGTGTTTGAAGGTACGGAATGCCGTCCCGTAATCGGCCATAAACGCGGTATACGATGGTTTGGCAAGTGTTGGATCCCCGCCGACCAATGCAACTGCCCCAAATTGATGAATTACCAATGCATTTAGTATTAGCGAAATCATCAGGGCATAAAAAATGGACATTCCAAAAAGCAACGCCATATTGGTGCCTTTCATGCGTTCTTCCGTCATTCCGGATTCACGCATCCAAATTCCGCCGAATGTCTTTGGATTATACCATAAAAATCCGACGACGAGTGTCGACAATGCAGCCACTAAAACTGCCAAAAAATTGATTTCCATACTGTTATTGTTTAATTGGTTCAATCAAATGTAATATTTTTTTTAATTGATAATTAACATTATTTATGTAGGAATAAATTTTCATTTTTACACTATTCATGTAGTTCGTCGATAAAATTTGCAAAATGTAGATTTGCATCATAGATTTAACTTCCCTTTGCTTACCCGATGAAACAACTTGCTGTCATATTTTTTATTGTCTGTTCGGCCGTATCTACGGCGACCGAAATCCCGCCTTCTGAAATGAATGCGTTGCTTAAGCTGCATAAAGCGACCAACGGCGAACAATGGAAACAGAAATGGGATTTGTCAAAACCGGCTCACTCCTGGTTTGGCGTGCAAATTTCTAACGGGAAAGTGATCTCGATCGAACTTCCGGAAAACAACCTTACGGGAAGCCTCCCGGCAGAGATCGGCGACCTGATCCATCTTCAGCATCTGAATCTTTTTCGAAACGCAATTTCGGGTAGAATCCCGACTTCGATTGCAAACCTAAAACAGCTCCACTGCCTAAATTTATCTTTTAACAAGCTGTCGGGTGCAATCCCGCCATCAATTGGCAATGCAGCTTCATTAAGGCAGGTCGAACTTCACATGAACCAGCTTTCAGGCAGCATTCCTTCTGAAATCGGGAACCTTCTTGATCTGCAAAAATTATCGCTGTACAATAACCAAATCACGGGAACGATCCCACAATCACTTTACGATCTCAAATCGTTGAAGATATTGTTGCTCAACAGCAATAAACTTGTTGGAGGTCTGAGCGAAAATATCGCAAATCTGGAGTCGCTTGAAGTCCTTAGCCTTTTCGAAAACGAACTGTCCGGACCTAATCCGCAT
>JAEYZX010000156.1 GCA_023427845.1 Bacteroidota bacterium
GGTTTACAGCAGGCTGCCGTTCATCACGCCAGAAAATCGCGACCGGTACATTGTGCCCGGGAAGAGAATCCAGCACACCGATTCACTCGACATTTACCTCGTGAAAGTCACAAATGTGCTGGGACGAAACAATGTGAGCCCGTTCAGCTACATAAAGCCGACATTGAGGGAAGTTATCGTAAATAAAAGAAAGCTTGAACTGATTAAAAAATTTGAAAAAGAAATAACTGATGATGCGATTAAAAACAATAAATATGAAATATATAAGTAAGCTGCTTTGCGCTGCATTTTGCATTGCTGCTTTTTCTGCCGGCAATGCGCAGGAAATAATCCGCGACAGCTCCGATGTTGCCGAAAACACTACTAATTCTACAAAGCGTCAGAAAATTGATGGAATCGTCGCAACAATCGGCGACTATATCGTGCTCGACTCCGATATCGACAAAATGTATATCGAGATGGCAAGTTCGGGGAATTCAGTAACTGATATTCCACGATGCCAGGTTTTGGGAATGTTGATGGAAGACAAACTTTATGCACACCACGCGATTCAGGACAGTATAGTGGTGTCGGATGCCGAAGTTTCAGACCGGTTGGAAAAACAGTTGGGCTACATGGTCGAGCAGCTTAAATCGGTCGACAATGTAGTGAAGTACTTCAAAAAGAACAGCGAAGAGGAATTCCGAACCGATCTTCACGAAATCATTAAATTGAACATGCTCACCGAGCAAATGCGCAATAGAATCGTCGAGGACATTGACATTACACCGGAAGAAGTGCGGAATTTCTTTAAAAAAATACCTGAATCCGAATTGCCGCAATTCGGCGCCGAGGTTGAAGTTGCCCAAATCGTAGTGGAACCCAAAATCTCCGACGCAGAAAAGCAAAAAACAATCGAACAGCTTAGAGGTTTCAAAAAGGAAATTCAGGAAGGCGCAAGCTTTTTCGGTAAAGCGGTGCTCTATTCACAGGATCCCGGCTCAAGTTCAAACGGCGGTTTCTACCGCATGAACCGTAAAACTCCTTTTGTAAAAGAATTCAAAGATGTGGCGTTCAGCCTCGGTGAAGGTGAAATTTCTGAGCCGTTTGAAACCGATTTTGGATACCATATCATAATGGTTGAAAAAATCCGCGGTCAGGATGTCGATCTTCGACACATATTGCTAACTCCAAAGATCACCGAAGCGTCGCTTGCCGAAGCAAAGGAAAAAATCACGCTGATCCGCAAAAAGATCGAGGATAAGGAAGTTTCATTTGCAGATGCTGCACGGACAATGTCGGATGAAAAAGAAACACGCGCAAATGGCGGCGCGCTGATCAACCCTAAAACACAGGATACGCGTTTCGAACTCACAAAAATGGATCCGGCACTTTACAACCAGGTCTCGAACCTTAAAGAGGGCGAAGTATCGCTGCCAATCCTCGATGAAGGACAAAACGGAAAGAAAAAATATAAAATCCTTACCGTGACTAAGCGCTACGACGCGCACACAGCCGATTATTCACTCGATTATACCAAGATCAAAAACCTTGCACTCAAAGAAAAACAAATCGAGGCTATCGGAAAATGGTCTGACGAGAAAATCAAAGAGACCTACGTTAAGATCAATGGCGAATACCGCGATTGCGATTTTACGAACAACTGGTTGAAGAAATAGAAGCACGGGCCGGCTGCTTCCACGTTGCCGGCTGCCCGCTTTCGCCTGTATGCCCAATGAATTGGGCGATGCCGGCTCTATCGGGGCTAAAAAAGCAGCTTTGATTTCCCATTAATGTTTTTATCCGCTAAAATCATATTACAATTATGTCTGATGTCACCGCAATTCAAAACCTGGTCGCAAAACGAAACCAGCTCAAAACCGAAATAGCAAAGATCATTGTCGGTCAGGATGAAGTCGTCGACCAGATTCTTCTAAGCATATTCTCGGGCGGGCACGCACTCTTGGTTGGAGTTCCCGGCCTGGCAAAAACATTGATGGTCAATACGATCGCACAGGCATTGGGACTGGATTTCAAAAGGATCCAGTTCACACCCGATTTGATGCCATCTGATATTCTTGGAAGCGAGATACTCGACGAGAATCGCCAATTCAAATTTATCAAAGGCCCGATATTTTCGAACATCATCCTTGCCGACGAAATCAATCGTACTCCGCCAAAAACTCAGGCTGCACTGCTTGAAGCCATGCAGGAACGTGCAGTCACGATCGCCGGCCACAATTATAAATTGTCCCTGCCGTACTTCGTTCTGGCAACACAAAACCCGATAGAACAGGAGGGGACTTATCCATTACCGGAGGCGCAACTTGACCGCTTCATGTTTTCAATAAAGCTAGATTATCCGTCATTTGCCGAGGAAGTCCAGGTGGTAAAAAGCACCACAACCGATTCGAACCAGACAGTCCTTGCATTGTTTTCAGCGCAGGAGATCATCGATTTCCAGCATCTGATAAGACGAATCCCGGTAGCCGACAATGTAATCGAATATGCAGTAACGTTGGTGAGCAAGACCCGTCCCGATAATTCAATGGCAACCGACTTCATAAAAAATTACATCGATTGGGGTGCCGGTCCGCGTGCTTCCCAAAACCTGATCCTCGCAGCAAAAGCACATGCGGCTTTCAACGGGAAATTTTCGCCCGATATCGAAGATGTGAAAGCAGTTGCGACAGGCATACTTCGCCATCGTGTCGTCAAAAACTACAAAGCCGACGCCGAAGGGATTACAATCGAAAGAATCATAACATCACTGTACTAAAATCGCTCCGAAAGGAGCTTTTTTTTTGGCGTGGCCATAATTTAGAAAGATTCTGCCGTGCTGCCAGGCCTGCGGCAATTGCAGGGTTTTTAAAATTTAACCCTATTATTACAAATAGCGTAAAATAGGCTTCATATTTTAACATTAGTGCAAAAAAAGTAGTGAAAACTGACTTTCTGCAAATAATATCTTAGCCTTTGCTTCTTCTGCTGTAAATTTTTCAAAATCCACATGATTATCGTAAATTTGTGATGAAAAATTTAAACTAGAATTATGGCGTTTGATATTGATATGATTAAAAAGGTCTACGGCAATATGCCCGCTCGCGTCGATAAAGCGCGTGAATTGGTTGGCCGCCCGTTGACATTGTCGGAAAAGATTTTATATACACACCTTTGGGAAGGAATGCCAGCAAAGGCATTTACCCGTGGAAAAGAATACGTCGACTTTGCACCCGACCGCGTGGCGTGTCAGGATGCTACCGCTCAGATGGCATTGCTTCAGTTTATGCATGCCGGAAAAACCAAGGTTGCTGTTCCAACAACGGTACATTGCGATCACCTGATCCAGGCGAAAGTTGGTGCTGAATCCGATCTGGCACGCGCCAAATCACAAAGCAATGAAGTTTTCGAATTTCTTTCGTCTGTATCAAACAAATATGGAATCGGTTTCTGGCGTCCCGGTGCAGGGATTATCCACCAGGTTGTACTCGAAAATTATGCATTCCCGGGCGGAATGATGATTGGTACCGATTCTCATACCGTAAATGCAGGCGGACTCGGAATGGTGGCGATCGGAGTTGGTGGCGCAGATGCTGTCGACGTAATGTCGGGAATGGCGTGGGAATTGAAATTTCCTAAGTTGATAGGTGTGAAACTAACAGGCCGCCTTTCGGGCTGGACAGCGCCAAAAGATATAATTCTTAAGGTTGCCGGAATTCTGACCGTTAAAGGTGGAACCGGCGCAATCATCGAGTATTTTGGCGAAGGCGCACGCGCTATGTCGTGTACCGGAAAAGCAACGATATGTAATATGGGCGCTGAAGTTGGTGCCACCACGTCGACATTTGGTTACGACGAATCGATGGACCGCTATTTACGCGCAACCGACCGGGCCGAAATTGCCGATGAAGCCAACAAAATTGCTTCGTACCTAACAGGTGACGATGAAGTTTACGCAAATCCTGAACAATACTTTGACCAGGTTATCGAAATCAACTTATCGGAATTGGAACCGTATTTAAATGGTCCATTTACTCCGGATCTTGCAACGCCAATCTCGAAAATGCGCGAGGAAGCAATCAAAAACGATTGGCCACTAAACATTCAATACGGATTGATAGGTTCTTGTACGAATTCATCGTACGAAGATATCGCACGCTCAGCTTCACTTGCAAAACAGGTTGCGGCAAAAAATCTAAAAACAAAATCAAACTTCACTATCACACCGGGATCTGAATTGGTGCGTTATACTATTGAGCGCGACGGTTTTATTGATACATTCGACAAAATTGGCGCTACTGTATTTGCAAATGCCTGCGGGCCATGTATCGGAATGTGGGATCGTGAAGGTGCTGATAAGGAAGAACGAAATACTATTGTACACTCGTTCAACCGTAACTTCTCAAAACGTGCCGACGGAAATCCGAATACGCTTGCCTTTGTAGGATCACCGGAACTCGTTACGGCTTTGGCGATTGCAGGCGATTTAGGTTTCAACCCGCTTACCGATACGTTGATAAACGAGGATGGGATGGAAGTCATGCTTGACGAACCAACAGGCGACGAGCTTCCGCAAAGAGGTTTTGATGTGGAAGACGCCGGATACCAAGCGCCTGCTGAAGATGGGACCGGTGTAGAGGTTGTAGTGAGCCCGACTTCGGAAAGACTCCAGCTTTTGGACCCATTTGAACCTTGGAACGGTCAGAATATAATTGGCGCCCGATTGCTGATCAAAGCGATGGGTAAATGTACAACCGACCATATTTCAATGGCTGGACCGTGGTTGCGTTTCCGTGGTCATTTGGATAATATTTCAAATAATATGCTTATTGGCGCGGTCAATGCGTTTAACGAGCGGACAAATTTGGTAAAAAATCAGCTCACCAATGAATACGATGCAGTACCTGCGGTGCAGCGGGCATATAAGGCAGCCGGTATTCCGACAGTTGTGGTAGGTGATCACAATTATGGCGAAGGTTCTTCAAGGGAACATGCTGCTATGGAACCTAGGTTCCTCGGTGTAAAAGCGGTACTTGTCAAATCGTTTGCGCGTATTCATGAAACCAACCTCAAAAAACAGGGAATGCTGGCACTGACGTTTGCAAATGAAGCCGACTACGACAAGATTCGGGAGAACGATACGATCAATTTCACTAATCTGGTCGATTTTGCGCCGGGTGTTCCATTGACGCTTGAGTTTGTACATGACGATGGCAGCATTGATGTCATTATCGCAAACCATACGTACAACGAAGGACAAATTGGATGGTTTGTAGCGGGATCGGCATTAAATCTGATCGCAGCTGCAGGTCATGCATAATCTTAATCATTAAAAAATTAAAGGCTTCCAATTGGAAGCCTTTTTTTATTGGTGACGTAAAGATATGAGTTCGGTGGTGATTCCCGCTTCATCCAAATATATGATACGGTAACCAAAATAAGAAATGTCACGCTCTATTTCGACAGTACCTTTTTCAATTTGGTAGGAAACTGCATGCGTAACAAATTGACGAATATTTCCATCTGCAATTTCATCAGTCGTATGATAATGGCCACAGAAAATGGTGATTTCTTTTCCGCTCTCACGGAGTAACCGCTCTAATTCGGCACGGTTTCGCAACGGATACTTAGCGTCAACAGGCGAATCGACCGCCAAAATAGGATGATGTATAAAAATCACAACATCTGCTTTCGCATCTTTTAGTGAATCCGATAGCCAATCCAGCTGTTGTCTGCTGATAGTATCACTCGATGAATCCAGAAAAAAAACATCATATTTTCCAAAACGGTATCGATAAAATAACTCGTTTCGATGCTTTGCTTCGGGATTGTCATAGTACTTTTTCACATCATCGAATGAGTCGTGGTTGCCAAGGGTGATGTTAATCTTCTCGGAATAACCGTACAAAGAATCAAAAAAGGTTTCATGCGAATTGGCCAGACCGATATCTCCGCCTATAACTATTTCATCGATATTGTGATGTGTAAGATTCTCGAATACCGCCTGCCAATTCTTTTCAGCGTCAATTCCGGGCGGCAATTCTTCCTCCAAATGTAAATCTGTGATATATGCTATCGTCATATTTTAAGATTTTTCATTTATATTTTAGTCTTCTGTATTTTCTCGTGTATCGGTAAATGTTCGGCTAATGCAGCGGATCCATACCATTCATAAAGTTCGGCATCAAGTAATTTTTCCCTGATTGCAGGATCGGACTCAAGCAGCTTCAGTGCCTCATCCTTCGTCTTGACATTTAATATGAATATTCCGCGATACGATTTGTCGTTTTTCATCATAGGGCCGGCAACGACCAACTTTTCGTCTGCCGCAAGCTTGCCGATGTTATCCATGTGGCCGCGAAACAGCTGGTTCACTGTCGTCTGATCGGCCGTGGTATTGCTTCCGGTTTTTAGCATTACCAAAATGTACGATTTCATTCCGTATTGATCGGCACCGAGTTTTTCTGCGAGCGCGGCATCATAAGTTTGTCCCGATGCACTTAACGATATTGCAAAAAGTGCAAGTATTAGATTTTTCATTGGTGTGGATTATTATTAGTCGGATGTTTCGCCAGCATGACGATTTGCCCCAGGTGATAGGCATCATGCTGGATATTGCCGTGAATGTGTTCATAATAAGTTTGACCCTCTGGCGGATAAATTTTTTCGAACGATAATGTGCTGACAAGCATTTCCTCAAGCCATGGATTTCCGTTATAAAGATTTTCGAAAAGTGATAAGATGCGATGCGATTCGGCCATGTTTAAAATTACAAAAAAAAATCCGTCTCAAACGAAACGGACTAATTTGTAACGAGGTCTATTCGTGATTCCAGTTTTTGTCCAATCTGAAATCTGCTTCCTAGTAATAGGTGTACCTTCTGACCTTCGCAATGTATTTTGCCAATCGGATAACCTGATTGCTGTAGCCAAATTCGTTATCATACCAAACATAAAGTACGATGTTGTTTCCGTCGGCCGATACTATCGTTGCGTTGCTGTCGAATATGGCAGGTGCTGATGTTCCAACAATATCTGAAGAAACAAGCTCATTGTTCATCGAATATTTGATTTGTTCTACAAGTTCGCCCTCAAGAGCGTATTTTTTAATGATGCTGTTGATTTCCTGAACCGATGTTTGTTTGCTGACTTCAAGATTCAGCACTACAAGTGATCCGTTTGGAACCGGAACCCTGATCGCGTTCGATGTCAGTTTTCCTGTTAGTGACGGCAACGCTTTTGCGACCGCGCTTCCTGCACCGGTTTCGGTAATTACCATGTTCAACGCAGCAGCACGTCCGCGGCGGTATTTCTTGTGCATGTTGTCAACAAGGTTTTGGTCATTCGTATATGCGTGAATGGTTTCCAAATGTCCTTTTACGACCCCTAACGTGTCTTCAACGGCTTTTAAAATCGGTGTGATCGCGTTCGTAGTACACGATGCTGCCGAGAAAATATCGACTTCATCTGGATTATATTCCTTGTGGTTTACGCCATGTACAATGTTCGGAACTCCTTTTCCTGGAGCAGTCAATAGAACCTTGTCGACACCTTTCGATTTCAAATGACGCCCAAGCGCTTCCTCAGTTGTAAATGCGCCTGTGTTGTCGATTACCAGTGCATTTTCAAAACCATACTCTGTATAGTCGATTTCTTCGGGTGAGTTCGCAGTGATGATATGTACGGTGGTTCCGTTAATTAGCAACGCGTTGTTTTGATGATCTGCAATTACTGAACCCTGGAAGTCACCATGGATTGAATCATATCGCAAAAGCGACGCTCTTTTTTCGAGTGAAACCGCATCGTTTTTATCTCGCGTGACGATCGCGCGTAAACGTAACTGTGTGCCCTTTCCGGACTTCGACATCAACTCGCGCGCAAGCAAACGTCCGATTCGGCCAAAACCATAAAGTACTACATCTTTTGGCTTGTTGTTTTGAAAGTCTTTTGCGTTTTTAAGTTTATCGACTACAAAAGAAGTTGCGTCATCATATTTGTTGTCTTCAACGTGAAATTCGTATGTCAACTTACCGATATCCAATTTTGCAGGCGGAAGGTCCAACGCGAGAATTGCTCTTGCAATTTCAACCGAGTCAAAAATCGAAATGGGTTTTCCTACAAATTCCCCTGCGTATTCGTGGAGATTGATGATGTCGCTTACATTCAAGTTGATCAATTGATTGCGGAACAAAACCATTTCAATGGATTTGTCGTACCAAAGATCGCTGATGATTTTAATGAATTCAACGCCGGCACGACGTCGGTCTGTTTGATAGGAAACTTCTTTCTGGTAATCGATAATGTTAGTCATCGCAGGAGATTTATTAAGTTAGTGTTGTTGATTTTAAATTTAACTGCGTTCAGTTCGGCCCTCTGGCCTTGAGTGGTGCAAAAGTAAGTATTTCAAACGTTTTCGTAAACTATATTTCTCACTATTTTGAGCACAAAAAAAGCCACCCTTTGGGGATGGCTTTCGGTTATTTACATTCAATCTTAGATGATTAACCGCACCCGTTGACCGGCTTTAGTTATCATTTCGATTTGAACGGTTTGCTGATCGTCGATTTGGGACAATAAAGGCGAAATCGTCTCAAGGTCGACAGCCTTTACGTTTCCGATCGACAAAATAATACCGCCTTCAAGTTCGTCAGCATATTGATTCAATCGCTCGTTATTTACATCATTTATTTTTACGCCATAATTGGTTTTGAAGCGTTTTTTGTCGGCGGCCGTCAGTTCCGAGATTTCAATTCCTTTGAACTCGGTAGTAACCAATTCGTTTTTCGATAAGACTACCGGAACGGTCATTGTTTTTCCGTCTCTGATGAAGGTAACCTGCACTTTGTCGTTCGGTCGTTTGGTATTGATCACGTTGGCAAGATCGGTGTAGGATGAAATCTGGCGATTGTCTAGTCGCACAATTACGTCACCTTTCGAAAGTCCGGCTTTTTCTGCGCCTGAATTTTTAGTGACCCTTCCAATGTAGAAGCCGCTGGTTTCATCGATTCCGAGTTCTTTTGACGCAAGGCTATTGAGTTCACTTCCTTCAATCCCGAGGATTCCGCGCTGTACATTTCCATATTCAAGGATATCCTCAACGATTTTACGCGTTATGTTGGACGGAACTGCAAATGAATATCCGACATACGAACCTGTCATCGATGAGATCATCGTATTGATTCCGATCAGTTCGCCACGTGCATTGACCAGGGCGCCGCCGCTATTACCGGGATTCACCGCCGCATCGGTCTGAATAAACGATTGTATTCCGCCATTTCCAAGATTTCGGGCTTTTGCCGATACGATACCCGCGGTGACGGTCGAATTCAGATTGTACGGGTTACCGACCGCCAAAACCCATTCGCCAACCTTGACTTCGTCAGAATTCGCAAAGGTGCTGTACGGAAGTTTTTCATCTGCATCGATTTTCAACAATGCGATATCCATCTTTGAATCTGTACCCACGAGCCGGGCTTTATATACTTTTTTGTTGTTCAGCGTGATTTCAAGATCCGACGCGTCTTTAATCACGTGATTGTTGGTTACAATATATCCGTCCTCAGAAATAATCACGCCTGATCCCATCCCGATTTGCTCCTGTTGCTGCCCTCCACGATATCCATAAAAGAAATCAAGTGGGCTTACTACAGTTCGGTAGGAGACATTTTTTACGTGAACGACCGAATGTACGGCCCTATCGGCAGCTTCCGTAAAATCAATTGCTTCAGGAGCAAATCCCACGGTCCGTGAATAATTTTCGGGAGCCACCGTAATTACCGGTTTGGAATCGGTGATTACATTTTTATCTGTCAATACTTTGTAACCAGCTAGCGTGGTAGCGCCGCTTAACACAGATACTAACAATAAACTGGAAAACTTTTTCATTTTGTTTGTTTAATTTAAATTCTTAACAGTAAAATTATTATAATATTGTTTTTGCGAAATCACTTTAACTCACGGTTAACAGAACCAGGCGCGAGTTTAAATATTTGTATTTTTGCAGCTTAAGAGCTACTATGGAAATTCGGTTTTTTAAATATCACGGCACAGGAAATGACTTCGTTATGATTGATAACCGCAGTCTTTCTTTTCCCAAAAACGATACCAAACTTGTGGCTCATTTATGTGACCGACGATTTGGCATTGGAGGCGATGGCCTGATCTTATTGGAAAATGACAAAATTTCAGACTTCCGGATGGTCTATTATAATTCGGATGGCAACCTTAGCTCAATGTGCGGCAATGGCGGAAGATGTATTGTGGCCTTTGCCAAAAAACTCGGAATCATCGATGTTGAAACCGAGTTTCAGGCCACCGACGGACTACATCATTCGAGGATTGATCCCGATGGGACCGTGTCGCTGCAAATGAAGGACGTTGATGATATTTTAGTTGATTCCAAACGAATTTTCCTTGATACAGGTTCGCCACATCATATTGAAATGGTTGATGACCTGGCAAAAATCGATATAAAATCGGCGGGAGCCAAAATCCGATATTCGGGCCTTTATGGCGATTCCGGTAGCAATGTCAATTTTGCGAAACAGCAATCCGGAAACACGTTTGCGGTGCGTACGTATGAACGCGGGGTTGAAGATGAAACGCTTTCCTGTGGAACCGGAGTAACGGCGGTTGCAATTGCAATGCACGCCATCGGAAAAACAGAATCCAAAACCGTGCAACTAAACGTTGAGGGCGGCAGGCTCGAGGTGTCCTTTGATTTCGCTAAAGGCAAATACACAAACGTATTTTTAAATGGTCCGGCCACATTTGTTTTTGAAGGCAAAATAAATATACATAATGCTGACACTTAAAGGAGATACTGTTTTTTTGCGGGCACTGGAACCTGAAGATCTTGATTTTATCTACGAAGTCGAGAACAACGAATCGATCTGGGAAATTAGCAATACGCAAACACCGTATAGCCGGTACCTCATAAAGCAGTATCTCGAAAATGCGCACCAGGATATTTACGAGGCAAAGCAGCTTCGGCTGGCAATTTGCAGGTATGAGGATTGCGAAGCGGTTGGACTTGTCGACCTATTCGAATATGATCCTAAAAATAATCGGGCAGGCGTAGGCATCATGATCCAGGACCATGAAAACCGTAACGGCGGAATCGGTACCGAAACCTTAAACCTTTTAATACAATATTCTTTTCGTCATCTCAACTTGCATCAGTTGTACGCAAATATTGATTCGGCCAATGAACCAAGTTTGAAGCTTTTTACTAAATTTGGCTTTGAGCAAATCGGCACCAAAAAACAGTGGAACCTTGTTGACGGTCAGTACAAAGACGAAACCATGTTCCAATTAATCAACCACCACCTTTAAATCCTACATTTTGAATTTCAAGAAAATTGCTATCATTTTCGCTGTCGTATTAGTTGCGGGCGCGTCGGTATATGGATACATTTTGTATCGAAAAATTTTTGCTCCAAATACGAACTTCGAACAAAAGGAAGTTTTCGTCTACATCCCAACAGATGCCCAATTTCCACAGGTTATCGATTCGGTTGCGAAATATGTGGAGGATATCGACAAACTTAAAATGGTAGCCGACAAAAAATCGTATGTGACCAATGTTAAATCGGGTAAATTCAGGCTAACGAAAGGAATGAGCAGCAACGACATCATCAATTCATTGCGCCAGCCTCTTTTCGTGAACGTATCGTTCAACAACCAGGAGTTACTGGAAAATTTGGCGGGTCGGATCGCCGCACAGATCGAAGCCGACAGCATAAGTCTGATGGAAGCCTTCACCGATCCGAAATTTCTTGATGAGAATGGTTTTACACGCGAAAATATATTGTCGATGTTTATCCCGAATTCCTATGAATTTGCATGGAATACCGATGCGATTCGTTTTCGGGATCGGATGGCCAAAGAATACCGGAAATTCTGGACTCAGGACCGGATTTCGAAAGCCGACTCATTGAATCTGACGCCGCTTCAGGTGAGTGTTCTTGCCTCAATTGTGCATAAAGAAACAGTAAAGATTGACGAGCGGCCAAGAGTGGCTGGCGTTTATCTGAACAGACTTGAGAAAGGTATCAAGCTCGAAGCCGATCCGACGGTTATCTACGCGCTAAAAAAAGAATCCGGCGATTTTGACCAGGTTATAAAAAGAGTATTGTATAAAGATCTTGTGATTCCTTCACCTTATAATACGTATATGTTCGAGGGCTTGCCGCCGGGGCCGATCGCAATGCCCGATATTACCGCACTCGATGCCGTTCTGAATCCGGAGATGCACAATTACCTCTTTTTCTGTGCCAGCGTGACTAACTTCGGTTATCACGAATTTGCAGTGACGGCGGCACAACATGAAGTAAACCGTCAGAAGTATATCAGATGGGTCAACGCTCAGGGGCTTAAACGTTAATCTTGAAACACGCGAAATACATATTCGGGATCTTCCTGTTGTTTCAAAGTTCTCTTTTTGCGCAATCAGTCGAACAATTTCTGACACCTTCCGATTCGCTTGATACCGCCCGCAGAAATGGTGTCGTCATTGCCCAGGGCATATTGGCCGCCGGTGCTTTTACGTCGCTCAATGAACTTTGGTATGCCGATTATCCAAAATCGGATTTCCATTTCATCAATGACAATGCCGAATTGCTGCAAATGGACAAGGCTGGGCATGTTTTTGCAGGTTATCACTTAAGCAGCTTTAGTGCCGATGCCTTGCAATGGAGTGGAGTAAGTAAAAAAAACCAGCTCATTTACGGTGCGGCAACCGGATTTGCTTTTATATCTGCAGTTGAGGTTTTTGATGGCTTTTCGTCAAATTGGGGCGCATCGGCAGGGGATTTGGCAGCAAACGCAGCCGGAACCGCGTTGTTTGTTTCGCAGGAATTATTGTGGGAAGAACAGCGAATCGTGCCTAAATTTTCGTTTCATACCACGCCATACGCAGCTGCCCGGCCAAACGTGCTCGGTAACTCGGTTAGTGAACAACTCCTAAAGGATTATAACGGTCAAACCTACTGGCTATCGGCAAACGTTCATTCTTTTTTCAAAGGTTCCCCTGCCCCGAAATGGCTCAATATAGCTGTAGGATATGGCGCCGAAGGCATGATCACCGGTACCGATCAGGTTGTAAACACAATTTTCCTTCCTGAAAAGGAGCGATTCAGGCAATTTTATTTAAGTCTGGATGCCGATCTTACAAAGATTGAAACCAGGTCGCATTTATTAAAGACTATATTTTCTGTGATTAATGTTATAAAGATTCCGGCGCCTGCTCTTGAGATAAATGGCAAAGGTGTAGCCAAATTCCACTATTTGTATTTTTAGAAAACATTAACTGCCTGATATTCAACATTAGATATTTTGTTGTATATTTGCCCCCGCAGAAATTTCCTATGAGTTACCGTTTTGCAGGAATGTCGTTTCAGATATTCTTTAATGGTTAAGCAGTTGAAAGTTGACTCTTCAAATGTTAGGTCTCGAGGAAGAAAACTCACTTATGATTAAAAAATGGACATACTTTGCTAGCCTTGCTATAATTATTGCCTTTTTAAGTTCTGGTTTTAAACCCATAGAGACTGAATACAACGATTGGTTCCATACAACCGATGATGAAGAAACTACCTATTTGTTTCCGTCTCAAAAGCCTGCCGATTACACCAATTACAACATTCCTTTTACCGGAAAATACTTTATTGCCTACAAGGAAGCGATCGCTTTCAAAGAGTCACGCGGCCAGTATCGTCTTGTGAATACCTTTGGTTATATGGGAAAATATCAATTTGGGATGAGTGCGTTGCGTGCAATCGGAATCCGGGATCGCGCCGAGTTTCTTCGCAATCCTGAACTGCAGGAAAAAGCTTTCATTGCACTGCTCTCAAAAAATAAGTGGGAACTTCGCCACGAAATCAAAAAATACGAAGGTAAAATCGTTGGTGGTGTTCGTATAACCGAATCGGGAATCCTGGCAGCCGCGCATTTAGGCGGAGCGGGCTCGGTCAAAAAATTCTTTAATAGTTCGGGAAAACGTTACCTACGTGATGGATATGGCACATCGCTGCGGAGTTATATGAAACGATTTGGCGGATACGAAACATCCGCAATTATAGCCGACAGCAATGCCACCGTACGATAAGAACGACACTTGCAATATAAACCTGCCGATTGGCGGGTTTTTTTATGTTTAGAATTTATGGATGATAAAAATTGCAGGGCGGTTGTGAAGGTCGACTTTAGTTTTTTTCCACTCCGATGCGCGCATGGTTTTAATATATTCTGTCGGTAGCGTGATATCGGCGGCAATGCACAAATGGGTTGATGGCTGGATTGCCTGCAGTATATCTTCGAGCATTTTATTGTTTCGGTATGGCGTTTCGATAAACAATTGCGACTGGCTTTTGTCATTCGACAATTTCTCCAGATTTTTCAATGCTTGTTTTTTTTCGGATTTATCGATGGGAAGGTACCCATTAAAGGCGAAACTTTGTCCGTTCATTCCCGATGCCATCATTGCAAGCAGAATCGACGACGGGCCCACTAACGGTATGACCTGAATTCCTTTTTCGTGCGCAATTTTCACGATGGCGGCGCCTGGATCAGCCACTCCGGGACAGCCCGCTTCCGACATAAGTCCGATATCTTTGCCTTCGATGCAGGGTTGCAGCATCCCGCTGTACTGGGAAGGTTCGGTATGTTTATTCAGCGCACTTAGTTGCAGTTCCGACTGGACTTTGTCGGGATCAATGCTTTTGATGAATTTACGCGCTGTTTTTTCGTTTTCGACAATGTAGACGTCGAGTAATGAGACAATCCGTTTTACAGTATGTGGCAATACATCCAGTGGGTCAGTATCGCCAAGCGTGGTTGGGATCAGGTAAAGTTTACCGGTGCTTTTCATAGTGTTTGGCTATCAGTTCTTCTGCAATCCTTTCGCACGCTTCATCAAGCATTTGATAAACGACTTCAAAACCATTTTCAAGTCCGAAGTACGGATCAGGAACATCGACTTTCTCACCCGGAAACAACACGTCAAGAATCATCCGAACTTTGTCTTTTTGCTCTTTTGTATCGGCAAGCGCGATTACATCCCTGTAATTCGTTTGATCCATTACAAAAATATAATCAAAAGTATCAAAATCGCTCTTTTCAAACAGCCGTCCTTTTTGGCATGAAATATCCAGGCCGTACTTTGTTGCAGTAGCAATGGACCTTGGATCGGGCTGCTTGCCAACGTGCCAATGACCGGTACCGGCCGAGTCGACGATGAATTTTTCTTTCGGTAATTTAGATGCGAGCAGGCCTTCCGCCAATGGCGAACGGCAAATATTGCCTAGGCATACCATCAAAATCCGAACAGGCATTTAGAGCGATAATTTTTTGTTGATGTCCTCAACAAACTTTTTGAATTGCTTATCTGTAGAAACAAGGTTATCGACAGTTTTACAGGCGTGCAGCACCGTAGCATGATCACGGTCACCAATTTGCGAGCCGATATTTGCCAAGGATGCTTTTGTGAATTTTTTTGCAAAAAACATCGCAAGCTGCCGGGCCTGGACCACATGGCGTTTTCTCGTTTTGGACTGCAACGTTTCGAGGTCAAGCTGGAAATAATCCGATACTATTTTCTGGATGTAATCGATCGATATTTCACGCTTGACGTTCTTAACGAACTTTTCGACGACATGTTTTGCGAGCTCAAGAGTGACTTCCTTTTTATTGAAAGACGATTGCGCAATCAAAGATATAATGGCCCCTTCGAGCTCACGCACATTCGATTTGATGTTACGTGCTACATATTCGATGATGTCCTCAGGCATTTCAACACCATCGCGATACAAGATATTTTTCAAGATCGAAATCCGTGTTTCGTAATCCGGCTGATGAAGTTCGGCTGATAGTCCCCATTTAAAACGTGACAGCAATCTTTGCTCGATATCCTGCATATCGACAGGAGCTTTGTCGGATGTAAGTATTACCTGTTTTCCGTTTTGGTGCAGATAGTTAAAGATGTGGAAAAACACATCCTGAGTACCTGATTTTCCTGAAAGGAACTGTACATCGTCAATTATCAGTACGTCTATAAGCTGATAGAAGTGGATAAAGTCATTTCTATTGTTCTTTTTGACTGAGTCGATATATTGCTGGGTGAAAATCTCGGCTGAAATGTACAGCACGGTCTTCTCAGGATATTTATCTTTGATTTCAACACCAATTGCGTGCGCAAGGTGTGTTTTACCCAAACCAACGCCGCCAAAAATCAAAAGTGGGTTGAATGATGTTCCGCCCGGTTTGTTCGCAACCGCCATTCCCGCTGAACGCGCCAGCCGGTTCGAATCACCTTCGAGGAAATTGTCGAAGCTGTAATTCGCGTTAAGCTGTGATTCTATTTTCAAATTGCGGATTCCCGGGATCACAAACGGGTTTTTGAGTTCGGGGCTTAGGTTTTTGAATGGTGCATCCACTTCCTGTGCTTTAACCGGACCACGGTTTGCACTTGGCAACTGCTCCGTAAACGGTTGTTTGTTGCCATAAGTGTTTTCCATTTTAATTTTATAAAGTAACTTCGCGTTTTTTCCAAGTTCTTTGGTCAATGCGACTTTCAATAATTTCACATAGTGCTCTTCAAGCCATTCGTAAAAAAATTTGCTTGGAACTTGAATGTATAAAGCGTTATCTGTAAGTTCAACTGACTTAATCGGTTCAAACCAGGTTTTGTATGCCTGATCCTGGATGTTGTCTTTTATAAATGCCAGACAATTTTCCCATACTGATTGCGCAGTTTTGTTCATATTTGCTCTTAAATTAGATTATTTATTAAAGGTTCTCCTACAAAAGAAAGTGGGATTTTTTGTCGCACTGCGGAAGGACAAATATGTGAACAAAAATCGTTAAAAAAAAATAAATTGGCCTTTGATTTTTCAAAATTATTGTCGTAAGGCCGGCAAAATAAACTGTTAAAATTTATCTAAAAATATTATGTTGGAAGATATTGTCCAAATCCGCGTTCGCTACTCAGAAACCGATCAAATGGGAATTGTTTATCATGGCAGTTATATTCCTTATTTTGAAATTGGCCGCGTTGAATGGCTTAGAAATAAAGGGATTTCTTATAAAACATTGGAAGAAAGGGGAATTGCGCTACCAATTGTATCAATGACGATAAATTACAAAAAAGCGGCACGTTATGACGACATTTTAAATGTTAAAACACGGTTAAAAAACCATTCGTCGGTTCGGGTCGAATTCGATTGCGAGATCGTAAATGAACAAAATGAGTTATTAACAACAGCGCACTTTATTTTGGTGTTCATGGATGTTAAAACCGGACGCGCAATGTTGCCTCCTGATTACATTAATGACATTTTAAATAACCATTAAAACCGCTCTGTTGTATTATTCCTTTTGTTTGATTTGAATTTCAAACATTTGTTCAAAATTGGCCCGTACAACTGCTGCATTTTTTTTACGGGTCGCGATCTCAATACGGCAGTTTTCATCCATTGTTTGTGAGAGAATCCGTAGATTTTTTTCCTTGATGATTCGCATTACGCGATTGATGTTTTTGTAGTCAAACACAATTTCATATTTCACATCGATCGTGCGTTCAACAACAGTAGCATTTTCGAGGGCCATTTTAGCGGCAGTACGGTAGGCTGTTATG
>JAEYZX010000181.1 GCA_023427845.1 Bacteroidota bacterium
TCGATGTCAAAATCACAATCGATAAAGACTACGTACTTGGCGGCACCGGCTATCTGCAAAATCCGAATCAAATCGGACAAGGCTACGAAGACAAAGGTGTAACGGTCACACATCCAAAAAACACAAAGACGCTTACATGGCACTTCATAGCACCTAAAGTACATGACTTTACCTGGGCCGCTGATAAAGAATACATACATGATATTTATCCCGGTCCTAACGGGGTCACGCTGCACTTTCTATATCAGGACAATGAAAAATTCAATCAAAACTGGAAAGACCTGCAACCATTAACAGCCGAATTGATGCGGATATACAATGAAACCGTAGGTGAATATCCATACAAACAATATTCGGTGATTCAGGGTGGCGATGGCGGAATGGAATATGCGATGTGCACGTTGATACTGGGTCAGGGAACTTTCGAAGGACTCCTGGGCGTTACGGCACATGAACTTGCACACGCCTGGTTTCAGGGGGTTCTGGCAACTAACGAAAGCAAACACGGCTGGATGGACGAAGGGTTTACGTCATGGCTTGAGGATTATGCGCTGAATGAAATGCGTACCCAAAAAGCTGACAATCCTTTTGAAAATGCCTATCGCGCCTATTCGATGCTCGTTTCGAGCGGCAAAGAACTTCCGCAAACGACACATGCCGACCGGTTTGATGAAAATCGGTCGTACAGCATTTCGGCCTACTATAAAGGCGAATTATTCCTGACGCAGCTTGAATATCTGATTGGTCGTCAAAACCTCATCAAAACGCTTCAAAAATATTACAATGACTTCCAGTTCAAACATCCTACTCCAAATGATTTTAAGCGTACTGCCGAAAAAGTTTCAGGAGCGCATCTGGATTGGTACCTTACCGACTGGGCACAGACGTCCAATACGATCGATTATGCGATTAAAACTGTGACTCCCTCAAAAAATTCGACTTCAATTACGTTGGAGCGGATAGGCCGCATGCCAATGCCAATCGATGTTCTGGTTGAATATCAGGATGGGACAAAGGAACTGTTTTATATTCCGTTGCGGATGATGCATTTTACGAAAACAAATCCATTTACCGGAGTGAAATGGAATGTACTTGAAGACTGGGCGTGGGCTTATCCGACCTATACTTTCCAGATCCCGAAAGCTAATGTCAAATCGGTTACCCTTGATCCATTGGGTCTTTTGGCAGATGTTAACCTGGAGAATAACAATCATCCGCGTGGGAAATAAAGTGAAAAACCCTCCTGAAATAATGTCGGGAGGGTTTTTTTATAGGCGTTTGCTTACCTATTTAGCCCGGTTTTAATCGGTGCATTGTTGTGTGTTGATTGTAGATTATCCGCTTAATGTAGCAGTTGTTTCTTCAACCCGCGGATACTGCTTTATGATAGAATGATATCTGTCTTAATTTCTATAGTAAAGGTAAGTCACAAATTTTAAGCACCTTATCACAATTTCCACTATTAATTACAAAATTTTACGTCCTATTTTACACGCTGGGCTTGGATAAAAAACTATATTAGTTGCCTAAAAAATAAACTATTATGAAAATCAAATTTTTATCGCTTATTGCGTTAGCTGCAATCGCTTTTTCATGCTCTGATGATGATGATTCATCAAGCAATTCTACAAATCATGCGGGGACGTACTTTTTGACGGCATTTACAATTGCAGAGCCGCAGGATTTGAATGGCGACGGAACATCGTCGAGTAACATTCTGAATGAAACGGATTGTTTTGAAGGAGGATTCATACAACTAAACTCTGATAATACCTTTACCGCAAGCAGCGAAGGTATGGATATCACACTCACAAATGAAGGAGTGGAAGTAGTTGAATGTTACGATGACGGGAATTTTTCCGGAACCTGGTCGGCTTCAGGAAATCAAATTACGATGACCTATTCATCTGACGGAGATATGTACACCGACACCTTCAACATCAGCAACAACTCCATCACTTATACAGTAGAAGATGGTGAGGTTGTTGGAATGTCGGGTGGTAATCCGGTATACATTACGACAGACATCAGTATCGTCTACACCAAACAATAATCGCTTCCATACATTATTTACCACCCGAACGGGTGGTTTTTTTTTGCCCAATAGTCATTGCCTGTATCGATTTCTTTACCTTTGGGAATTAATCCAATGAACTTTAAATATCCTAAATCCGAACGGCTCAAAAGCAAAACCACAATTGGACGTTTATTTTCCGAAGGCAGGTCGGTTTCCAAATATCCGTTGCGTCTGGTATACGTTGCGGTGAGCGATGCCGCGCCTTTTCAGGTGGGAGTATCGGTCTCGAAGAAATACTTCAAAAAGGCTGTCGACAGGAATTACTTTAAAAGAGTATTGCGCGAGACCTATCGGCTGAATCAGCACATGCTCAAGGATGCAGTAAATTCGCCGGTCGCACTCATGTTGTTTTACCAATCGAAAGACAAATTATCGTTCGAGGAAATTAATCGCAAAACGATACAGCTTTTTGAGAAATTCATCGCCGATATTAACATAAGATCCAATACTTAAAACTGTAATGCGGAGTTAAGTAACTATGACATTTTAATTTATTTCATACTTTAGCAAGCCGCCTTTTTTAAACTGAATTAATCGCTGAACCATGTATACAATCCTTAAGAAAAAAATCATAATTCCGGTAATTGCAGTGGGCCTTTTATTTATAGGCACCAGTTTCCGACAGGACTTTTTTGAAGTCGCAAAGCAGATTGAGATATTTACGACATTGTTCAAAACCGTTAATATGAATTATGTCGATGAAACAAATCCCGGCGAATTAATGGACAAAGCAATCAAGAATATGCTTGCTGAACTTGATCCGTACACAATCTACTTCAACGAACAGGATGTGGTCAAGTTCAAAATAAACCAAACCGGCGAGTATACGGGAATCGGGGCCATGATTACCCGGAAAGACGGTAAATTAATTATTAAGGAACCCTATAAAGACTATCCTGCGGATAAAGCCGGACTAAAAGCCGGTGACGAAATCATCAAAATTGGAGATGTAAATCTTGAGGATTTTAAAGAAGACGCCGGACAATTGCTTCGTGGCGCAAAAAACACGAAAATTGACATTACGTACAAACGACAGGGAAAAATTCAATCCACACAATTGGTTCTGAGCGAAGTAGATCTTAAAGCGGTACCTTTTTTTGCAAAAGTTGATGAAAAAACCGGATACATCGTCCTTTCACAATTCAACAAAAAAGCAACACTCGAAACCAAAGAAGCACTTGAACAGCTGAAGCGCGAAGGTGCCGAACGGTTAATTCTTGATCTACGTGGAAACCCGGGCGGATTGCTTGGTGAGGCAATCAACATTTGCAACCTGTTCGTTCCCAAAAACGAAGTCATCGTTACAACAAAGTCTAAAATTGATAAACACAATAACATTTATAAAACGACCCGCGAACCGATAGATACTGAAATCCCACTTGTAATCCTGGTCGACGGGCGCAGCGCTTCAGCCTCAGAAATCGTTGCAGGCGCACTTCAGGATCTTGACCGCGCAGTAATAGTCGGCAGCAGAAGCTTTGGCAAAGGGCTTGTGCAACGTCCGGTAGATTTGACTTACGGAACCCAAATCAAAATTACGATATCGCGCTATTACACACCATCAGGACGCTGCATCCAGGCATTGGATTACTCACAACGCGATAAGGACGGAAAAGCTTTACGGACGGATGTTTCGAAATACAATGCCTTTAAGACACGCAAAGGTAGGACCGTATATGATGGAGGCGGAATCCTTCCGGATATCGAGCTGGCCGAAACAGCTATGAGTCCGATCACGGATGCGCTTGTAAAAAATGATGGGATTTTTAATTATGTGACCGAATACTATTACAAAAACCCAAATCTGGGCGATAAAATCCCAACGATCACCGATGCCGATTTCGCAGATTTCAAGCAGTATTTAAAAAAGGAAAAATATTCATTCGACACCGAAACCGAATTGGCAATGAAAAACACTTTAACTGCAGCAAAGAAAGAGAAAATCGACGGTGCGATAATCGCCGAATACCAACAATTGCTGGCGGCTTTGCAGCGAAGCGAAGAAACACAACTGAACCAAAGCCAGAAAGAAATCAAGGCGTTGATCCTCGACGAAATCATCAAGCGTTATCAATATAAAGAAGGATTGTATCAGTATTATACCAAGAACAATTCTGAAATCAAAAAAGCGATTGCGATATTGAACAACTCGGCCGAATACAATACGATCCTCAAAATATAATGCACCGCCTAACTTACATCTTCTTTTTGATCTTTTGTCTTCCGTTGCAGGCACAGGAAGAAATCGTACAGTCGGTTTATTTTGGATTCGACAGTTATGATCTCGATGACAAACAAGCGGATGAAGTCGTGAATTTTATCAGAACCGCCGATTCATCGCGCATCGAATCGGTCCAGATTTTTGGATATACCGATGACATCGGAAAGGACGCCTATAATTTCAAACTATCCGAAAAACGGGCACACGCAATTGAAGACAAGCTGACCGACAGCGGAATCAAAAGTAAGATCATCGTTACGATTGAAGGAAAAGGCCGCATTCTGATAGACGATGATATTGTTGAAAATCTTCCCGAGCAACGGTCAAAAAACCGCCGGGTCGATGTAGTACTCAACATGAAACCAATGCCTGCGATTCAGATTCCGGGATTTTATACCACGGTTCAAAAGAATCATGTGGTTGGCGACCACATCTACCTTGAAAACTTGCTCTTCGAACGTGGCAGCAGCAAACTGACCGCCAAGGCAAAAACGCAGCTGGAAAAAATTGCACGACTATTGCATAAATATAAAAACCTGCATTTTGAAGTTCAGGGACACGTTTGTTGTACGCCGCCTTATCAAAAGGAAGCAATCGACAAACACACCAAAAAAAGGCATCTGTCAAAAAATCGCGCCGAAGCAGTCTACAAATACCTGGTATTTAAGAAAATTGGCAAAAATAGGATGACCTTCAAAGGTTATGGGAACACTGTCCCGCTTGGCAAAGGTCCCGATTATGACCGGCGCGTCGAACTGGTGATTACAAAAATTTGATTATTCGCGTTCCATCGGTATGTGCGGAATACCATCTTCAAGGTACTGTTCACCAATTTGCACAAATCCAAGCTTCTCGTAAAATCGCTTTAAATATAATTGTGCCGAAATGCTGATTTTGGAAGCCTCAAAATAATCTTTTACCGCCTCAATTGCTTTGTTCATCAGCTCATATCCCCATTTTCTGTCACGGAACCTTTTGTCGATAACTACCCGTCCGATTGAGGCATTCACAAAATATTCCCCCGCACCAAACAGTCGTGCGTAAGCGATAATTTCGCCGTCAAATTCCCCAATCAAATGCACTGCTCTGGGATCTTTACCATCAACGTCCTGATAAACGCAATTTTGCTCCACCACAAAGACTTCCGACCGTAATTGCATTACTTGATATAGTTCAGCGGCCGAAAGCGCTTCAAATCGCTTTATTTTCCAATTCAGCGGCATTAGTTTGTTTTGGTTTTAAAAAATCGGGTGCTTTTTATTATGGCTTCAAGTTCGAGCATCAAATCGCGCTTTTCTTTAGATGGCGCATAGCAAAATCCTTCGATGAACACGAGCCGGTTTCCGGGTTGGTCAAAAATGCAATAATTGATAAATGGTCCCGACATAAAATCTCTGTCGAGTTCCCATGTGCCTTTGGTTTCGATTGTTATGCGGTTGCACATGCTTACTGTAGCAAGATAAGGCGCGTAGGATCCTTCGGTAATCATATGAGTGTCGGGAACGTTACCGTGGATATATAACTTACCGATCGAATCGCGTATCCGCATGATATCGGAAACAGCATTTCCATCGCGCGTAACCGATCGGAAAGGAACCGAATAAATCAGAAGGCTTGTACTTCCGCTGGTGATTTCCCTTTTAAGCCAAAGGAATTGCGGCTTTTCCAATACGTATTTATATGATGCCGGAACATCGATCTTGATTTTGAATTTGTCTTCGATAAGTTTGACATCCTGCGGTGTTTTGCGGATGACCTGCTGCATTTCGGCAATTTCACGCTTGTGGATTTTATCGATTATATCGGCCGAGTGCGCCTCAATTTCATTAATGATGTCCCGAGAGGTCTTCCCATAGATCCGGATGACGGTCTGCGGCGTCCTGAATTCATTATGGGTGATGCTGAAATGATTGCGTTCGCCTTTTTTGATAACGATAATGTGGCGGCTGTTGGCAACATACCCTTCAAGGAGTTTGACGGGATATTGTGTCAGCGTAAACATCGGTTCTTCCTGTGGAAGTCCAACAACCGGCGTGGCAAACTTGTTACGGATCGAATCCCCGATTTCCCCATTCCACAGCAGGTCATCTATAATTACCGAGACCGAATTGATCCTGCTCGCGGCCTCGTCGTCTATTGTGTCGCTGTCATTGCAGGAGCTAAATAGGCACGAGAAAATAACACATAAAAAAAAGGCCCTCTTCATAAAATGAATTAAGCCTTAAATTTAAGTATATTTTTTAACTAGCCGTTTATTTTAAGCTTCATGCCCGGTTTTAATGTGTTTCCACGTATCCCGTTCCATTTTTTGATATCGGAAATTGTAACGCCAGGATATTTTTTCGCAATGCTGAAAAGCGAGTCGCCTTTTCTTACATAGTAATGCTGGATGCGTTTTTGTTCCGCCGCTTTTTTTGCAGAAGTTTCAGCCACTGCGTCATTTGATGCGGTAATTTCCTTTCTCGAAATGATAAGCTTCTTTCCGACTAAAATGTTGTTATCAGTAATGTGGTTCCAGCTTTTCAGGTCATTCACCGAAATATTGAACCTCTTGGCGATGGCTGCGAGATTGTCGCCTTTTACAACCACATATTCCTGAGTCCGATAAGCGGGCTCGGCTTCAGGTGTATCTTCCTCATCGTAATCGCCCTTAATTATGTCGGCAATTTTGAGTTTGCTTGACAATTGAAGATTGTTGTCTTCAAGGTCATTCCATTCCTTGAGCTGTTCAACCGTGACTTGGTGTTTTTTTGCAATCGCATTAAGGTTGTCACCTTCCTTTACCATATAATAATGTGGCTCGTTATCAGAATCTTCCTCGCTGACCTGGGCCACAGCGGTTTCGGTTTTCTCAACAGGCGCAGCTTTTGGAGTTGGTTTCGGAGTTGGTTTGGGAACAATCGCTATTCGTTCGCTTGTTACAACTTTGAGGTTTTGTCCCGGATGAATCACATTCGACCGCATTCTGTTTGCACTTTTGAGGCTTGCGAGCGATACTCCGAACTTGTTAGCAATAGCTCCAAGACTGTCACCGCGACGGACTTTATAATACTTGGTTTTTGTAACAACTTTGGTTTTTGTCCCGTCATCATCAACTTCTACTTTCGCGACAGCCTGCGTAGATCCGAAAGGACGCTCGCGTTTGTTCAGTTCATAGTTGACATAGGCATAAATCTTATCCTCGTTTGAGGTAAACATTGCAATTTTATCTGACGGTAATCGCAGATAATGCGGCTTATCGGCATAAAAAGGAACCGTATTGATTTTGTATGACGGGTTAAGCATCTGCAATTGCGATACAGGCACGTCGAGTAAATCCGAAATTTGTTTAAACGTCATTTGTTGTTTCACCATGATCGTATCTGTTTCAAAGTGCTTAACAAGTGCGCGCTTCGGAACAATTCCGTGTTCTTTGTGATATTCATAAATGTACATTGTCGCCAAAAACGCCGGTAAGTAACCCTGTGTCTCTTTCGGAAGATATTTGCGGATGTTCCAGTAATTTTGCTGGCCACCCGAACGACGGATCGCTTTTGCGACATTTCCCGGACCTGAGTTATAGGCCGCAAGCACTAAATCCCAATCGCCGAAAATGCGGTACATGTTGGTCATATACTGTGTTGCCGCTTCACTTGCCTTCAATGGATCGCTTCTTTCGTCAACGTACGAGTCGATATGCAAATTGTACTGCTTTCCTGTTTGGTACATGAACTGCCAAAGACCGGTCGCTCCCATTCGCGAAACCGCTTTCGGGTTCAACGCCGATTCAACGACCGCAAGATATTTTATCTCAAGCGGAACATTTTGCTTTGCCAGCGCTTCCTCGAACATCGGGAAATAATATTCAGATGTTGCCATCAATCGTGCAAACGCGTTTTTGCGGTTTTTTAAGAACGATTTGATCACATTTTCAAGGCCTGGATTGTACTCGATGTTGAATGGCGATTTTGCATCCATTTCCTTAAGACGCGCTTTTAACAACTCGGTCGTAAGCTCATCATATTCTACCTTTTCATCAATGTCGAGGCTTGCAATATCGGATGCAAGTTCTTCATATATATCGGTGCTAGAGAGTTCTTTTATCCAAAGACTGTCTACGCACGAAGCGATTTCATCATGGACGAAAGTCGATTTTATGGAATCTAAATAAGCAAGTTTTACTTCGGGATTTTGGGGTGATAATTGAGCGGAATCCTGTGCGCCGGCGATTCCTGTAACTAATAATAAAGAAAGTGTGGCATTTTTTAAATTCATATCTACTTTTTTATGTTTTGAGGCCGTGCCTGTCAAAACTTCAATTTCGGTTAATGATCAGCGGATGCTGCGGAAGGTTTGTCCTAACGGACAATTAATTTTTACAAACATAAGAATCTTATAATAAAATCTAATAATTATATAACTCTAAAATTTTATTAAAATTGCCTATCCGATTA
This sequence comes from Bacteroidota bacterium, assembly GCA_023427845.1. Classification (GTDB taxonomy): domain Bacteria; phylum Bacteroidota; class Bacteroidia; order Flavobacteriales; family Flavobacteriaceae; genus Flavobacterium. Next base: position 8,732 of record JAEYZX010000181.1, read on the forward strand.
ATTATCAGCTATCGCCGTGATTCCGGGTAAGGATTTTCCTTCGAGCATCTCAAGCATTGCACCTCCGCCGGTCGATACGTAACTCATCTTCTCATCAAGGCCAAACTGCTTGACGGCAGCTACCGAATCGCCGCCTCCAACCAACGAAAATGCACCTTGAGCAGTAGCTTCGGCAATATATTTCCCTAACGTAATTGTCCCATTTGCAAATTTCTCCATCTCAAAAACACCCAGCGGTCCGTTCCATAAGATTGTCTTGGATTCCATGATCACTTTTTTTAAATTTTCCAATGAAGCCGGACCTGCGTCAAGTCCCTGCCAGCCATCCGGAATTTCTTTAACGCTGGTGATTTTTGTATTTGCATCATTAGAAAAAGCATCGGCTGCAATAACATCCACGGGCAGATGAATCCGGACATTCTTCTGCTCCGCTTTCTCGAGAATCTCCAGTGCGAGGTCGAGCTTATCGTCTTCACATATTGAATTTCCAATATCGCCGCCCAACGCTTTTATAAAAGTGAAGGTCATCCCGCCACCAACGATCATGTGGTCAATTTTATCAAGTATGTTTTCGATGACTGTAATTTTTGACGAAACTTTCGAACCGCCCAGCACCGCCGTAACCGGCTTTTCACTGTGTTTAAGAACTTTGTTGAGGCTTTCGATTTCTTTCGTGAGCAATGATCCAAAGAATTTCCTTTCAGGAAAAAACTGCGCAATGATTGTGGTTGACGCGTGCGCACGGTGCGCTGTCCCGAATGCATCGTTTATGTAAACATCGCCTAATGACGCCAATTCTTTCGCATATCCGAGATCGCCCGATTCTTCTTCTTTATAGAAACGAAGGTTTTCGAGCAAAAGAACCTCACCGGGTTTGAGTTCTGCCGCAGCGGATTTTGCAGTATCTCCACGCGAATCATCAACAAACTGTACGTCGGCGCCAATAATTTCAGAAGTTTTTTCGACAATATGCCGGAGTGAATATTTTTCGGCCTTTTCACCTTTTGGCCGGCCAAGATGCGACATAAGGATTACACTTCCGCCGTCTTTAAGGATTTTGTCGATCGTGGGTTTTGCGGCAACGATGCGTGAATCATCGGTAACATTGAAATTTTCGTCAAGCGGCACATTAAAGTCGACACGCACCAATGCTTTTTTGTCTTTAAAATCAAAATCCTTTATCGTTTGCATAACTTGGGTTTTATAGGTTTATGCAAATATAAGTTTTTGAACTTTTACCGGCGCTACCTTTATGATTCATCGCTGAATTTCGGTCTGCTGCCATTGACGGCCGTCGTTGTTGGGGTCACGGTTTGGATCATAATTCGGATCATTTGATTTCACATAATTCCCGTTGGCATCCATCCAGTATTCATTAGCTCCGGCTTCAACCTGATATTTTTGCCCGGTTCCGCTCTGAGTGACCGTATTCTCATCTTTTATGTAATTAAGGAAGCGATTGTGATTTCTGTCGGATGACGCGTCCCGACTCCTGTAAGCGGCCATGCTTGCTTCATTGATTGCTGCAGTGGTCGATGCATGGTTGCGTTGCCAATTATCAAAATTGCGTTGATTTTCACGCATCCGGTTATTGTGCGCCGCCCAACTTGCACTCGCCTTTTGCGACTCCGACTGATTATAGGCGTCAACATAACGTGGATTGTACTGGATTCCCGCAAGTCCCGCGACAAGTATTTTTTTTGCGGATTCATAAACATTGGCAGGCGCCTCCATAGCATGCGAATAGTAGCTCCAGCTTACGAAATTATCCATAAACATCGCGTTTTGATGTACTACAATCAAATACGGATCGCCTTTTTTGTCGATCCATTCAGAAATTGCGGCTTCATATCGATTATCTGACGGGGCAACCTTAAAAAGCATGTCTGAGAAACTTTTGTCGGATGCCGCGATTGCAGGCGCCCTGGTAATTCGAACCAGCTTTGATCCTTCTTTTTGCGCGATTGGAACCAAATCCTGCCGGATTAGATTTTCAATATCCATGTATTGCCGCATTTTGACACCGGCCTGGGCGTAACTCTGCTGATACATTGGGTCGGCTGAGTGCACGAAAGTTTTCATGGGGATGTTGTAGACATTGATGCCATTTGGACCCATCAGGAACGTTTTGCCAGGTTTGTTGTTAATTATCCAGTCGGATGGCAATGGGATTATTCCCATCAATTCGTTTTTGTTGTCGAGCATTTTATGGGCGACGATTGTGGTAGATGCCGCGGCAGGCGAATTGATTTGCGACTCTGCCGGCAATTCATTCTGTGATCCCGTTTCTGAATGGGAATTTAACAACTCCTCGTTTTGTGGCGATTTTTCGTTTGCGGTTTGTTGGCAGCCAAATATCAGGAGTATAATCAGCGGTGACAAAAATTTAAAATATTGCATAACTTCTATTTAAATGGTTGAACATAAGACCAAATGTATCGTAATTGATCAATTTTCGATTAAAAGATCGGTGCGAATCCGTACGGATAATTGTGATGCGCATCATCCCGCACCCAAATGAATGGATCTCGGTCAGAAAGATTGTTTTTTATGAGTTTTAAATATCTTTGCCACATGCGATTTTCGGAAATTTTAGGACAGGAACACATCAAAAATCATTTATTGGCAAGTGCGGCCGCAAAACGGATTCCGCATGCGCAATTATTTGTCGGTCCTGAAGGCTGCGGTACATTGGCGATGGCGATTGCTTATTCACAGTTTATTTTATGCGGAAATTCGGGAGTTGAAAATTCCGGAGGAAATGAAGCCTGTAACCTCAAGTTCGACCACCTTTCGCATCCCGATTTGCATTTCATCTATCCGACCGTCACTACCGATGAAGTAAAATCGAAACCCAAAAGCGCTGATTTCCTTACGGAATGGCGCGATTTTGTGATGGGCAACCCGTATGGGAGTTTATTCGATTGGTACCGCGTATTGGGCGTTAAAAACAAACAGGGCGAAATTCGGGTCGAGGACGCACAGGAGATTCTTCGGCTTCTGTCGCTAAAATCTTATGAGGGCGGATATAAAATCATGATTATCTGGATGGCCGATAAAATCAATATAGCCGCTTCGAACAAACTGTTGAAATTATTGGAAGAGCCGACCGAAAAGACCGTTTTTATATTGATTTCCGAAAACGAAGAAGACATCATCCAAACCATACGTTCGCGTTGCCAGGTTTTGCATTTTAATGCGCTACCCGAAAAAGCAATCGCCGACACGTTGGTTTCGCGTGAAAAAATGGTTCCTCGCGATGCGTTGCGGTTGGCGCGACAGGCTCAGGGAAATTTCAATAAGGCACTTCATTTATTGCACGAAGACAGCGAAGAAACTCCGTTTGAGGAGTGGTTTGTACAGTGGGTCCGCGCCGCTTTCCGCGCAAAGGGAAATGCAGCTGCAATCAACGACCTGATCCAATGGAGTGATTTGATTGCGTCACTCGGACGTGAGACACAAAAAAAGTTTCTTCATTTTTGCATCGATATGTTCCGGCAGGCACTACTGCTGAATTACCAATCGCCAAGCCTGGTTTATTTTGAACCGAAAGTCGAAAAATTCAAGCTTGAAAATTTTGCGGCATTTGTCAACGGAAGCAATATCAACGATATATTTACAGAATTGTCGGATGCCGTGTATCACATCGAAAGAAATGGCAACGCCAAAATGATCCTAACCGATCTTTCAATAAAACTCACACGTTTAATCCATAAAAAATAAACCATGAACAATACCGCGTCAATGTTAATCCTGCTTTTTCTTGCTGTTACTTTTATTCAGTCGGGATATGACAAAATAGCCGACTGGAAAGGAAATGTTGGATGGCTGAAAGGGCATTTTGCCGAGACATTCCTTCGTAACAGCGTTCCCGTGGCGCTTTTCACTATCCTCGCTTTGGAAATTATCGCAGGCATATTTTGCGTGGTTGGAGCGATCCAGTTATTTACGGCCGGCGCCCGGATGTTTGGATTTTACGGTGCTGTTTTTTCATGCGTAACATTGATATTCCTACTGTTTGGGCAACGTATAGCGAAAGATTATGATGGTGCGCGGACAATCGCAATATATTTCATCCCGGCGGTAATGGCTGTCTATTGGCTGGGCTAAACTTTTTGTGACGCTTTATAAAGCCGAAGCTCATCCCAGGTAAATTTATCACCAACCTTTTCCTTCAGTGCTGTGAGCGATTCGTCGGTGTAGCCTTTAAAAGCAGTTCGAAGTTCTTCGATACGTTCTTCAGGCAAGAGATCGGGAAGCCGGATCGCCTCCGATTCCAATAATTTTGCCATGTGCCCATAAATCGTTTGTGTCGTCAATTTCCTGAGATTGGCGATTTCCTTAACTGTATTTCGCTGAATCCAAAGCTCGTATGTTTCCTGAACGGTCGATTTCTTTGGTTCTTTCGTTTTCGTTTTTCGTTTAGATGCAAGGTTTTTCGGAAATTCGGGATCATCAAGAATTACGGCATTTTCGCGTTCGAAATCAGCCCTGACTTTGGCTGCGACAGTTGAACGGTATTTTGATATCGTCTCGGATTGAAGGTTTTCCTTGCAAATTTCGTTTCCGGAGGCGACCAAATCAGCCAAAAGTTTCGCTTTTAAAAGTTTCAGTATTGTGTTGGTCTGCAATTCCTCGAGTTCCAGTAATTCGCCATAAAATGCTTTTGCTTTTTTCGCACGGGCGACTTCTTCAAGCTTCCACAAAACATCATATAACATTTTCTCAAGAGTTGGGAGAAAATAATTTAGGGCCGCATCAATCCGGTCCGAAATGTACACTGCATCAATAGTTTCGGCTGAAAACAGTTGATTTAACTGCGATGCGAATTTTCGTGAAGGATCCAACAATGTTTCTATCGTCGCGGCTTGATTTTTTGCCCAGGCATGGTTCTTCGACTTGATTGAGCGATCCGAATCCTGTAAATAACTAAACTTGTGCGAACGCCATTCCTGTGCGAGTGATTTCCAGTCAAAACAGTCCGATAAATAATCCCGCAAGTAGGCCTGTGTTTCATCCTTCAGCGACTTTGCAAGCTCGTTAACATCCGCTCTTGTTTCAGCATACTCCATAACGTCGGCATCGTTTGTAATGCCGTTCATTTGTATCGGAGAAAGCAATACAAGGCCTTCCAGCGAACGAAGTCGGGACAACGCAACATAAGCCTGTCCGGGAGCAAAAACACGCGAGACATCGAGCGCAGCCTTGTCGAAAGTGAGTCCTTGACTCTTGTGAACGGTTATTGCCCAGGCGAGTTTAATTGGATAGTGCACGAATGTCCCGAGGATCTCTTCGCGAATTTCTTTTGAATCAGCGTCAACATAGTATTTAATATTCTGCCATTCATAACGTTCCACCTCGATGGTCTTGTTTTCTTCAGGAAAATGAACCAGAATTTCCCTTTCCGCAAGCGAAGTAACAAAACCTGTTTTGCCGTTGAAATAATTTTTATCGGCCGACAAATCATTTTTGACAAACATAATTTGCGCGCCGACCTTCAGGTGCAATGTCTCGTCGAGCGGATAGATTTTGTCGGGAAAATCCCCAACGATTTCTGCGTAAAAAGATTGCTCCGCTCCGTCCAGGTCATTCAATGCCTGCGAATTGATCTGATCGGCCATCGCATTGTGCGTTGTAAGCGTAATGTATCCCTTATTTGCTTTAAGGTCGAAATCAGGATTGACGAAAGTATTCAACAGCTGCACGTCTTCACGTGAAACATTATTGTTCCGAAGATTGTTAAGCAATGAAATAAATGTAGAATCGGATTGCCGGTAGATTTTCGAAAGTTCAATGTATAACGGCGGATCACGCTGAATAACGTGCGAATGAAAAAAAAAGCACCCTTTGTAGTAATTTTTGAGTGTGTTCCATTCTTCGTTTTTGACCACTGGCGGGAGTTGAAGTAAATCGCCAATGAACAAGGTTTGCACACCTCCAAATGGACGGTTATTTTTTCTGACGGTCTGCATCATAAAATCGACTGCATCGAGCAAATCGGCACGCAACATGCTGACTTCGTCAATGATCAGCAACTCCATATTTCGGATAACCGATTTTCTTACAGCGCTCATTTTAAAATGACGACGCAGTGAATCACGGGTTTCAAACTTCACATTCAAAGAGAATTGCGGTGCAACATTAGATGTCGGAATAAATCCCGCAAGTGGCAGCTGAAACATCGAATGAATTGTCACACCGCCCGCATTCAGCGCTGCAATGCCCGTTGGCGCCACAACCACGGTATTTTTATAGGTAGTTCGAATGATTTCCTTAAGCAGAGTTGTTTTTCCGGTTCCGGCTTTTCCCGTAAGAAAGACCGAACGTCGTGTCTGATTTATGAAACGAAGTGTATAGGCTGCGGCTTCAGAGATTGCTTCCATATGGCGTATATTTTGACCGGAGAAAAATAAAGAAAATTTTTAGTTTCAATCGACTGAAAATCAAGAATTATTCTAAAAAAAATGCCTTCCTACCGGAAAGCATTTCGTCAAATAAAAATCAAAGATTTATTTCGATTCAGTCTTCGTTTCTTCAGGTTTAACCGCCGGCGCATCGGCAGCCTTGTCTCCGGCTTTGTACTTGTCGTTAAGCGCTTTTATGATATCGGCTGTGATATCATATTTATCCTGAGCATACAGAATTGAAACTGCTTCACCGGTTCCATAAATATAATCGTAACCGTTTTTCTTGCCATAGTCTTTAATGAACCGCTTCACGGAACTTACCATCGTATCCATTTCAACACCGCTTTCCTGCTGTAGACGCTGCAGTATTGCTTGCTGAGCATATTGTAATTCCTGCTGGCGCTTTTGAAGCGGACCGCTGTTCTGACGGGCCCAGATTTCGCCGTTCGCACGCGCGTTTCTCTCAAATGCGGCAGCATCTGCCTGGAAACGTTCGGCTTCAAGCTTGAGTTCTTTACCCATTTCATCAGCCTTGGCCTTATACTTTGCATCAAGATCTTTTGCTTCAGTATATTCTTCAAGAAGTTTGTTGGTGTCGACATAAGCAGTTTTAAAAGCTGCCGATTCCGATTTTTGTTCGCATGCAATAACTGAAAGTGCCAATGCGGTAATTACAAGTATTCTTTTCATTTTATGTTTTATTGTTTTAAAGTGCGTAAAAGTATAAAAAATTAAATTGTCTGCATCGCCTATAGTCGCTTTGAGCAATATAAACCGTTGCTATGACCGAAGCGAATCTCATCACTGCAAACTATCAAATTTGAACTATTTTAATCCCATTAGAACGCTCAAATAATACGCGGCAGTAAACAGCATAAATAGCGTACGAATTATGGCTTAGATGCGCTATAATCCGTTTTGAGTGTATTTTAGGATGTAAATATGAGACGAATATTCCTTTTTTCGAAGTCCGAACAGATTCGATTTCAATCCGATCAAAATAGCTGTTACGAAGTTTACTTTTCCTGTTTTATATTTTTCGGATAACATAGAGACGTAAAAAGCGTCATATTTCATCGGCAAGATTTTCCTGAGCTGGAGTCCGTGACCCGCACCCAGCAATTCAATAGATCGTTTCGAAAAATGCCACAGATGACGAGGCACATCGTAGGCAGCCCAAAATTTTCCGTAATGTTTAGCGTCAAACGATTTAAAATTTGGGACTGCGATGACGAGCGTTCCGTTTGGTTTTAGTAATCGCCGCAACTCGCCAAGCTGGTTGTCTAAATCGGGAACGTGTTCAAGAACATGCCACATTGTAATTACATCGAAAGACGCATCCGGAATGTCCTTAGTATCGCTTTTAAATGCGACACCTTTGGAAATCGCAATATTTCTGGCCTTGTCATTGGGTTCAATCCCTAATGTATTCCAGCCTTTCGAATTTGCGAATGCGAGAAAATCACCTGTTCCTGCACCTATATCAAGCAAATTACCCTTCGACGCAGCCTCTAAATTTATAAGTTTTACCTTACTCTTTATAGAAATGTTCTTTACGACATGATAGATCTTTTCGAACACCGAGCGCTTCGAATCGGTGTGCGAAATATAATCTTCACTGTCATAATAGGTCGGAAGCAGCGCCGGCTCAGGTTGTGGATAGGTAACGAGCATATCGAACTCTGAATTATAAAACAAGTCGAACGAGTCGCCCGACACCGAATGATCATTGATCGTTAGCCAAAACTTATCTCTAGTTATTTCCATTATAATAATACTCGTCCTTCAGTGCCTTTAGATAATTTGTTGAGATGTTGTAATACAGCGATGTTTCCTTTAAAGCATCCTCATTCCTTTCAGTAACCAATGATATTGCAACAAATTTCCGTTGGGTACCGGTTTGAACATTTGCAGGATCGAGATTTGAAACAACGAAATTTCGATCTGAAAAAAACTTTTCAAACTCTGCGTTATCATATAGGATTAGTTTAAATTTCTCTCCGCCAATCGGTATCCAAAATTCCTTATCGGAATAAGTGTCGGTTTTAAACTTCGAGTTTAAAAAACGCTCGATAGATTGATTACGCAGATTGTTCTCGAATATAAATGCAGACAAAGGCGCGCCGCCTAAATTTTCGATACCATCCGGTAAAACTACGTAATCCGTAATCTGAACAGCAGGCCTTGAACCAACACATGCCGACAGGCTACAGAGTACGACAATAATCGCTGTCATCCCTTTAATACAGCGGATAGTGCGCTGAAGTTTCACGTGGAACATCATCGTCCCATATAGATTAATAACACGGAAATGTCGCTTGGCGAAACCCCACTGATCCGAGAAGCCTGTGAGATCGTAACCGGCCTAATCTTACTGAGTTTTTGCTTTGCTTCAATCGACATTGATTTAATTTTTGAGTAATCAAAAAATTCGGGGATCTTGACATCCTCCAGACGCGTCAACTTATCGGCATTGTTCCGTTCTTTCTCGATATATCCGGAATACTTAACCTGTATTTCGGCCTGTTCAAGAATTTCCCGATCAAGTTCATTATTGGCAATATACTCCTGCACTTTTTCAAATTTCATTATATCGTTTAAATCGATTTGAGGGCGGGAGAAAACCTTAAACATCTTGTCGGATTGCGACATCAAAGCACTACCTTTTTCCTCCAATACAGGATTTGCCTCTGCGGCGGTAATGCTGGTTTCTTTGAAAAACGCAACCATTTTCTCGCTTTCGGACAACTTTTTCTC
>JAEYZX010000199.1 GCA_023427845.1 Bacteroidota bacterium
ATCGAAAACCGCCTGCGTTTCCCGCTTCGTGTTTTTTCGGCTATGCGCTCAGTCTTCAATTTATACAAGCCAATGTCGGTCCGCATTTCGGCATCCGACTGGGCAGAAAACGGGATCAGTGATGCAGATGTGATCGCGATCAGCAAAGCATTTAGTGACGCCGGTGCCGACATCATCAATGTTTCAACCGGAAATACGGTTTCGCATCAAAATCCGCAAATAGGCAGAATGTGGCAAACACCATTTTCGGAGGTAATCCGTAATACACTCGAGATTCCGACAATCACTACCGGTTCGATTCAGGACATAGACCAGATCAATACAATTTTGCTGAATGGCAGGGCCGATCTGGTATCGATTGGAAAACCATTTTTACTTGATCCGGGATTTGTACGGCATGCACAAGCGCATGAAAATTACGAACCCGGAGATATCCCAAATCAATATATTCAAGGCAAGTCGCATCTTTATCCTGCTCATGCGGCCGATAGAAAAGAAAAGGAAACGATGAAAAAAGCACTGAAACCTGAAACTCATAAAAAATAATGAAAAAGTTATTGCTTTTGATGTTGGTATCGTTTTCGGCATGTTCGCAGAATGGCGAAACAATTGACACAGCCGATTCACGGTTATCGTACCGTACTTTCGGGAGCGGGCAACCTTTGCTGATCATCAACGGCGGACCGGGAATGAACAGCGACGGATTCGTTCCGTTGGCTGAAAAACTGTCAGAAAATAACCTCGCAATACTATATGACCAGCGCGGCACAGGGAAATCGACCTTGAAAAACAGCTCTGCCGATACAATGGCGATGGATTTGCTTGTTTCGGATATTGAAACGCTTCGCAAACACCTTAAACTGGAAAAGTGGATCGTCCTTGGGCATTCGTTCGGCGGGATGCTTGCGTCATATTATGCGACGAAGCATCCTGATCGCATTGATAAGTTGATTCTGTCTTCGTCTGGCGGAATCGATCTGAATCTGCTGACTTATGTCGGCGATCGCACCAATAAACTTCTCACAAAGCAACAACGGGATTCTTTGGCATACTGGAATCGGAAATTAAATTCTGGTGATACCTCATACACCGCGCGTATTGGCCGGGGCCGCGCGCTTGCTCCTGCATATGTTTACAATAAAAAGAATGTGCCTGAAATCGCCGAACGGCTGACCCAGGGAAATATGCAAATCAACCGAATGCTCTGGGAAGATATGCGGCGGATCGGATTTGACTGCAAAGAAAAATTAGCCGGTTTTAAACAACCGGTTTTGGTGATTGCAGGAAAAAATGATTTGCTCGATATCGAAACCGCTAAACGGTCACACAAAGCATTTCCAAATTCCAAACTTGTGCTCCTCGATAAATGCGGGCACTATGGCTGGCTGGACCGCGAAGATGACTATTTGGACGAAATTCATAACTTTTTAAAAGCAGATTAAATGTTTTGTTACGACGACAATTTTGCGCACGATCATTTGCCTGAACAAGATTTGCAGGCCGATTATCTTTTTGATGATCCCGATTTTGAGTTTCCCGAAGATCTCAATTGCGTCGATGTACTGCTCGACAGGCACATTCGCGAAGGACGTGGCGATGCCGTGGCGATCCGAACCTTCGAATCGGTTTGGACCTATAATCAGCTTTATGCGAAATCGAATCAGATCGCACATGTGCTTGTTGACGAAATGGGACTCGTATCGGGAAACAGGGTGTTGCTTCGCGGAGCCAACAATCCGATGTTTGTGGCGTGTTGGTTTGCGATAATCAAGGCAGGCGGAATTGTAGTTGCGACAATGCCATTACTCCGCGAGAAAGAGTTGACTACGATGATCGATTGTGCAGAGATCTCATATGCATTGTGCGATTACAGGCTTGAAGAAGCACTTGCAGCTGTCGATTCTACTTTTCTGAAAAAATATTTAACATACGATGGCACAGAAACTTCCCTATCGAAACTTGAAGTATTGATGCACAACAAGCCGGCAACGTTTTGCAACTTTGAATCCAAGGCGGATTGTGTATGCCTGATCGGATTTACATCGGGAACTACGGGAAAGCCAAAAATGACTGCTCATTTCCATCGCGATGTATTGTTGATTTGTGAAGCATTTCCAAAATACTCTTTGCAACCGACTCCGGACGATATTTTCACCGGTAGTCCGCCGCTCGGTTTTACATTCGGGCTTGGCGGCATGGTACTGTTTCCGTTCTACTATGGTGCGTCGACGTTCCTGATCGAAAAACCATCGCCTGAATTATTGCTGAAGGCGATCCAGGATTATAAGGTCACGATATGTTTTACTGCGCCCACTGCATGGCGAATCATTACGACACTCGTGAAGGGTTACGACATTTCGTCACTTCGCAAATGTGTATCGGCCGGCGAAACGCTTCCGTTAAAAGTTTGGGAGGATTTTTACGATGCGACAGGACTGAAAATCATAGACGGAATCGGGTCGACTGAAATTCTGCACATATTTATTTCATCGAATGACGAAAACATGCGTCAGGGAGCGACGGGTTTGCCCATTCGGGGTTATCAGGCAAAGATAGTTGATGCGAATGGTGATGAGGTCGCCAGAAATACACCGGGCCGGCTTGCGGTTCGCGGTATCACCGGTTGTAAATACTTGAG
>JAEYZX010000066.1 GCA_023427845.1 Bacteroidota bacterium
GACTTTTTCATATGTACGTTCATCGCCCATGACTCCAACGCTGTCAACCGGAAGCAATATAGCTCCGGCCTGCCAAACCTTGTCATAAAGTCCCCACGACTTTAATCCATCGATAAAAACGGCGTCAACTTCCTGCAAGATACGAACTTTTTCCAATGTGATGTCGCCTAAAATCCTGATAGACAGCCCGGGACCTGGAAACGGATGCCTTCCAAGAAGCTCCGGATCAATTCCGAGCGTTGCCCCAACCCTGCGTACCTCATCTTTAAAAAGCATTCGCAATGGCTCGACGATTTTGAGTTTCATGAAATCGGGCAAACCACCTACATTGTGATGCGATTTGATCGTGGCCGACGGACCGTTAACCGAGATCGACTCGATCACATCGGGATAAATCGTTCCCTGTGCAAGCCACTTAACGTCTTCAAGCTTGTGCGCCTCATCGTCAAAAACTTCGATAAACGCCTTTCCTATCGCTTTGCGCTTAGCCTCCGGTTCCGAAATCCCGTGCAAAGCCGACATAAACTTATCGGTTGCATCAACTCCTTTGACGTTGAGCCCCATATCTTTGTATTGATGCAGCACATTTTCAAATTCATTCTTTCGTAGCAATCCGTTATTTACGAAAATGCAATAGAGGTTTTTTCCGATTGCCTTATTCAGCAATACTGCGGCAACGGTCGAATCGACACCGCCCGATAACCCGAGTACAACCTTATCGTCCTGAAGTTTCTGTTTTAATTCGCCCACAATTTCCTCAACAAAAGCATTCGGAGTGAAATTCTGGGGTACGTGTGCAATCTTCACAAGGAAATTCTCGAGCATTTTCTTGCCGTCGGTCGAATGAAAAACCTCGGGATGATATTGTATGGCGTATGTGGTTTCTCCTTCGATCCTGTAGGCAGCATTCTCGACATCGCTTGTGCTTGCAAGCAATACCGCATTCGATGGCAATAATTTTATCGTATCGCTATGCGACATCCAGACCTGCGAATTCTCAAGAACTTCGTGAAAAAAGTCCTCACCGCTTTTGATATACGACAGATTCGCACGTCCGTATTCACGAGTGTTCGAAGGCGCTACTTCGCCACCGCTGAAATGTGCCAGATACTGCGCGCCATAACAAACCGCCAACAGCGGAAGCTTGCCGCGTATCTGCGATAAATCAGGGTGTGGCGCATCTTCGCCACGGACCGAAAACGGGCTTCCCGAAAGAATTACCGCTTTGTAACTTGATAAATCGGTTGGAATTTTGTTAAATGGAAAAATTTCGCAAAAAATATTGAGTTCGCGAACGCGCCGGGCAATAAGTTGTGTGTATTGCGAGCCGAAATCGAGGATAAGTACGTTGTGTTGCATGTGCAAAAATACTTTTATTTTTTCCGATTCCAAAACCAATTCTTTCCAAATCCCGTGGGCGTGTCCCTTCCCTGGCACCGCCAACGCACGGGCCGCGCTATCCGCTTCCATCTTTTTGTTATCTTGCATCATCTTTATTGAACAGTCTTCAACAAAAAGGATGTCCGCTTCTATCGCTCACGCGCTTCGCTAAAATCGCGTTGCGGCTTCCAAAATAAATTCCGGATAAATGATCAGTATCCCTGCAGCTCCAGAAAATCTTCTTCCTTATGATGGCGAAACGCTGTATTTCGGTCCGATAATCGAAGTTGAAAAAGCAACGGAATACTTCGAAGTATTGTTCCGCGGCATCGAATGGAAAAACGATGAAGCCAAAATATTCGGCAGGCATTTCGTCACAAAACGCAAAGCGGCGTGGTATGGCGACAAACCCTATGAATACACCTATTCAAACACTACCAAACGCGCGCTGCCATGGACAACCGAGCTGCTTAAAATCAAGGAACACGCCGAAAAGGTTTCCGGAACCAAGTTCAACTCGTGCCTGCTCAATCTGTACCATTCGGGCGATGAAGGCATGTCATGGCACAGCGACGATGAAAAGATTCTCGGCAAAAACACCACTATTGCTTCGGTCAGTCTTGGTGCCGCCCGAAAATTCGCGTTCAAACATAAATTTACAAAAGAAACAATTTCATTGACGTTGGAGAACGGAAGCCTGCTGGTCATGCAAGGCCAAACGCAGACCAACTGGCTGCACAGCCTTCCAAAGACCAAGAAGATCCATCAAGCCAGAATTAATCTAACTTTCCGAACCGTGCTACCCTAACGATGCTAAAAACGATACTATTGGTTGCCATTGGCGGAGCTGCTGGAAGCGTTTTGCGTTATCTGACGACGGTTGTCGTAAACCGGAATTTCTCTTCTGCTTTTCCGCTTGCTACGTTTTTCGCAAATGTCATGGGATGCTTCCTGATCGGTTGCATCGGAATGCTCAACAAATAATGTTGCCGATTCATCTTTGAAATGGCTGCTCGTAACAGGTTTCTGCGGTGGCTTTACAACGTTTTGATTTGAGAACTTCAACCTCATCCCGTCGGGTGGTTCACTGTGGCATTCGCCTATATTGCAGCCAGTGTAATTGCGGGGCTCGCGGCAGTATGGCTTGGGCTTTTTGTTTCACAATGAATTACTAAAACCATTAGAGTGTTGCGAAAAAAATGTAAATTCGCAACCTATGAATGAACATGAATTTCAGGAAATAAGCGAATTATTGGCAACGCCAAAAAAAATCGCAATCATTCCGCACAAAAGCCCAGACGGCGACGCAATAGGTTCGACGCTCGCGCTTTATCATTTACTTTTAAAACTGGGGCAAAATCCTTTAGTAATCGCGCCAAATGAATTTCCCGATTTTCTTGCCTGGCTACCTGCATCCGATACCATCCGTATCTGGGAACAGGATAAAGACGCCACATCTGCGATAATCATAGATGCCGATATCATTTTCACACTCGATTTCAATGCACTCCATCGCACCGGCGATATGGAAGTACCATTAAAAGCTTCGAAGGCACTTTTCATCATGATCGATCATCACCAGTCGCCCGACACCTATGCTAAGTATACGTATTCAAATACAGCTTTCGGTTCGACATGTGAGATGGTTTATAATTTTATCGTCGGATTGGGGCACAAGCCGCTTATCGACAAGACAATCGGTACGTGTCTTTATACCGGTATGGTAACCGATACCGGATCGTTCCGGTTTGCCTCAACCACAAGCCTTACACACCGCGTAGCTGCCGAACTGATCGAACTCGGAATCGAAAACGGAAAGATCCACAACAATCTGTTCGACAATAATTCATACGAAAGCCTGCAATTGTTGGGACGCGCGCTTCAGAACATGCAAATCCGCCCCGATCGCAAAACTTCATTCATCACACTTTCGCAACAGGAACTCGACAGTTTCAACTATGTTAAAGGTGATACCGAAGGCATTGTAAATTACGGACTCGCGATAAAAGGCATCGTTTTTACTGCAATTTTCATTGAGCACCGTGAAGAAAACATAATCAAAATCTCGTTCCGTTCACAGGGAAATTTCGATGTGAATAAATTTGCGCGGGAGCATTTCAACGGCGGCGGACATATAAATGCGGCAGGAGGAAAATCGTATCTGTCATTAGAGGATACCGTCAGGAAATTTGAAAATATCATAACCCAGATCAACATCAACGAATGAAACTAATTAAAAACATAGCGGCAATTTGCGCTGTATCACTACTGATCGGCTGTAGCCAGCAACAGGCACGGCCTCCGGTTTCGCATTCCTCAGGTACGTTTATTAAAGAATCTGTCGAGCGCAATAAAAAATTGATCGCGAGTGAGGAAGATAAAATTGATTCAATTATCAAAAGCGATGCAGCCGACAAGTACTTCGGTTCCAAAAAAGGCTATTGGTACACGTATGAAAAACGTAATTTGATCGATACACTGACACCAAAGAAGGGGGATATCGCTTATTTCACATACGAAGTAAAAGATCTTGACGGAAACGTGATCTACTCCGAGCTGGAACTGCGTCCGCAAGTATATTATGTCGATAAAGAACAAAAGATCATGATGGGATTGCGCGACGGGATCAAACTGATGCGTAAAAATGAGACCGTGACGTTTTTGTTCCCATCGCATATGGCATATGGTTATCATGGCGACAACAGACGGATTGGACCAAATGAACCGCTGATCTGTACCGTAACGCTATCCGATTTCAAACCTGACCCCAATCCCACTGGAAACAATTAAAAAATGATGAAAAAAAGTAGCCTACTGCTTGTACTCGTGGCAGTTCTGTTTTCGTGCAAAGACAAACACCGTGATCTTCCCGACGGATTATACGCCGAAATCGAAACGTCGAAAGGCACGATACTGGCGCAATTGGAATATCAAAAAACACCGGTCACCGTAGCAAATTTTGTGACGCTTGCCGAAGGAAAAAATAAATTCGTCCGCGCCGAGCAAAAAGGCCGTCCGTTTTTTGACGGATTAAAATGGCATCGCGTAATTAAGGATTTCATGATCCAGGGCGGCGATCCTGACGGTAACGGTGCCGGTGATACGGGTTACAAATTCAAAGATGAAATCACCGACCTTCGCCACGATAAAGGCGGAATCCTATCGATGGCGAATTCAGGTCCGGCAACAAACAGCAGCCAATTCTTTATTACGCATCTGGCGACACCATGGCTCGACGGACTCCACACCGTTTTTGGTCATGTGGTTGACGGAATGGAAACTGTAAATAGTATTGAGCAAGGTGATGTCATAAAATCTGTTTCCATCATCAGAAAGGGTGAAGGCGCAAAAAAATTCGATGCGATAAAGGTCTTCGACAATTATTTTGCACAGGCCGCACAGTCATTGGTCGAGCAGGAGGCAAAGGCAGCGGAGCGAAATCGATTGTACAATGAAAAATACAAAGCGATCGCCGACGCCAAAAAGACTGAACTTGATGAACTCCGCAAAAAAGCTAAAAAAACCACATCGGGTTTGCAATATGCAATAATTAAGAATGGCAGCGGAAAAAAACCTGCTTCAGGAACGCTTGTATTTGCACACTATTCCGGATATTTTGAAAGCGGGCAACTGTTTGACAGCAGCGAAAAATCGGTTGCCGAGCAGTTTGGCGTTTACGATCAGATCCGGGAAGAACAAGGAGGTTATCACCCAATACGCATCGAGTATGGAAAAAAAATTGGCATGATTCCTGGTTTCATCGAAGGCCTCGAAAAAATGGCGTATGGCGATAGAGCTGTTTTCTTCATACCCTCGTATCTTGCTTACGGAGATCAAGGCGCTGCGAATGTGGTCCCTCCGGGTGCCAACCTGATATTTGAAGTGGAATTGATGGAACCAACAAACTAACAATGATAAATAAATAGTATAAATATGAAATTGAAAGTCATCACTTTATTATTCATGGGAATCGCGGCAATGCATGCCCAAACAGACAAAAAAACGCAACCTGCAGATGAAGGCGTTTTTGCTGAAATGGAAACTTCCAAAGGAAAAATAGTGCTTCAGTTGGAGTATGAAAAAACGCCGGTTACGGTTGCAAATTTCGTATCGTTGGCCGAAGGGACAAACACATATGTCACAAATGACCGCAAAGGCAAACCTTTCTTCGACGGACTAAAATTTCACCGTGTTATCGCAGATTTCATGATCCAGGGCGGCGACCCACTTGGTAACGGTTCCGGAGATCCGGGATATAAGTTCAAAGATGAAATCACCGACCTTAAACATAACTCAGGAGGAATTCTGTCTATGGCGAACTCGGGTCCTGCCACAAACGGAAGCCAGTTTTTCATCACGCACAAAGCAACGCCATGGCTTGATGGCAAACACACTGTTTTTGGGCATGTAGTAACCGGAATGGATGCCGTGAACAAAATTGCGCAGGATGATGTCATAAATAAGGTCACCATCGTAAGAAAAGGAAATGCCGCGAAGAAATTCGATGCCGCAAAAACATTTTCTGACTATATGGCAAGCAAGGCTGAAGAAGATAAAAAACAGGCGGCGATTGCGGCTGAACAACGTGCCAAACAGGCCCAGGCAAGCGCAGCCAAAGCGGTATACCTTAACGATATAAAAGCTAAATCAACAAAAACTCCAAGCGGACTTCAATACATGATCATCGAAAAAGGCAACGGGGCGAAGCCTGCGCCGGGAGCAACGATGTATGTACATTATGCAGGATTCCTCGAAAATGGGACCTTATTTGATAGCAGCATTGAAGAAGTTGCAAAAGAATTCGGAAAATGGGATCGAAATCGTTCGGCTCAACAAGGTTATCAACCGTTTCCGTTTACCGCGGGTAAAAAAGACGGACTTATTGCCGGATTCATCGAAGCGCTTGAACAAATGAAATTTGGCGACAAGCTTGTGGCTTTTATTCCGTCAAATTTAGGTTATGGAGCACAGGGTGCGGGAAATGTGATTCCGCCGAACTCCAATATTATTTTTGAGATTCAGATATTCGACGCGCCACCGGCACCAAAACAATAATGCAAATGCAATGAAAATGGCAGACGCCCGATTCGGTTTGAACCAATCGGGCGTTTTGTTATTTGGTGAACTTCCAGTCAAATTCGTCCTTATCGTTTATTATCGCGCCGAGTTCGACTTTTACGATACGCCCGAATTCGGACGAAAGTGTAATCCAACCGGATTCATTGAAGTGGTTTTCGGTAATGTCGAAATCTTCTTTTTCCCACATTTTGAATCCGTTCGAGATGAGTAGCTCTTTCAACTTTTCAACCGGTTCACCGATTGCTTTGTGACCGAACATCTCAAGCTCTGGATTTGACGAAATGATATAACCCATACGAAATTGCTCGTCTTCATAAAATGTTAGCCGGAATTGTTGTTTGTTGTATACCATGATGACATTTTTCTCATCGTCGGTGAACTTTTTATCGGGTTGCCCGTATATTGAAATCACATCGGGCTGCTTCATGCCGAACAGCAATTCCCCTATTCCGGATTTGGGATTTATTTTCATTGCAATTGGATGTTGTTGCGTTTCATCAAATTAATTACAAACCTCCAAGGTCTTAAGACCTCCAAGGTCTAGTATTAAAATTACTGACTAAACAAAATTTTTTATGTTAAAAGTTTTTCTTGAGTCAGCGGCCCTAGCCCGGGTAGTAGCGGCATCCTTTTTAATTGACGCCAGGAAATTAAAAAGATACAGCGGATGACCGGACCCGAGCTCCAAAAGAGCGAATTGGCAGCATTGGCTCTAATAAACAAAAGTGCCGAACTCGCTTGAAATCGTAAGCAGTTTTTTTTCGGCTGCTTCTACCCTGCCAACGATTTGTGCATCGACGCCGAATGACCGTGAGATTTCAATGATGTCGTTTGCGATGTCGGCAGGCACATACAATTCCATTCGGTGGCCGCAATTGAATACCTGATACATCTCCTTCCAATCGGTTTGCGACTGCTCCTGTATCAATTTGAAAAGCGGCGGTACGGGAAACAGATTGTCTTTTATTACATGGACGTCATCAACAAAATGCAGCACCTTGGTTTGCGCGCCTCCGCTGCAATGGACCATTCCGTGGATTTCTTCGGGCGAATATTTCGATAGAATTTTCTTGATTATAGGTGCGTATGTCCGCGTTGGCGACAAAACCAGCTTTCCGGCATCGAGCGGCGAATCCGGTACGGAATCAGTAAGTTTTACATTGCCGGAATAAACCAGATCTTCAGGAACCATCGCATCAAAACTCTCGGGATATTTTTTGGAAAGATATTTATCAAAAACATCATGCCGCGCCGATGTGAGTCCGTTGCTCCCCATTCCGCCATTGTATTCTTTCTCGTAATTTGCCTGTCCGAACGAGGCAAGTCCGACAATCACATCGCCCGGTTTAATATTCGCATTGTCGATTACCTCGCTGCGTCTGATGCGTGCCGTCACGGTCGAATCGACAATAATCGTCCGTACGAGATCGCCCACATCGGCAGTTTCGCCGCCGGTCGAATGGATTGTGACGCCATACGATTTAAGCTCGGCAAGCAGTTCCTCGGTTCCATTTATTATTGCCGAAAGTACTTCGGACGGGATCAGGTTTTTATTGCGGCCGATTGTAGAGGAAAGCATGATGTTATCGGTCGCACCAACGCACAAAAGATCGTCAATATTCATGATCAGCGCATCCTGCGCGATTCCTTTCCAGACCGAAATATCGCCGGTTTCCTTCCAATACATGTACGCGAGCGACGACTTGGTTCCTGCGCCATCGGCATGCATGATCAGGCAATATTCGGGATCGTTTGTAAGGAAATCTGGGACGATCTTGCAAAAAGCTTTAGGGAACAGGCCTTTGTCGATGTTTTTGATTGCGTTGTGGACATCTTCCTTTGATGCGGATACGCCGCGATCACTGTAACGCTTGCTGTTTTCGGAACTCATTTGTTTGTGTTGTTGTTGCACAAAAGTAACAATAAAACGAGGGTTTACAATGTGAAAAAGCGCCCTAACGATAATCAATTGTTATATTTAACGATCAAAACCGATTTATGGAACCGATATTTTTTGCTACGCCGGCCGATTTCAGGAAGTGGCTTCAGAAAAACCATAAAACTGCAACCGAAGTGTTGGTTGGCTTTTATAAGAAAGGCACAGAAATCCAAAGCATCACCTGGCCCGAATCAGTCGAGCTGGCATTGTGTTTCGGCTGGATCGACAGC